>DASZVN010000038.1:0-31039 GCA_035547055.1 Hyphomicrobiales bacterium
CTCCCCCGCGCAGCGGGGGAGGGGGACCATGCGAAGCATGGTGGAGGGGGCGAGCGCGCTCACCCCCAGGGACCTCGGCGGCCCCACGGGCCTTCGGCGGGGATGAAGGAGGGCGGCGCGTCGGGCGTCTCGGGCGCGGGCGGCGGGGCCAGCGGCAGCGGGCCGGGGTCGTGGCCGCCGGCATAGCGCACCAGGGCGTCGATCCGGACCTGGATCGGCGGGTGGGTCGCGAACAGCCGCTCGAACCCGTTCCTGATCGCGTTGTCGAAGAACATCTCGCGGATGTCGCCGGGCACGCGGGGAATGTCCGAGCGGCCCTCGATCTTGCGGAGCGCCGTGATCAGGGCGTCGGGGTCCTTGGTCAGCTCGACGGAGCCGGCGTCGGCGAGAAGCTCGCGTTTCCGCGACAGCGCGAGACGCAGCACGATCGCGAGGAGCCGCGCCACCAGGAAGATCGCGACCGCGATCAGGATGAGGATGATCGCGCCGCCGCCGCCCCGCCGCTCGCCGTCGTCGCGCGAGCGGCCCCAGCGCCGGCCGGAGGGAAACCACCAGCCGCCCCAGCCGAAGCTGCGGATGATCAATTCGCCGCCGAGCGAGACGATGCCGACGAAGATCGTGGCGATGACGAGGAGCCGGACGTCGCCGTTGCGGATATGCGTCATCTCGTGGGCGAGCACCGCCTCGAGCTCGCGGTCGTCGAGCGCGTCGAGGAGGCCGCGGGTCGCGGTGACGCAGTAGTTGCCCTTGCGGACGCCGCTGGCATAGGCGTTGAGCGCATCGGTCTCGACGATGCGGATCGAGGGCACGGTCAGGCCACGCGAGATGCAGAGATTCTCGACGAGATTGTAGAGGCGCGGCTCCTCCGCGCGGGTGACGGACTGCGCCCCGGTGGTCGCGGCGATCAGCGGCTGGTGGACGAACCAGGCGATCACGTACCAGATCGCGGTCGCGATCAGCGCGATCGGGATGAGGTGCGGCATGAGGCGGGCCGCCTCGTCCAGCCCTTCGCCGACGGTCGGGTCCTGGCCGGAGACCAGGAGCAGCGCGACCGCGTAGGTGACCGCCAGCACCAGCACCGGGAAGCCCGCCAACAGCAGCACGGACTTCAGCAGGTTGTTCCAGATGTGGGTCTTGAGCCCGACGCTGCCCATGGGAGTCCTTCGTAGGGTGGGCAAGCTACGCTTGCCCACCAACACGGGCTCGCCCGTGCTGGTATCCCGATGCGCAAGTCGGGCAGGCCCGACTTGCGACGTGGGCATCAGCGGAGCCGATGCCCACCCTACAATGAAGAGCCGATCCTCAGAACTTCACCTGCGGGGCGGCTTCGACGGCGGCGCGGTCGGCCTGCGGCACCTCGAAGAAGGTGCGCTGGGTGAAGCCCATCGACGCCGCGAACAGCACCGCCGGGAACTGCTGGATCGCCGCGTTGAACTCCGCCACCGCGTTGTTGAAGAAGCGCCGCGAGGCCGCGATCTTGTTCTCGAGGTCGCCGAGCTCGGTCTGGAGCTGCAGGAAGTTCTGGTTGGCCTTGAGGTCGGGATAGGCCTCGGCTACCGCGAACAATTGGCGCAGCGCCCCGGTCAGCATGTTCTCGGCCTGGGCCTGGGCCTGCGGCGAGGACGCCGTGACGGCGGCCTGGCGGGCCTTCACCACTTCGTCGAGGGTGCCGCGCTCGTGGGCGGCGTAGCCTTTCACGGTTTCGACCAGGTTGGGCACGAGGTCGTGGCGCTGCTTGAGCTGCACGTCGACGTCGGCCCAGGCCTGGTTCGCCGTCTGCCTGAGCCCGACCAGGCGGTTGTAGACCGTGATCGCCCACAGGATGATCACCACCACGATCGCCAAGATGATCCAACCGACCATTCGGACTCTCCCCGGTCCATATGCTGAGGAGCGAAGCGAAGCTTCGCGTCTCGAAGCACGGATGCGTGGCCCATCCTTCGAGACGGCCGCCGCGCGGCCGCCTCAGGATGAGGCATTGCCAAGTACAGCATAGCTTGGGCGAGGCCGGCCTGCGACGGCAATCTCTCGCCCTTCTGCGGTCGCGGGCCTATATCCGCTGGCGGGGTGCGCGTGCGAGGAACGAATATGATCCTGCGACGGTCCGGCCTGACGACAGCGGCGGCGATCCTTCTCGGGCTGGCCTTGGCCGGGCCGGCGACGGCCGAGGAGCGGGCGCTGCCGGCGAGCCGCAGCGAAATCCAGCTCTCCTACGCCCCGATCGTCCACACCGTCTCGCCGGCGGTGGTCAATGTCTACGCCGCGCGGGTGGTGGCGCAGCGCAACACCCTGTTCGACGACCCGCTGTTCCGCCGCTTCTTCGGCAATTCGGTACCGTTCGGCGGGCGCAAGCGGGTCCAGGAGGCGCTCGGCTCGGGCGTGATCGTCGACCGCTCGGGCCTCGTCGTCACCAACAACCACGTCATCGAGGGCGCTACCGAGCTGAAGGTCTCGCTGGTCGACCAGCGCCAGTTCGACGCCGAGGTGGTGATCGCCGACCCGCGGATGGACCTCGCGGTGCTCCGCATCAAGGGCGGCAGCGGCGACTTCCCGACCGTGCCGCTCGCCGATGACGACAGCTACGAGGTCGGCGACCTCGTGCTCGCGATCGGCAACCCCTACGGCCTCGGCCAGACCGTGACGTCGGGCATCGTCTCCGCCGTCCGGCACATCGACCTCGGCGAGGGCGACGACCGCGTCTTCATCCAGACCGACGCCGCCATCAACCAAGGCAATTCCGGCGGCGCGCTGGTTAACATGAAGGGCCGCCTGATCGGCATCAACTCGGCGATCCTGTCGCCGTCGGGCGCCAATGCCGGCATCGGCTTCGCCATCCCGAGTTCGCTGGTCCGTCTGATCGTCGCCTCGGCCGAGGCCGGCAAGACCTCCGTGGCGCGGCCCTGGCTCGGCGCCTCGCTGCAATCGGTGACGCCGGACATCGCGCGCTCGATGAACTTGCCACGGCCCGAGGGCGCGCTGGTGAGCGACGTCGAGAAGGATTCGCCCGCGGCGGAGGCGGGGCTGAAGCCGGGCGATCTCGTCACCGCGGTCGACGACCACGAGACCGGCGACGCCGCCGAGGTGACCTATCTCTTCACCACCCGGCCGATCGGCTCGACCGCGAGCCTCGCGGTGCGGCGCGACGGGCGCGACCTCGTCGTTCCGGTCAAGGTCGAGACCGCGCCCGAGGTGCCCCCGCGCGACCAGATCACGCTCGCCGGCCGCGGGCCGTTGTCGGGGGCGACGGTCGTGAACATCTCGCCGGCGGTCTCGCAGCAACTCGGCCTGAGCGGCGTCGAGAAGGGCGTCGCGGTCTCCGCGGTGGCCGACGGCTCGATCGCCGCGCAGGTCGGCTTCCAGAAGGGCGACGTGGTGCTGTCGCTGAACGGCTCGAATGTCGGCTCGACCCACGAGCTCGATCGCCTGAACGGCGACGGCAGCCGGGTATGGCGGATCACGCTCGACCGCGGCGGCCAGCGCCTGTCGCAGGTCCTGCGCTACTGAGGGCAGCGTCATTGCGAGGAACGAAGTGGCGAAGCAATCCAGGGCCGCAAGCGCCGCGGCCGGAGCCCTGGATTGCTTCGCTTCGCGCGCAATGACGGATAGGCTTCGGGCATGACCACGCTGTTCGAGGCTGCCGGCCTGGACAAGGGCGCGCCCCGCCCGCTGGCCGACCGTCTTCGTCCGCGCCGCCTCGCCGAGGTGGTCGGGCAGGACCATCTGGTCGGGCCCGACGGGGCGCTGACCCGTTTGCTCGGGTCGGGCAGCCTCGGCTCGCTGATCTTCTGGGGGCCGCCCGGCACCGGCAAGACCACTGTCGCCCGCCTCCTCGCCGACGAGACCGACCTTCATTTCGAGCCGATCTCGGCGATCTTCTCGGGCGTCGCCGACCTGAAGCGGATCTTCGAAGCCGCGCGGGGCCGGCGCGCGGTGGGGCAGGGGACGCTGCTCTTCGTCGACGAGATCCACCGCTTCAACCGCGCCCAGCAGGACGCCTTCCTCCCGGTGATGGAGGACGGCACGGTGACCCTCGTCGGCGCCACGACCGAGAACCCGTCCTTCGCGCTCAACGCCGCGCTGCTGTCGCGGGCGCGGGTGATGGTGTTCCAGCCGCTCGCCGTCGAGGCGATGGAGAAGCTGCTCGCCCGTGCCGAAGTCGCGGAGGGGCGCGCGCTGCCGCTCGACGAGGAAGGCCGCGCCTCGCTGCTTCGCATGGCCGACGGCGACGGCCGCGCCGCGCTGACGCTTGCCGAGGAGGTCTGGCGCGCGGCGCGCGAAGGCGAAATGTTCGGCCAGGACGCGCTGCAGGAGATCGTGCAGCGGCGCGCGCCGATCTACGACAAGGCCCAGGACGGCCACTACAATCTGATCTCGGCCTTGCACAAATCGGTCCGCGGCTCCGATCCCGACGCCGCGCTCTACTACCTCGCCCGCATGCTCGACGCCGGGGAGGACCCGCTCTACCTCGCCCGCCGCATGGTCAGGATGGCGTCCGAGGACGTTGGCCTCGCCGACCCGCAGGCGCTCGTCCTCTGCAACGCCGCCCGCGAGGCCTACGAGAATCTCGGCACGCCGGAGGGCGAGCTGGCACTGGCCGAGGCCTGCCTCTACCTCGCGACCGCGCCGAAATCGAACGCGACCTATCTCGCCTTCGGCCGCGCCCGCGCCGCCGCCAAGGCCCGCGGCTCGCTGCCGCCGCCGAAAATCATCCTCAACGCCCCGACCAAGCTGATGAAGCAGGAGGGCTACGGCTCGGGCTACCGCTACGACCACGACGAGCCCGAGGCATTCTCCGGCCAGGACTATTTCCCCGAGGCGATGGGCCGCGAGACCTTCTATGATCCGCCCGACCGCGGCTTCGAGCGCGAGATCCGCAAGCGGCTGGACTATTGGGCTAAGCTCCGGAAGGAGCGGGGCGGCTCGTAGGGTGGGCATCGCTTGCGATGCCCACCTCTGGCGTCGATCGTGGGCGTCGATCGTGCCGACGCCCACCCTGCAGGCTTCGCCGTCGGCTCCCCGCCGGCGGACAGGCCCGCGCCGCGGCCCGACTGGCCAAAGCACGGGCGATCGTTATAGTCGCGTACACATAACCACCCGGGCTCGTCTCCCCTTGGAGCAGGAGAGCCCGGCCCACGGACGAGGATGGCAGATGGGCTACGGAACCGACGCCAACGGCAAAGGCGAAGTCACCTTTCGCTTCACCCACACGATCGACGGCAAGGCGGAGGCCAGCGCCGAGACCTTCGGCGTGATCAACCCCTCTACGGCGGCGGTGTTCGCCCAATGCCCCGATGCGACGCGCGAGCAGCTCGACCGGGCGGTGGCCGCGGCACGGCGCGCCTTCGCGGACTGGAGCCGGCTCTCCTTCGCCGAGCGCCGCGGCTATCTCCGCCGGCTCGCCGCCAAGGTGCGGGAGAACGGTCCCGAGCTCGCCGCGCTGATCACCCGCGAGCAGGGCAAGCCGCTGTCGAACGCGGTCGGCGAGGTCGCGGGCACCGCGATGTCGCTCGAGAAGATGGCCGAGATCGAGCTCAACGACGAGGTGCTGCGCGACGACGGCAAGCGCCGCTTCACGCTGCACTACCGCCCGATGGGCGTCGTCGGCGCGATCGCGCCGTGGAACGTGCCGCTCGCGCTCGCCGCGCACAAGATCGCCCAGGCGCTCTATGCCGGCAGCACGCTGGTGCTGAAGCCCTCGCCCTACACGCCGCTGTCGACGCTGCTCATGGGCGAGATCTCGCGCGAGGTGATGCCGCCCGGCGTCTTCAACGTGCTCGGCGGCGGCAACGCGCTCGGCCAATGGCTGACCGAGCATCCCGGCGTCGACAAGATCACCTTCACCGGCTCGGTCGCGACCGGCAAGAAGGTGATGGCGAGCGCCGCCGCCACGCTGAAGCGGGTGACGCTGGAGCTCGGCGGCAACGACCCGGCGATCATCCTGGACGACGCCGACCTGTCGTCCTCGATCGCCCGGATCTTCAACGGCGCCTTCGCCAATTGCGGCCAGATCTGCATGGCGATCAAGCGCGTCTACGTGCCCGAGCCGATGTACGACAAGGTCTGCGACGGTCTGGTCGAGATCGCCAACAGCTACCGCGTCGGCGACGGCTTCGAGCCCGACGTGCAGATGGGGCCGCTGCAGAACAAGATGCAGTTCGACAAGGTGCTGGACGTGCTGGAGGACACCAAGAAGCAGCCCGGCGCGCGCATCCTTTCCGGCGGCCACACGCTGAACCGGCCGGGCTACTATCTCGCGCCGACCATCGTGGCCGGCCTCAAGGACGATGCCCGCCTCGTCACCGAGGAGCAGTTCGGCCCGGTGCTGCCGGTCTTGAGCTACCGCGACCTCGACGACGTGGTCGCGCGCGCCAACGACACCAGGATGGGCCTGTGTGCCTCGGTGTGGACGACCGACATCCCGAAGGGCGAGGAAGTCGCGTCGCGCATCGAGGCGGGGACCGTGTGGGTCAACCACCACATCGGCTCCGAGCCCGACGTGCCTTTCGGCGGCTTCAAGGAATCCGGCGTCGGACGCGAGCACGGCGTCATGGGCCTCCAGGCCTACATGGAGGCGCAGGTCATCAACACGCCGGTGCAATAGCCCCGCGGGCATCGCCACGATCGACGGCCGGCCGTGAGGCCGGCCGTCGTCTTGACGCTCGCCAGCCGGCTAGCGGCCGCATGGCCGGGCGCCCGGCCAATCCGCTCCTGTCCATGCCGCAATACGCCTGAGCGGCCTTGCCGCCACGCGGGCCATTGTGGGCGGGAAGCTCGTTTGCGATAGCTGCCGCAGGCGGTCGTCCGGCGCATCGCCGCGACAGGAGGGACGGGTGAGCGGGGACTTCGTCATCGAGCGGGTCGAGGCGCGCGCCGTCGCGGTGCCGCTGTCGCAGACCTTCAAGGGCAGCATCTACGAGGTCAGCCATCGCACCGCGATCGTGACGCGCGTGACGACCCGCGAGGGCCTGGTCGGCGAGGGCCTCAACATGGTCGGCGAGCGCGGCCTGCTGCCGGTCGTCCGGCGCATCGTGCTGGAGGAGATCGCGCCGGTCATCGTCGGCCAGCCGGTGTTCGCGACCGAGCGCTGCTGGGAGCGGATGGACCGCGCCACCGACCATGGCGGCCGCGATCCGCGCGCCGGCTACCGCGCCATGGCCTGTGCCGACACCGCGATCTGGGACGCCGTCGGCAAGGCGGTCGGCCAGCCGCTCTACCGCCTCTGGGGCGGTTTTCGCGACAAGCTGCCGGTGATCGCGATCGCGGGCTATCACCGCGAGGGCGACGAGGCCGCCTTCGGCGAGGAGATGATCGAGCTGCGCGCGCTCGGCATGGGCGGCTGCAAGTTCAAGGTCGGCGGCGACCCGGTGCGCGACGCCGCCCGCGTCCGTGCCGCGCGGGAGGCGATCGGGCCGGATTTCGTGCTCTGCGTCGATGCCAACCGCGGCTGGAGCCGCGCCGACGCGGTCGACTTCGCCCGGCGCATCGACGGGCTCGGCGTGCGCTGGTTCGAGGAGCCCTGCCGCTGGCGCAACGACCGCCGCGACATGGCCGACGTGCGCCGCGCCGGCGGGGTGCCGGTCTGCGCCGGCCAGTCGGAGGGCTCGGCCGAGGCCTGCCGCGACCTCATGATCGACGGCGCGATCGACGTCTGCAATTTCGATGCGAGCTGGGGCGGCGGGCCGACGGTGTGGAACCGCGTCGCCGGCACCGCGGCCTCGTTCGGGGTCGAGATGGCCCATCACGGCGAGCCCCATCTCGGTGCCCATCTCCTCGCCGCGATCGCCGGCGGCACCTACATGGAGACCCACCACCCCGACCGCGACCCGGTGTTCCACGGCATGATCGTCGACCGTGCCCCGTTCGAGCACGGCACCTATGCAATCCCGCCCGACCGGCCCGGCTGGGGCATCACCCTCGATGCGGACAAGCTCAAGGCGTTCGAGCTGGCCTGATGACGTATTGCGAGGTGCCCGTCGTCCCGGCCGAGCCGAAGGCGCCGGTCGGGGATCCGGGAATGGGCGCTCCGCTTGCGACCGGATCCCCGATCGGCGCGCCGCGCGCGTCCGGGGACGACAGCGGAATGGCCCTGTTGGCGGTCCGAGGCCCGCTTCCGGTTTTCGGCGGCTCGCCTATGATCCGGCCATGCCGCCCTCCGCAACCGCCGCCGATTCGGCGGCGCCGGTGTCGCCGCCCAGCGTCGCCGCGATCTTCCTCGGGTTCCTGACGATCTCGCTGATAGCCTTCGGCGGCGTCCTGCCGTGGGCGCGGCGGATGATCGTCGAGCAGAAGGGCTGGCTCAGCGGCACCGAGTTCACGGAGATGCTGGCGCTCTGCCAGTTCCTGCCGGGGCCGAACATCGTCAACCTCTCGGTTGCGCTCGGCGCCCGCTTCCACGGCATCCCGGGAGCCTTCGCCGGCTTTGGCGGCATCATGGTGATGCCGATGGCGATCGTGATGGCGCTCGGCGCGGTCTACGAGCGCTACGGCAACCTCCCGGCGCTGCACGGCATCCTCGCCGGCCTGGCACCGGCGGCCGCCGGCCTCGTCATCGCGACGGTCGTGAAGATCGGGCTGCCGGTGTTCCGCGGCGGCTTCCATGTCGGGAAGCTCTTCGCCGTCGTCGCCTTCGCCGCCGTGGCGCTGCTCCATTTCCCGCTGCCCTATGTCGTCGTCGCGCTGGCGCCGTTCAGCGTCGCTGCCGCCTGGTGGAGGCTGAGATGAAGGCCGGGCTGCCCTCGCTCGTCCTGCCCTTTCTCGCGCTGTCGATGGTCGCGATCGGCGGCGCCAACGCCACCGTGCCGGAGATGCACCGCCTGGTCACGGCGGCCGGCTGGATGAGCGACGACACCTTCGCGAACCTGTTCGCCATCTCGACCACGGCGCCCGGGCCGAACGTCCTGATCGTCACGCTGATCGGCTGGCACGTCTCCGGCCTCCTCGGCGCCCTCCTGACGACGCTCGCCTTCTGCCTGCCGTGCTCGCTGCTCACCTTCGCCGTCGCCAGCGTATGGGACCGCTTTCGCGCCGCGCGCTGGCGCATCGCGGTGCAGGCCGGGCTTGTGCCGCTGACGACCGGCTTGATCGCGGCAAGCGCCTATGTCATCGCCCGCGCCGCGGACGATACGGCGGTCGCTGGGCTGATCACTCTGGGGACGGCGGCCCTGGCCTTCTTCACCCGGATCAATCCGCTGTGGGCCCTCGGGGCCGCCGCGCTGATCGGGCTCGCCGGGGTGGCTTAGGCCGGGGATTGGGGGAAGAAGGGGATGAACGCGCTCCTGCTCGTGGTGGTCGGGGCCGGCATCGGCGGCGGCCTCCGCCACCTCGTCAACATCGGCGCTGCGCGCCTTCTCGGCATCCACTTCCCCTGGGGCACGCTGACGGTGAACCTGGTCGGCTCCTTCGTCATGGGGCTCCTGGCGGCGTGGTTCGCGCTCCGGTTCAGCGGCGGCGGACAGGCGCTCCGCCTGCTCCTTACGACCGGCATCCTCGGCGGCTTCACCACCTTCTCCTCGTTCTCGCTCGACGCCGTGCTTCTGTGGGAACGCGGCGCGACAGGCGTCGCGGCGCTCTATGTCGCGGTCTCGGTCGCGGTCGGGATCGCGGCGCTGGTCGCCGGGCTCGCGCTCGGCCGCGCCTTCGGCTAAGGGACCAAGGCGAGGAGCCGACGGTGTCCGGGGTCGAGATCGTCACTGTGAAGGAGGGCGAGGACGGGCTTCGGCTCGACCGTTTCCTCCGCGCGCATCATCCCGAGCTCGGCTTTGCCCAGGTGCAGAAGCTGCTCCGCACCGGCCAGGTCAGGATCGACGGCGGCCGTGCCAAGGCCTCGGCGCGGCTCGCGGCCGGGCAGGCGGTGCGCATCCCGCCCTTGGCCGATGCGCCCGCGCCGGCGGCCGCGCGGCCGCGCCCCTCCGACGCCGCGTTTCTCAAGAGCCTCGTCCTGTTCGAGGACCGCGACGTGATGGTGCTGAACAAGCCGGCCGGCCTCGCGGTGCAGGGCGGCTCCGGCACCACCCGCCACATCGACGGCATGCTGGCGGCGCTGGCGGGTCCGGGCGGCGAGCGCCCGCGCCTGGTCCACCGGCTCGACCGCGACACGGCCGGCTGCCTCCTCGTCGCCAAGACCCGGCCGGCCGCGGTGGCGCTCGGCAAGACGTTCCGCAGCCGCGCGGCGCGGAAGATCTATTGGGCGCTGGCGGCCGGGGTGCCGAACCCGCGCCAGGGCCGCATCTCGACCTATCTCGCCAAGGGCCACGGCGCCGACGGCGAGAAGATGCGCGTCGCCGCCCATGGCGAGGACGCGGCGAGCCACGCCGTGACCTATTACGCCGTGGTCGAGAAGGCCGGGAAGGCGGCGTCGTGGCTGTCGCTGAAGCCGGTCACGGGGCGGACCCACCAGCTTCGCGCCCACCTCGCCCATATCGGCCATCCGATCCTCGGCGACGGCAAGTACGGCGCACCCGTGGAGGGCCTGCCCGAGGGGTTGCCGCCGACGCTGATGCTTCTGGCGCGGCGGCTGACCCTGCCGCATCCCCGCGGCCACGGCACCATCGACGTCACCGCGCCGCTGCCCGACCACATGCGCACCGCCTTCGCCCTGTTCGGCTTCGAGGCCGGCGCCGCCGACCCCATCCTGGAGGCACCGGAGGAATGAGCGCCGAGCCGGAGAACAGCGGCCGCGAGCGCCTCATCATGCTGAGCGACGGCGTCTTCGCGATCGCGGTGACGCTGCTCGCGCTCGACCTGCGCTTGCCGGAAGAGGCGATGCGATCCGGGCACATCTTCGCGGCGCTCGCCGACAACTGGGAACGCGGGCTCAGCTTCGCCATCAGCTTCTGGGTCATCGCCATCTTCTGGCGCGCCAACGTGCGCTCGTTCCAGTGGATCGAACGGGTCGACGCGCCGTTCGTGATGCTGACCCTGCTTCTCCTGATGGCAGTCAGCTTCCTGCCGTTCCCGACCTCGGTCCTCGGACAGACGATGCGGGGCGCCGAGGCGACGATCTTCTATCTCGTGAGCCTCGCGGTGGCTTCGGCGATCCAGCTGGCGAGCTGGGTCTATGCGATGCGGATCGGGCGCCTGCTGCGCCCGGACACGCCCCGCGACGTCACCAGCGCCATCGTCTGGCGCGGCATCATCCCGCTCGGCACCTTCGTTGTTGCGATCGCGCTTGCGGCCGCCGGCGCCGGCGGCAACAGCTTCTATGTCCTGTTCGCGATCCCGGTGGTGCCGCGCCTGATGCGGATGGCCGGGCGGGCGTGAGCCGGCCCGCTCTCGCAATGCGGCCGCGGCAGGCTTAAATCGACGGTCATGGCGACCGATCCGCTTGCCGGCCTGCGTGCCTCGACCCGCCCCAGCCTGCCGCGCCGCTTCTACACGCGCGTGGCGGTCGTCGCCGGCGAGGACGGCTATGCGATCGCTCTCGACGATCGGCCGGTGAAGACGCCTGCGCGGCGGCCGCTCGCGGTCGCCGATGCCGCGCTGGCCGAGGCCCTGGCGGCGGAATGGGAGGCCCAGGAAGAGGTCGTCGACCCCACCGCGATGCCTCTCAACCGGCTCGTCAACAGCGCGCTCGATGCGGTTGCAGCGAATATCGAATCGGTTCGTGCCGAAGTGGTGAAATACGCCGCGTCGGACCTCCTGTGCTATCGCGCCGAGGGGCCGCTCGAGCTGGCCCGCCGCCAGGGTGCGGCATGGGACCCGGTGCTGGCGTGGGCGCGGGACGAGCGGCACATCCATCTCAATCTCGCGGCCGGGGTGATGTTCGTCGAGCAGCCCGAGGCGGCGCTGGAGGCGGTTCGCCACGAGGTCGCGGCGCTCGACCCGCTGGCCTTGGCGGCGCTCCACGTCATGACCACGCTGACCGGCTCGGCGCTGCTCGCGCTCGCGGTGCTGCACGGCCAGCTCGACGCCGGCGCCGCCTGGCTCGCCGCGCAGGTCGACGAGGACTGGAACGCCGAGAAATGGGGCCTCGACGAGGAGGCGGCGCGGCGCACGGCGCGGCGTCGCCGCGAAATGGAGGCGGCCGCCCGCCTGCTGGCCTTGTTGCGCGGCTGACGCCGCAGCCTATGGTGCCGCCCTGTAGGGTGGGCGTCGGCGCGGCCGATGCCCGCGACGCAAGTCGGGCCTGCCCGACTTGCGCATCCGGGAATACGAACGCGGGCAAGCCCGCGTTCGTGGGCATGCTTCGCATGCCCACCCTATGAAGATTCCTGTCAGGAGGACGACAGTGCCGGTCAGTGAAGACGACGTGCGCCGCGCGCTCGCGGCGGTGCCCGCGCCCGACGGACGGGGCACGCTCGCGGCGTCGCCGGCGCTGTCGCCGATCGTCGTCGCCGACGGCCGCGTCGCCTTCGCGATCCTGACCACGCCGGAGCAGGCGCCGCGGCTGGAATCGCTCCGCCGCGCCGCCGAGGCGGCGGTGAAGGCCCTGCCGGGCGTCGGCGAGGTGCTGGTGTCCTTGACCGCCGAGCGCGCGGCCCCGGCGGCGCGACCGCCGCAGTCGCATCGTCCGGCCGAAGCGCCGCTTCTCGGCGCCGGCATCCGCCACATGGTCGCGGTCGCCTCGGGCAAGGGCGGCGTCGGCAAGTCGACCGTCGCGGCCAATTTGGCGCTCGCGCTGGCGCGCCAGGGCCACGCCGTCGGTCTGCTCGACGCCGACATCTTCGGCCCGTCGGCGCCGACCTTGTTCGCGCTGAAGCAGAAGCCGGAGAGCGACGGCCGCCGGCTGAAGCCGCTCGCCGCCCACGGCATCCGCCTGATGTCGATCGGCTTCCTGGTCGATCCCGAGGTCGCGATGATCTGGCGCGGCCCCATGGTGGTCTCGGCGCTGACCCAGATGATCCGCGACGTCGAGTGGGGCCCGCTCGACGTGCTCGTGATCGACATGCCGCCCGGCACCGGCGACGTCCAGCTCACGCTCGCCCAGCAGACCCGGCTCGCCGGCGCGGTGATCGTCTCGACGCCGCAGGATCTGGCGCTCGCCGACGCGCGGCGCGGGGTCGCGATGTTCCGCAAGGTCGACGTGCCGATCCTCGGGCTCATCGAGAACATGAGCTATTTCGTCTGTCCGCATTGCGGCGGGCGGAGCGAAATCTTCGGCCACGGCGGCGCTGCCGCCGAGGCGGCGAAGCTGGGCGTGCCGATGCTGGGCGACATCCCGCTCGACCCGGAGATCCGCGCGACCTCGGACGCCGGCACCCCGGTTGTCGCGACCGCGCCCGACGGGCCCCATGCGCGCGCCTTTCTCGACATCGCCGAGGCGCTCTGGAGCCGCCTCGAAGGCGGCGCCCTTCGCCGCCCGCCTCCTCGCATCGTCATGGAATGAGCGGGTGGCGCGCCGCGCCTCGCGGCGCCAGAATGGCCGCCGATCACGGGGCGGTGAACATGGCCAATTCCTTCGACTACATCATCATCGGGTCGGGCTCGGCCGGGGCGGTCGTCGCGGCGCGGCTGTCCGAGGACAGGGACGTCCGGGTGCTGCTGCTGGAGGCCGGCGGGCGCGACACCCATCCGTTCCAGCTCATGCCGATCGCGTTCCTCAAGGTCGCGAACCACCGCAACTTCAACTGGGCCTACGAGACCGAGCCGGAGCCGGGGCTGAACGGCCGCCGCCTGCCGATCCCGCGCGGCAAGACGCTCGGCGGCTCGTCCTCGATCAACGCCATGATCGCGATCCGCGGCAACCCGCGCGACTACGATCTCTGGCGCCAGCAGGGCCTCGACGGCTGGGGCTATGCCGACGTGCTCCCGTACTTCAAGCGGCTGGAGCACCATTGGCGCGGCGCGAGCGACTATCACGGCGGCGACGGCCCGGTGCACATCACCCCGGTCGATTTCCCCGACATGATGCTGGCGCCGCTGCAGCAGGCCTCTGCGGCCGCCGGCTATGCGGTGAACGACGATCCCAATGCCGCGGTCCAGGACGGCTTCAGCCGGATCGACGCGACCATCGGCGACGGCCGCCGCGCCTCGACCGCGCGGGCCTATCTCTACCCGGCGATGGGCCGGCCCAACCTCACGATCGAGATGGGCGCCCTGACCACCCGGATCGTCGTCGAGCACGGCCGCGCCGTCGCGGTCGACTATGTCCAGGGCGGCGAGCGCAAGCAGGCGCGGGCCGAGCGCGAGATCGTCCTCTCGGGCGGCAGCTACAACTCGCCGCAGATCCTGATGCTGTCGGGCATCGGCCCGGCCGACCACCTCCGCGAGGTCGGCATCGCGCCGGTCCACGACCTCCCGGGCGTCGGCCAGAACCTCGCCGAGCACCCCAACATCCTCAACGTCTACGCCGCCCGCGACAGGGTCGGGCTGACGCGCTATCTCCGCCTCGACCGCGCCGCCTGGTGGGGCGCGCGCTGGTATCTCGGCCATGTCGGCCCGTTCGCGACCAATGGCGCGGCGGCCAACATCTTCCTGCGGAGCCGCGAGGGTCTGGAGCGGCCGGACCTCCAGCTCACCACGCTATCGGCCAGCAACTCGGCCGACCTGTGGTTTCCCGGCGCCACCAAGCCGCCGACCTTTTGCTTCACGGTCAGGATCGGCGACCTCCATCCGCACTCCCGCGGCTGGGTCAAGCTGCGCTCGGCCGATCCGGCGGCGAAGCCCCGCATCCTCTTCAACATGTTCGCCGAGAAGATCGACCTCGACACCATGGTCCGGGGGATCAGGGCGACGCGCGAGGTGTACGCGACCTCGCCGATGCGCGAATTGATCGAGCGCGAGCTGACGCCGGGTGCCGCGGCCGAGAGCGATGCCGACTTGGAGGCGTTCATCCGCGCCAATGCCGGCCACCGCTCGCACCCGATCGGGACATGCCGGATGGGAACCGACGACGGCGCAGTGCTCGACGCTGAGCTCCGCGTCCGCGGCATCGAGGGGCTCCGCGTCGCCGACGCCTCGGTGATGCCGGACATGCCGAGCGGCAACACCAACCTGCCGACCATCATGATCGGCGAGAAGGCCGCCGACCTCATCCGCGGCCGCCGCCTGCCGCCCGCCGAGCTCGCCGCGGCCCGCAAGGCCGTGCCGGCTTAGGCAACCGCCGTCACGGCCGGGCTTGTCCCGGCCATCCTGACCTGCTCGCCGAACGGCCGCAAACTCGTGGATGCCCGGCCCAAGGCCGGGCATGACGGCAGAGTTCAACCCGTAGGGTGGGCATGCAAAGCATGCCCACGTCGTCGCGACCCTACGAGAATCAGCCCTCTTCGCCCTCGGCTGCCGGGGCGGCGATCGGGGTCGGCGTCTCCTGCTCCTCGGCCTCGGGGTTGTAGGTCTCGAAGGCCGGGCCTTCCTCGCGGCGGGTGAGGTCCTCGCCACGGGCCTGGCGCTCGCCTTCCTCGGCGCTGCGGGCGACGTTGACCGTCACCATGACCTCGACCTCAGGATGGAGCGCGACCGGCACGGTGTAGAGGCCGATGGACTTGATCGGCGTGTTCAGCACCACCTGCTGGCGGGCCACGGTGATGCCGCCCTCGGTGATCGCGGCCGCGATGTCGCGGGTCGAGACCGAGCCGTAGAGCTGGCCGGTCTCGCCGGCCGGGCGGATCATCATGAAGGACTTGCCCTCCAGCGTCTCGGAGACGCGGGAGGCCTCGTTCTTCTGCTCGAGGTTGCGGGCCTCGAGCTGGGTGCGCTCGCGCTCGAAGCGGGCGCGGTTGGCCTCGGTCGCGCGGAGCGCCTTGCCGCTCGGCAGGAGGAAGTTGCGGGCATAGCCGTCGCGGACGCGGACGACGTCGCCCATCTGGCCGACCTTGGCCAGGCGCTGGAGCAGGATGACTTCCATGGCGGTTCTCCGATCGATGGGATGGGTCAGGGGCGGCGCTGCGGGCCGCCCGGCGGGGCGAGGCGGCGGCGCAGGCCGATGGTCTGCTCGACAAGGCCAAGCAAAGCGAGGAGGAGGCCGGTCCAGGCCTGGACGAACAGCATCAGGTAGACGCCAATCAGGACGAGGACGCGTCCGCGCGAGCCGCGGGTCCCGGCGTGGATCACGGCGAGGCCGACGATCGCGAGCGCGACCACCAGCACTGCGGCCACCACCTGGCCGGCGACGCTCGCGAGCCCCGGCGCGAAGCTGAGCCCGGCCGCGATCACGAGTGCCGGCAACGCATAGATCGGCAGGCGGAGCGCGGGGATCGCGGGCCACGGTCGCGCGAGCTGGCCCGAGGCGCGGGCGAGGCGGGCGGCGATCCAGAGGTCGAGCAGCAGCACCAGCATCCAGCTTGCGGCGCCGAACGGCGGCAGCAGCACGGCGAAGAAATCCACGAAGTCGGCGACGTTCTCGCCGCCCGGCAGGACCAGCGGCGCCGCGGCCGGCGTGCCGGTCTCGGCGCGGAGGAAGTTTTCGAGGCCTTGGCCGAGCGCGCCGCGATAGGCGTCGAGCGTGGTGCCGATGAAGGGGATCGTCGCGATGACCAGGAGGGCGCCGAGCGCCGCGGCCCACAGGACGAGCTGGCCGGGGCCCGCCCAGTCCTTGGCGGCGGGATCGTCGCGATGCGGCCGGCCGTGGAGGGCGACGAAGCTCAGCCACCACCCCGGCAGGCCGGCGGCGAGCACATAGCCGCGGGCGCCGGCCCAGCCGGCGGCGGCGCCGAGCGCGGCGGTGCCGACGAGCGCGCCGATCCCGGCGGCGCGATGCCCCCAGCCCAGGCCGGCGACGAGAAGCGGCAGCGGCGAGAACAGGAACAGCACGACGGCGACCGTGGAGCCGGCGCCGAGCGCCAGCATCAGGGCCGCCGAAGCGAGGCCGCTGATCGCGGCAATGCCGACTAGGACGAGACTCATCTGCGCTGTCCCGCTCGAAGAGCGGTTAGAGGCGGATCATCGTCCGCCCCAACCTGGGTGCCGGCATGCCGGCGATCACGCACGTCCTGACCTCTCCCGCTTGCGGGAGGGGTCGAGTAGCCTGCAAAGCAGGCGATCCGGGTGAGGGGGCGGTGCGAAGCCACCGAGGAACCGCCTGCGGCAGCAGGCCCCTCATCGGCTCGCGGCTGCGCCGCGAGCCACCTTCTCCCGCCAGCGGGAGAAGGGAAAAAGCTCCTACCGGATCACGTAGGGCAGGAGGCCGAGGAAGCGGGCGCGCTTGATCGCCTGGGCGAGCTCGCGCTGCTTCTTCGACGACACCGCGGTGATGCGGGACGGCACGATCTTGCCGCGCTCGGAGATGTAGCGCTGCAGCAGGCGCACGTCCTTGTAGTCGATCTTCGGCGCGTTCGCCCCGGAGAACGGGCAGCTCTTGCGCCGGCGGAAGAACGGGCGACGGGCGGGGGCGGAGGTCATTCGGCGGCTCTCTCTTCCTCGCGGGCCGGGCGGTCGTCGCGGCGCGGCGGGCGGTCGTCGCGGTCGCGGCGCTCGCCGCGATCCCCACGGTCGCGATCGCCACGCTCGCCGCGGTCACGCTCGTCGCGGTCGCGGCGCTGCATCATCGCGGACGGTTCCTCCTCGTGGGCGGAGACCTTCAGCGTGAGGAAGCGCAGGATGTCCTCGTTGATGCGCATCTGCCGCTCCATCTCGGCCACGGCGGCCGGCGGGGCGGTGATGTTCATCAGCGTGAAATGGGCCTTGCGGTTCTTCTTGATGCGGTAGGCGAGGGACTTCACGCCCCAATATTCGGTCTTGGCGACGCTGCCGCCGCCGGCGGTCAGGACCTCCTTGTACTGCTCCAGCATGGCCTCGACCTGCTGGGCGGTCACGTCCTGGCGCGCCATGAAGACGTGCTCGTAGAGCGGCATGGATTTATTGCCTTTCCTTCGTCACCCGCCGGTCCGGCGCGAAGCCCCTCGAGCCCGTCGGAAAGGCTCAAGCGAATTCCTCGAAGGCGGAGACACGGGACGCCGGGCCAAAAGCCCTGCCACGCGAACGCAGCCGTCCGTTCAGCCCCCGGCCGAGGCCAGCGGACGGCGGGTGTGTAGAGGGATTTCAGGGGCGAGGCAAGGGCGGGAGCGCGAATGGAGATTGGCGAATAGCGAATAGAAGCGAAGCGCTGCCGCCGCGCGGCACCTTTCCTATTCGCTACTCACTATTCGCTATTCGCGCCTCCGGCTTGACACCGCCGCTGCCGCTCGTGTTCCTCCGCCGAAACGGAGGAACCCGATGCCGAGCGCCTTTCTATTCCCCGGCCAGGGCAGCCAGTCGGTCGGCATGGGCAAGGCGCTGGCCGACGATTTCGCCGTCGCCTGCGGGGTCTTCGCCGCGGTGGACGAGGCGCTCGGCGAAAAGCTCACCGCCGTCATGTGGGGCGACGAGGCGGCGCTGACCATGACCGCCAACGCCCAGCCGGCGCTGTTCGCCGTGTCGATGGCGGTGCTGCGCGTGCTCGAGGCAGAGCAGGGGCTCGATCTCGCGACCCACGCCGCCTTCCTCGCCGGCCACTCCCTCGGGGAATACGCAGCGCTCGCGGCTGCCGGCAGCCTCGATCTCGCCGACGGCGCCCGGCTGCTGCGCCTCCGCGGCGAGGCGATGCAGAAGGCCGTGCCGGTCGGTCGGGGGGCGATGGCGGCGCTGCTCGGGCTCGACTACGAGGCTGCCGCCGCGGTCGCCGCCGAGGCGGCCGAGGGCCAGGTCTGCGCGGCGGCGAACGACAATGCGCCGGGCCAAGTGGTGGTGTCGGGCGACGCCGCGGCCGTCGAACGCGCCATCGCCATCGCCAAGGGCCGCGGCGCCAAGCGGGCGATCCTGCTGCCGGTGTCGGCGCCGTTCCACTGCGCGTTGATGGCGCCGGCGGCGGAGATCATGCGCGAGGCGCTCGCCGCCACCAGGGTCCGGGCGCCGGTCGTGCCCGTCGTCGCCAACGTGACGGCGGCGCCGGTCGAGACGCCGGACGAGGTCCGCAGGCTCCTGGTGGCGCAGGTGACCGGTACGGTACGCTGGCGGGAATCGGTCGGCTTCATGGCGGCGCACGGGGTCGACCGCTTCGTCGAGCTCGGCGCCGGCAAGGTTCTGACCGGCCTCGCCAGGCGCATCGCGCCGGACGCGGCGGCGCTGGCGGTCGGCACGCCCGACGATGTGGCCGCCTTCGTGCCGTAGGGCGCCGTAGGATGGGCACGGCGCGGCCATGCGCACGTTGAGCGCGTGAGGTGGGCATCGTACCGATGCCCACCCTACAAGGAGCGTTCCGATGTTCGATCTCACCGGCAAGGCGGCGCTGGTCACCGGCGCGAGCGGCGGCATCGGGAGCGCCATCGCCCGCGCGCTGCACGGGCAGGGGGCGACCGTGGCGCTGTCGGGCACCCGGCGCGAGGTGCTGGAGGCGTTGCAAGCCGAGCTCGGCGAGCGCGCCCGGGTGCTCGTCTGCGATCTCGCCGACGGACCCGCGGTCGATGCCCTGCCGGCCGCGGCCGAGGCCGCGCTCGGCAGGCTCGACATCGTCGTCCACAATGCCGGCATCACCCGCGACAACCTCTTTCTCCGGATGAAGGACGAGGAGTGGGACGCGGTGCTCCAGGTCAATCTCGGCGCCGCCTTCCGCCTGTTCCGCGGCGCCGTCCGCGGCATGATGCGCCGCCGCGCCGGCCGGCTGATCGGCATCACCTCGGTCGTCGGCGTCACCGGCAATCCCGGCCAGGGCAACTACGCGGCCTCGAAGGCCGGCCTGATCGGCATGGCGAAGTCGCTCGCGCTCGAGGTCGCGAGCCGCGGCATCACCGTCAACGCCATCGCGCCGGGCTTCATCGTCAGCCCGATGACCGATGCGCTGACCGAAAAGCAGCGCGAATCGATCCTCGCGCGGGTGCCGGCGGAGCGGCTCGGCGAGGCCCGCGAGGTCGCCGCGGCGGCGGTCTACCTGGCCAGCGACGAGGCCGCCTACGTCACTGGCCAGACGCTCCACATCAACGGCGGAATGGCAATGATCTGAGGCACTTGTCTCGTCTGTGGGCGAATTCCCAAGAGCCTCTTGGGCTTCTGGCCAAGCCCTTGAAAGTATGTTACGACCCGGCCAATTCAGCCCGGAGAAACGCGGAGGCGGCCGGGAGGGGCAGGCTCTGCGGCATTCGCGCGTTTCGCGGGGGGCTCCGTTCGTCTCGGCCATCCGGTTGTCGGGCGGCACCGTGACGAGACCTCCGACATATCGAAGGAAGACCGAGCGATGAGCGACATTGCGGAGCGGGTGAAGAAGATCGTGGTGGAACACCTCGGCGTCGAGGCCGACAAGGTGACCGACAATGCCAGCTTCATCGACGATCTTGGCGCCGACAGCCTGGACACGGTCGAGCTCGTGATGGCGTTCGAGGAGGAGTTCGGCGTCGAAATTCCGGACGACGCCGCCGAAACGATTCTGACCGTGGGCGACGCCATCCGCTTCCTCGAAAAGAACTCCGGCTGAGACGGACGGCGGCGACCGGCCGCCGATACCGTGGAGGGGCGATGAGGCGTGTCGTAATCACGGGCCTCGGACTGGTGACGCCGCTCGGCAGTGGCGTCGACGTGACGTGGCAGCGGCTTCTCGACAGTCAGAGCGGGGCGCGACGGATCGACCATTTCGATGTCTCCGATCTGCCGGCGAAGATCGCCTGCCTGGTGCCGCGGGGCGATGGCTCCGACGGCACCTTCAATCCCGACGATTGGATGGATCTGAAGGACCAGCGCCGGGTCGACACCTTCATCGTCTATGCCATGGCCGCGGCCGAGCAGGCGTTGCGCGATGCCGGCTGGCACCCGGAGAGCTACGAGGACCAGACCCGGAGCGGCGTCCTCATCGGTTCCGGCATCGGCGGGCTCGACCAGATCGTCCAGGGCGCGCACATCCTGCGCGACCGCGGGCCGCGCAAGATGGGGCCCTATTTCATTCCCGGCCTCCTGATCAACCTCGCCGCCGGCTACGTCTCGATCCGCCACGGCCTCAAGGGGCCGAACAGCTCGGTCGTCACCGCCTGCTCGACCGGCACCCATGCCATCGGCGACGCCGCGCGCCTGATCGCGCTCGACGACGCGGACGTGATGGTCGCGGGCGGCACCGAGGCTCCGATCACCCGCCTCGGCGTCGCCGGCTTCTGCGCCTGCCGCGCGCTGTCGACGGCTTTCAACGACGAGCCCGAGAGGGCCTCGCGCCCCTACGACCGCGACCGCGACGGCTTCGTCATGGGCGAGGGCGCCGGCGTCGTCGTGCTGGAGGAACTGGAGCACGCGAAGGCCCGCGGCGCGCCGATCTATGCCGAGGTGATCGGCTACGGCATGTCGGGCGACGCCTATCACGTCACCGCACCGTCCGAGGACGGCGACGGCGCCTTCCGCTGCATGCAGGCGGCGCTGCGCCGCGCCGGCATCGACGCCGCCGAGATCGACTACATCAACGCCCACGGCACCTCGACGCCGCTCGGCGACGAGATCGAGCTGCGCGCGGTCGAGCGGATTATCGGCAACGGCGTCGGCCGGGTCTCGATGTCGTCCACCAAGTCGGCGATCGGCCACCTGCTCGGGGCTGCCGGCGCGGTCGAGGCGATCTTCTCGACGCTCGCGATCCGCGACCAGGTCGCACCGCCGACGCTGAACCTCGACAATCCCTCGGTGGAGACGGCGATCGACCTGGTGCCGCGGGTCAAGCGCGAGCGGCCGATCGAAACCGTGCTGTCGAACTCCTTCGGCTTCGGCGGCACCAACGCCTCGCTGGTGCTCCGCCGCTACGCCGCTTAGGCGAATCGCCGGGCGGGGTCTTCCGCCCTATGTCGCTCCGCGGATGGTCCCGCGCCTGTGGAAATCCGAGTCTCTGCCCGGCGGTCGCGTCCTGTCGTCAACTTCGATAGGGCTGCCGCAATCAGTGGGGAACACTATCGCTGGACCCTGAGCGGTGCATCCGCGCCCGATGGCTCGCCGGCCGGCACGCGGAAGGGAATTCTGCTCCTGATCGTCGAGCAGGGACGGCCGACTTGGCGCATCAAGGTGGCCCAGAATACGGGCGTCGTTCCGGATATGATCGCGCCGCCGCCCAAGGCGGCGAGCTGAGCCTGCTTCGGCTGCGCGGCCTCCGGGGAACCTCGCCAGAGGACGGAAAGGCCGCTGCGGAGGCGCGTGGGCGACATCGTCGCGGTGGCCTTCCGGCATTTCGACTCATTTGCGGTTAGGTTCGTGCTGGCCCGACGCGCGCGAACATGATCTGACCTGCCCATGACCGAAAGCCAGCCCGACGATCCGGCAAAGCCCGAGAGCGCCCCGGCCGCCACCCCACCCGAACCGGCGCCGCCGCCGGTCCCCGCGGTGGAACCGCCGGCGGCCGCGGAGCCATCCGCCGATCGCGCCGCCCCGTCGCCGCAGCCGCCGTCTCCGCCGCCCGCCCCGGCGAAGCGGGGCTTCTTCCGCCGCCGCCAGGCTCCGCCGCGGCAGAGCGCCCGCGAGGCCCGGCTCGCCCGGCGGAACGAACGCTGGAAGAAGCGGGCGCGCACCCCGATCCTCGTCGCCGCCGATGCCGTGCTGACGCTGGCGGTCCTGGCGCTGGCCGGCGGCCTCGCCGGCATCGTCTATTTCAACCACGCCCTCTCGGCGCCGGGGCCGCTGGCCGCAGCCAAGGTGATCGTCGTGCCCCGCGGCGCCGGAACGCGCGACGTCGGCGATACGCTGGAGAAGGCCGGGGCGATCAAGAGCGGCTGGATGTTCTTCGCCGCCGCGCAGGCCGCCGGCGACCGCGGCAAGCTCAAGGCGGGGGAATACCAGATCCCGGCCCACGCGAGCCTCCGCGCCGTCGTCGCCATGATCGCGGCCGGCAAGGTGATGCAGCATCCGATCACCATCCCGGAGGGGCTTACCTCGCAGCAGGTGGTGGCGCGGCTCGAAAGCGAGGACGTGCTCAAGGGCGACATCGCTTCGACCCCGCCGGAAGGCTCGCTTCTGCCCGAGACCTATAACGTGGTGCGCGATACCCCGCGCTCCGAGCTGCTCGCCACCATGGCCGAGAAGGATCGCGAGCTGGTCAAGGAGGTCTGGGCTGGCCGCGATCCCAGCGTGCCGTTGAAATCGCCGGAGGAGCTCGTCACCCTGGCCTCGCTGGTCGAGAAGGAGACGGCCCTGCCGGCCGAGCGGCCGCGCATTGCGGCCGTCTTCGTCAACCGCCTGAAACGGGGCATGCGCCTGCAATCCGACCCGACGATCATCTACGGCCTGGTCGGCGGCAAGGGCACGCTCGGCCGCCCGATCAGCCGGGCCGACGTCGCCAAGGCGACACCCTACAACACCTACACCATCCGCGGCCTGCCGCCGGGGCCGATCACCAACCCCGGCAAGGCCTCGCTCGAAGCCGCGGCCCATCCGGCCAAGACCGACGATCTCTATTTCGTCGCCGACGGCCATGGCGGCCACGCCTTCGCCGCAACCTTCGCCGAGCACCGCAAGAACGTCGAGAATCTGCGCGCGATCGAGGCGTTGCGGGGCGAGCAGGTGCCTGACCGGATGGAACTCGACCTCGACGAGGACGACGATCCCGCGGCGACCGCGGCCTCACCGCCGGCGCGGCCGTCGCGCTCGCGGCGGCGCTGAGGCATCGCGATGGCGCTCGCGAGCATGACTGGCTTCGCCCGTGCCGAGGGCACGGCGCCGGGGCTACGCTGGACCTGGGAGATCCGCACCGTCAACGCGCGCGGCCTCGACGTGCGGCTCCGCCTGCCGCCGGGCTTCGACGCGCTCGACGGCCTGGCGCGGCGCGCCATCGCCGGCGCGATCGCCCGTGGCACCTGCTTCGCCAACCTCACCGTCGTGCGCGAAGGCGCGGCGACGGCGCTGCGGGTCAATTCCGATGCGCTCGCGGCGCTGGCGGCGGCTCTCCAGGACGTCCGTGCCTGCTTTCCCGACGCGGCGCCGCCGACGCTCGACGGACTCCTGGCGCTGCGCGGCGTGCTCGAGAGCAGCGAGGCGGAACCCGACGAGGCCGCCCGCGAGATCGAGAACGCCGCCATCGCCAAGTCCCTCGACGGGGTGCTGGCGGCTCTGGTGGCGAACCGGCGCCAGGAAGGCGCCGCGCTGGAAGCGGTGCTCGGCGAACGGCTCGTGACGATCGCATCCCTGGTCGAGGCCGCCGACGCCCATCCTGCGCGGCGGCCCGAAGCCATTCGCGCACGGCTGGAAGAGCAGATCCGCACCCTCCTCGACGCCCAGCCCGCGCTCGATCCCGACCGCTTGCACCAGGAGGCCGTGCTGATCGCGACCCGGGCCGACGTGCGGGAGGAGATCGATCGGTTGCGCATGCACATTGCGGCGTCGCGCGACCTGATCGCGGCCGGCGGCGCGGTTGGTCGCCGGCTCGACTTCCTGGCCCAGGAATTCGGCCGCGAATCGAATACGCTCGGCGCCAAGTCGAACGACGGTGGCTTGACGGCGATCGCGCTGGAGCTGAAAGCGGTGGTCGAGCAGTTCCGCGAGCAGGTGCAGAACGTCGAATGACGAGCCCGACCCCCGGCCGCCGCGGGCTCATGCTGGTGGTGTCCTCGCCCTCGGGCGCTGGCAAGACGACGCTGACCCGCCTCCTGATCGAGCGCGACCGCGACATCGTCCTCTCGGTATCGGTGACGACGCGGGAGAGGCGCACCAGCGAGGCCGAGGGTTCGCACTATTTCTTCAAGAGCGGCGCCGAGTTCGCGCGGATGCGCGATTCCGGGGAACTGCTTGAGTGGGCGGAGGTCCACGGCAATTTCTATGGCACTCCGCGCGACAAGGTGGAGAGCGAGCTCGCCGCCGGCCACGACGTCCTGTTCGACATCGACTGGCAGGGCACCCGCCAGCTCTACGCCAAGGCGCGCGCCGATCTCGCGAGCGTCTTCGTGCTGCCGCCGGATGCGGCCTCGCTCCGGCGACGGCTCGAGCATCGCGCCGAGGACGAGCCTGCGGTGATCCAGCAGCGTCTCGCCAACGCGATGGTCGAGATCGCTCATTGGCGCGAATACGACTACGTCATCGTCAACGACGATCTCGACCGCAGCTTCGCCGAGCTGCGCGCCGTGCTCGCCGCCGAACGAATGCGCCGAAGCGGCGCCAACCCGACGGTGGCGGAACCGGGAGCCGCCGCGATGGCCGACGCCTTGCGGCCGGAGCATCGCACCGACGTCGTCTCCCTGGTCGATCGGCTCGGGCGCGAGCTCAAGGCGATGGCGGGCTGACCGCATCCGACGGCGAGCCCCGGCGGGTAGTCCACAAGCCGCGCATTGCCCTAGGAAACCCGCCGGACCCGTGGTAGAGACCCCCGCCAACTCGCGGTCGCGCCTTCTGCCGCCGCCCATCCGCTCCGGCGTTCCGCCGGGCCATCAGGAGTTGGCCATGCCCCGTTTTCTCGACGGCCCGACCGCGGAGGCGCTGACCTTCGACGATGTCCTCTTGCGTCCGCGCCATTCGGCGGTCCTGCCGAGCGAGGTCAGTCTGACGACGCGCATCACCCGCACGATCGAGCTGAAGCTGCCGATCATCTCCGCGGCTATGGATACGGTGACCGAATCGCGCCTCGCCATCGCCATGGCGCAGGCCGGCGGTCTCGGCGTGCTCCACCGCAACATGACGCCGGAGGAGCAGGCCGCGGAGGTGCGCGCGGTCAAGAAGTTCGAATCGGGCATGGTGGTGAACCCGGTCACGATCCACCCGGAGCAGACGCTGGCCGAGGCGCTGGAGCTGATGCGCGGCCACGGCATCTCCGGCATCCCGGTGGTCGAGCGCGGCTCGGGCCGCCTCGTCGGCATCGTCACCAACCGCGACGTCCGCTTCGCCACCAATCCGGCGCAGCCGATCTCGGAGCTGATGACCAGGGAGCGGCTGGTCACGGTCGGCGAGGGCGTCGAGCAGACCGAGGCCAAGCGCCTCCTCCACCAGCACCGCATCGAGAAGCTCTTGGTGGTCGATGCCGATTACCGCTGCGTCGGGCTGATCACCGTCAAGGACATCGAGAAGGCGGTGACCAATCCCAACGCCAACAAGGACTCGCGCGGCCGCCTCCGGGTCGCCGCGGCGACCACCGTCGGCGATGCCGGCCTCGGCCGCTCCGAGCAACTGATCGACGCCGGTGTCGACCTCGTCGTGGTCGACACCGCCCACGGCCATTCCGCCCGCGTGCTCGAGGTGGTGTCGCGGATCAAGCGGCTGTCGAACGAGGTCCAGGTCGTCGCCGGCAACATCGCGACCGCCGACGGCGCCAAGGCGCTGATCGACGCCGGGGCGGATGCAGTCAAGGTCGGCATCGGCCCGGGCTCGATCTGCACCACCCGCGTCGTCGCGGGCGTCGGCGTGCCGCAGCTCACCGCGATCATCGACGCCGTCGGGGTGGCGCGCGACCAGGACGTGCCGGTGATCGCCGACGGCGGCATCAAGTTCTCCGGCGATCTCGCCAAGGCGCTGGCCGCGGGCGCGGATTGCGCGATGATCGGCTCGCTCCTCGCCGGCACCGACGAGAGCCCCGGCGAGGTGTTCCTCTACCAGGGCCGTTCCTACAAGTCCTACCGCGGCATGGGTTCGGTCGGCGCGATGGCGCGGGGCTCGGCCGATCGCTATTTCCAGCAGGACATCAAGGACACGCTGAAGCTGGTCCCTGAGGGCGTGGAGGGCCAGGTGCCCTACAAGGGGCCGGTGGCGGCGATCCTGCACCAGCTCGCCGGCGGCCTGCGCGCCGCCATGGGCTATGTCGGCGCCGCCGACCTGAAGTCGTTTCAGGAGCGGGCGGAGTTCGTCCGCATCTCCGGTGCCGCCTTGCGCGAGAGCCACGTCCACGACGTGACGATCACGCGCGAAAGCCCGAACTATCCGACCAGGGCATAGGCGGGCTGATGTCGCTTTCTCTCATACTCCTCCCGCTCTTCATCCAGGTTGCGCTGACCTATTTCCTGCTGTTCTGGACGGCGCGGATCCGTGCGCAGGCGCTCACGACGCGCGAGGTGCATCCCCGCGACGTGGCCGTCCGCGGCGCGTGGCCGGAGCGCGCGCAGCAGATCGCCAACGCCTACCACAACCAGCTCCAGCTCCCGGTGCTGTTCTTCGTGGTGGTGATCCTGGCGCTGATCACCCACAAGACCGGCGTCGTCTTCGTCGCGCTGGAATGGGCGTTCGTGCTGCTTCGCATCGTTCACGCCGCGATCCACACCGGCGGCAACCGGATCCCGCCGCGCTTCTTCGCTTTCGCGGCGGGCGCGGCGGTGCTCCTCGCGATGTGGGTGCTGTTTGCCGTCCGCATCCTGTTTGCGGTCTGAGCGGTGAAGCCGGGTGCCCAGGCGGCGGCCGCCATCGCCGTGCTCGCCGAGGTAGAAGCCCGGCACCGGCCGGTCGCCGAGGCGCTGAAGGATTGGGGCCGCGACCATCGCTTCGCCGGCTCGGGCGACCGCGCCCGGATCGCGAGCCTGGTCTACGACGCGCTTCGGCGCCGCGCTTCCAGCGCCTGGCGCCTCGGCGCCGATGAACCTCGCGCGTGGGTGCTCGGCGCGCTCGCCTTCGTCCGCGGCCACGATGCGGAAGAGGTCGCCCGGCTGTTCGCGGACAGCCCTCATGCGCCGGAGCCGCTGACGGAATCCGAGTGCGCCGCGCTCGGCGGCTCCTCGCTCGCCGGCGCGCCGCCCTGGGTCGCGGGCGATTACCCGGAATGGCTCGATGCCGCCCTGGCGCGGAGCTTCGGCGAGGCGCGCGCCGCCGAGGGCGCGGCGCTGGCGGAGCGGGCGCCGCTCGATCTTCGCGTCAATGCGCTGAAGGCCGACCGCCCCAAGGCAGCGAAGGCGCTGGCGCATCTCCATCCGGCCGAGACCCCGCTGAGCCCGCTCGGTCTTCGCCTGCCGCTTCTGTCGGATGGCCGCGGCCCCCCGGTCCAGGCCGAGCCGGCGTTCCAGAAGGGCCTGATCGAGGTCCAGGACGAAGGCTCGCAGCTTGCCGCGCTGCTCGCAGCCGCGGCGCCGGGGATGCAGGTGGTCGATTTCTGCGCCGGCGCCGGCGGCAAGACGCTGGCGCTGGCGGCGGCGATGGCAAATCACGGCCAGCTCTACGCCCACGACGACGACCTGCGCCGCCTTGCGCCGCTCTACGAGCGCGCCCGCCGCGCCGGGGTTCGCAATCTCCAGATTCGGTCGCCGAGGGGCGATGCCGACGTCCTCGGCGACCTTGCTGCCCTGGCCGACCTGGTGCTGGTCGATGCGCCCTGCACCGGCACCGGCACCTGGCGTCGCAACCCCGACGCCAAATGGCGGCTCCGCCCGGCGGCGCTCGACGCCCGCATTCGCGAGCAGGATGCCGCGCTCGCTGGCGCCGCGCGACTGGTCAAGCCGGGCGGGCGGCTGGTCTACGTCACCTGCTCCCTCCTTGCCGAGGAGAACGAGGACCGCGTCGCTGCCTTCCGCACGACGCGGCCGGAGTTCGTGCCCGTCATGGCGGCCGACGCGGCGGCGCAGGCCGGCCTGCCGGCGCTGGCCCGGTTCGCAACGGCGGCGGGCGGTGCCTTTCGCCTGACCCCGCTTCAGGCCGGCACCGACGGCTTCTTCATCGCGGTGATGCGGCGCCTTGCAGGGGAGGGCACGCTCGCGTAACTCACCGCCATGCCGCCCGCCACGCCCCACCACGACCGCATCCTCATCGTCGATTTCGGCTCGCAGGTGACGCAGCTCATCGCCCGCCGGGTGCGCGAGCTCGGCGTCTATTGCGAGATCGTGCCCTACGATCGCGCCGGCCCGATGGTCGAGAGCTTCGGCGCCAAGGGCATCATCCTCTCCGGCGGCCCGGCCTCGGTGACCGAGACCCACACCCCGCGGGCGCCTGATGCCGCCTTCGCCGGACAGGTGCCGGTGCTCGGCATCTGCTACGGCGAACAGACCATGGTCGCCCAGCTCGGTGGCAGCGTCGAAGGCGGCCATTCGCGCGAATTCGGCCGGGCCGAGGTCGAGGTCGCCGTCCAGTCGCCGTTGTTCGACGGCGCGTGGCGGCCCGGCGAACGCCATCCGGTGTGGATGAGCCACGGCGACCGCGTCACCGCCTTGCCGCCGGGTTTCCATGCCATCGCGACCTCGGACGGCGCGCCCTTTGCCGCGATCGCCGACGAGACGCGGCGCTTCTACGGCGTCCAGTTCCACCCCGAGGTGGCGCACACCCCCGACGGGGCCCGCCTGCTGCGGAATTTCGTGCGCGACATCGCCGGCTGCCGCGGCGACTGGACGATGGAGGCGTTCCGCGACGAGGCCATCGCCCGTATCCGGGCCCAGGTCGGGCAGGGCAGTGTGCTGTGCGGCCTTTCGGGCGGCGTCGATTCCGCCGTCGCCGCGGTGCTGATCCACGAGGCGGTCGGCGACCGGCTCACCTGCGTCCTCGTCGACCACGGCCTGATGCGCGAGGGCGAGGCGGCGCAGGTGGTCGACCTATTCCGCCGCCATTACAACATCCCGCTGGTCCACGTGGACGCCAGCGCGACGTTCCTCGCGGCGCTCGCCGGCGTCACCGACCCCGAGGTCAAGCGCAAGACCATCGGCCGCCTCTTCGTCGAGACCTTCGAGGCCGAGGCCGCCAAGCTCGGCGGTGCCGACTTCCTCGCCCAGGGCACGCTCTACCCGGATGTGATCGAGAGCGTCTCGGTCGCAGGGGGGCCCTCGGCGACGATCAAGTCGCACCACAATGTCGGCGGCCTCCCCGAGCGGATGAAGATGGCGCTGGTCGAGCCGCTTCGCGAACTCTTCAAGGACGAGGTCCGCGCGCTCGGCCAGACGCTCGGCTTGCCGGCCGATTTCGTTGGCCGCCACCCGTTCCCCGGGCCGGGCCTCGCCATCCGAATTCCCGGCGCGATCACCCCGGAGAAGCTCGCGGTGCTGCGCCGCGCCGACACGATCTATCTCGATGAGATCAGGAAGGCTGGCCTCTACGACGCGATCTGGCAGGCCTTCGCCGTGCTGCTGCCGGTGCAGACCGTCGGCGTCATGGGCGACAGCCGCACCTACGAGCACGTTCTGGCGCTCCGCGCCGTCACCTCGTCGGACGGCATGACGGCGGATTTCTACCCCTTCGACATGGCCTTCCTCGGCCGCACCGCGACCCGCATCATCAACGAAGTCCGCGGCGTCAACCGCGTCGTCTACGACGTAACGAGCAAGCCGCCCGGCACCATCGAGTGGGAGTGACTTAGGGTGGTTTCAGACCATCCCGCTCCGTGCCAGAAATCGCACGAACTCGTTGACTGACAAGGATTATTTTTCTCACCCCGTATCGCTGCGTGTCACCCCAGCCGAGCCACTTTGTTGGTACCGATGTTGGTATGGCGCAGGATGGTCGAGAAACGGGCTTCCGGTACCAACAGCGCCTGTTGATGGTATCCGTTCGCCCCCCCGACCGGATGCGGATTTATGAGCGAACTCACTGATAAAGAAGTGAAAAATCTGAAGCCGAGGGCCAAGCTCTATAAGGTGACGGACCGCGACGGGATGTACGCGGCCGTCACCCCGACCGGGGTCGTCTCGTTCCGGTATCAGTACCGGGTGAACGGGCGGCAGGAGGTCTTGACCATCGGCCGATATAGCGCCGAGGCGGCGCGTAAGCTGACACGGGCGCCCGACGCGCTGGAATACGGCATGGAGGTGTCGCTTGCGGAGGCAAGGTCGCTGCTGGCGCGGGCTCGGCGTCAGGTCGAGCGGGGAGAGTCGCCGTCGAAAGCCAAGGTGGAGAAGCGCACCGCGTCAGCCGAGGCGTTGACGTTCGGCGGGTGGGCGGAAGCCTACTTCCAGCACAAAGCCGATCCCAAGTCTGGGGCCGAGAAGCTGGCCGACAGCACCCTGGCGATGCGCCGATCCGTCTATGATCGCGCGATCGCGGGAGAGTTGTCGAAGCTCAAGCTGGGGGAGGTGACGCCGCAACGCCTCAAACATCTGTGCGACGAGGTTAAGGAGAAGCGCGGGCCGGCCGTCGCCGTGCTTGTCCGCGAGGTCGTGTTGCTAGTGTTCCGCCATGCCCAGGGAAGCGGGCTGGACGTGAGCAACCCGGCTGAGTCGATCCGCACTAGGTCACGGACTCATTAGCACGCATCCAGATCCGTGCTGATGCGAGTTGGACGGCAGCGAGGTAGTTTTCGGGGCGCTTGTCGTAGCGTGTGGCAACGGCACGGAAGTGCTTGAGCTTGTTGAAGAAGCGCTCGACG
>DASZVN010000039.1:0-4164 GCA_035547055.1 Hyphomicrobiales bacterium
GGCGCCGGCAAGACGACGACGCTGCGCACCATCATGGGCCTGTGGCGCGCCTCCGCGGGCCGGATTGCTTTTGACGGCCGCGACATCGCAACGCTGCCGACACCCGACATCGCCCAGCTCGGCATCGCCTACGTGCCCGAGGACATGGGCATCTTCACCGATCTCACGGTGCGCGAGAACCTGATCCTGGCGGCGCGGGGAGGGGACATCGACGGCCTGCGCCTGCGCTGGGTCTTCGGCCTGTTCCCGGCGCTGGAGCGGTTCTGGACGCTGGCCGCGGGCGTCCTGTCCGGCGGGCAGAAGCAGATGCTCGCGATCGCCCGCGCGGTGATCGAGCCGCGCCAGCTCATCCTGGTCGACGAGCCGACCAAGGGCCTCGCGCCGTCGATCGTCGCCAACATGGCTGCCGCGTTCCGCGAGCTGAAGGCGGCGGACACCACCATCCTCCTGGTCGAGCAGAACTTCGCCTTCGCCCGGAGCCTGGGCGACCAGGTCGCGGTGATGGACAACGGCCGCATCGTCCATGCCGGCACGATGGCGGCCCTCGCCGACGATCGCGCTCTGCAGGAGCGCCTCCTCGGCCTCAGCCTGGAGGAGGGGCGATGACGCAGGCTGACGTCGCCTTGCCGAAGGGGCCGCCGCGCGACTGGGTGCCGGTGCTGCTGGTGCCGGCGCTGATGCTGCTGGCTTGGCCGCTGGTCGGCTCCACCACGAGCTGGATCACGCTCACCGTCGCCGGCCTCGCCATGGGCATGATGATCTTCGTCATGGCCTCGGGCCTCACCCTCGTCTTCGGCCTGATGGACGTGCTGAATTTCGGCCACGGCGCCTTCATCGCGTTCGGCGCCTATGTCGCCCTGATCGTCGCGCGGCCGCTCGCCGGATGGATCGACGCGCCGGTACCGCTCCTGAACGGCGCCGTGTTCGTCCTGATGATCCTGGTCGCGATGGCGGTCGCCGGCGTCGGCGGCCTGGTGTTCGAGCGGGTGCTGGTGCGGCCGGTCTACGGCCAGCATCTCCGCCAGATCCTCGTCACCATGGGCGGGCTGATCGTGGCGCAGCAGCTCATCATCGTGCTGTGGGGGCCGGTCCAGGTGACGCTGATGGTGCCGGCGGCGTTCCGCGGTGCGCTCGTCCTCGGCAATGTCGCGATCGAGCGCTACCGCCTGCTCGCGATCCTGGTCGGGCTCGTCGTTCTCGCCGTGATGCTCCTGGTGCTGAACCGCACCCGCCTCGGCCTCCTGATCCGCGCCGGGGTGCAGAACCGCGAGATGGTCGAGGCGCTGGGCTACCGCGTCCGGCGCCTGTTCGTCGGCGTGTTCATGGCGGGCTCCGCGCTTTCCGGGCTCGGCGGGGTGATGTGGGCGCTCTACCGCGAGGCGCTGACGCCGACGATGGGCCTCGACGTGACGGTGCTGGTCTTCATCGTGGTGATCATCGGCGGGCTCGGCTCGGTGGGTGGCTGCTTCATCGGCGCGCTGCTCGTGGCGCTGACCGCGAACTATGTCGGCTTCCTCGCCCCCAGGGTTGCCGCGGCGACCAACATCCTCCTGATGGTCCTGGTGCTGCTGTGGCGCGCCCAGGGCCTCTATCCGGTGGTGAAGCGGGGATGACGGCGGTCTCGCCGAGGCGCCGCGGCGGCGGCGAAAACCCGGTCGCGATCGGGCTGGTCGCCTTGATCTTCGTCGTGCTCGCGCTGGTGCCTTTCCTGTTCGCGGGCTCGCAGCCGCTGAACGTCGGGGCGAAGATCTGCTACTTCATCGTGCTGGCGGCGAGCTTCGACCTTCTGCTCGGCTATACCGGCATCGTCTCGTTCGCCCACGCCATGTTCTTCGGCATCGGCGGCTACGGCGCCGGCCTCGCGCTGACCCATCTCGGCCCGAGCTGGGGCGCGCTCCTCGCCGGGACGGCCGGCGCGCTCGTCTTCGCGCTCCTGCTGGCGCTCCTGATCGGCTTCTTCTCGCTCCGGGTGCGGGCGATCTTCTTCGCCATGATCACGCTCGCGATCGCGAGCGCCTTCGCCATCCTGGCCTCGCAGCTCAGCTTCATCACCGGCGGCGAGGACGGCCTGAGCTTCAGCCTGCCGGCGGTGCTGAGCCCGGGCCACCGCCTGTTCGCGGGGCCGATCCTCGGCGTGCGACTGAGCGGGCGGCATCTCGCCTATTGGTTCGTGTTCGCGGTCTCGCTGCTCCTGTTCCTGGCGATGCGGCGGGTGGTCGGCTCGCCCTTCGGCCGCGTGCTCCAGGCGATCCGCGAGAACGAGTTCCGGGCGGAGGCGCTGGGCTACCGCACCCTGGTGTACCGTCTCGTGGTGAATGGCCTCGCCGCGATGATCGCGGCGCTCGCCGGCGTGCTCTGCGCGATCTGGCTACGCTATACCGGGCCCGACACGACGCTGAGCTTCGACATCATGCTCGACATCCTGCTGATGGTCGTCATCGGCGGCATGGGGACGCTCTATGGCGCGGTGATAGGGGCGGTGCTCCTGATCCTCGCCGAGAGCTACCTGCGCGCGCTGATGGGCGGCCTCGCCGCGGCGACGGCCGGCCTGCCGTTGCTGCCGCAATTGTTCGACCCAGACCGCTGGCTGCTCTGGCTCGGCATCCTGTTCATCCTCTGCGTCTATTTCTTCCCGCTCGGCATCGTCGGCCGGCTGCGCCGAGGCTAGCGGCCTGCATTTGCCGAAACCGGAGGCCGTTCCCTTTGCCCGTGCGATGCTCTAGGAACCTTCCTCCGCGGGGCGGCGTTGCCTCCGTGACCTTTCACGAGGGAGTGGTGCGATGAAGATCCTTGCTAGTGCTGCGGCGATGGCGCTCGCCGGTGCGGTTGCCCTGGGCGCGAGCGCGGCCCAGGCACAGTCCCGCGGGGTGGCGGGAACGCTGACCTGCAATGTCGCCGGCGGCGTCGGGCTGATCCTCGGCTCCAAGAAGGACATGACCTGCCGCTTCGTCTCGTCCAACCGGCGCCTGAGCGAGGTCTACCACGGCAGCGTGACGCGGGTCGGCCTCGACATCGGGGTGACCGGCCGCGCGGTCATCGTGTGGAACGTGCTGGTGACGACCTCGGGCTACATCCCGGGCTCGCTCTCTGGCACCTATACCGGTGCGACCGCGGATGCCTCGCTCGGCCTCGGTGCCGGCGCCAAGGTCCTGGTCGGCGGCAATCGCAACTCGGTCTCGCTGCAGCCCGTCAGCCTGCAGGCCCAGACCGGCGTGAACCTCGCCGTCGGCATCGGCTCGATGTCGCTGACGCCGGTGCGTTCGGTCATCCACAGCCGCCACCACCGCTGAGGTGGCACCGGCGGGCGCTCGCGAGCGCCCGCCTTCTCCCCAGGCTTTGCCGCGCCGCTTGCCACCGCCGCCCAGCCGCGCGACCATAGGCGCGATCGGGCGCGCGGCCGCCCGCGGGCGGCCCTTCTCCCACCGTGCGCTCGGGCAGGGAGATCGGAGCCATGGGCGAACTCGGCAGAGCAGGCCAGGGGCCGCGGTGCATCGCGCTGGTCGGCCCCTTTCAGGGCGGCAAGACCACCCTTCTCGAAGCGATCCTGGCGCGGACCGGCGCTTCGCAGCGGGTCGGCACCGTCGACGGGGGCACCTCGGTCGGCGATTCCAGTGCCGAGGCGCGCGCCCACCGCATGAGCGTCGAGGCCAACTGGGCGACCGTCGATTTCTTCGGCGAACTCTACACCTTCGTCGACTGCCCCGGCTCGGTGGAGTTTCTCGAAGACATGCGCCGGGCGCTGCCGGCGGTCGATGCCGCGATCGTGGTGTGCGAGCCCGACGACAAGAAGATCCCGGCCCTGCAGGTGACGCTGCGCCTCCTGGAAGACGCCGGCATCCCGCGCTTCCTCTTCCTCAACAAGATCGACAAGACCGAGGCGGGCGTGCAGGACGCACTTGCCCTGCTGCAGCCGGCCTCGCGCGTGCCGCTCCTGCTGCGCCAGCTCCCGATCACCAGCAACGGCATCGTCAGCGGCTTCATCGACCTCGCGCTGGAGCGCGCCTTCGTCTACCGCGAGCATGCCCCGTCCAACGTCGTCGAGCTGGAGGACGGCGAGCGCCCACGCTCCAAGGAAGCGCGCTACCGCATGCTGGAGCGGCTGGCCGACCATGACGATTCGCTGCTCGAGCAGCTCCTGGAGGAGATCGAGCCGCCGCGCGACCG
>DASZVN010000040.1:0-17575 GCA_035547055.1 Hyphomicrobiales bacterium
CAGGCGGCGGCGCGGCGCGCCCCGGCGCCGGCTGCGGCGGCCGCGGCCCCACCGTCCGGAGCGACAGCGCGATCCGCTGCACTCGGGCGAGCTCGCTGCCGAAGATGCGGGCGATGCGGTCGCCGAACTGCGCCTCGACCCAGCTCTTGAGGAAGCGGGTCGGCACCGACAGATGAGCGGTGCCCTCGGCGTCGATCGACTCCAGCTCGAGCCGGGCGAGCCAGCTCGTGTAGACGTCCTCGCCGAATTCCTTGCGGAGCCGCAGCTTCACCCGCTCCCACGCCGCCGCGTCCTCCGCCTGATCGGCCGGGGCGGGAACGGAGGCAGGCATGGAAGAGGCAGCAGCGAGCGGCGCGAGCATGGCGGATTGTTCCGGATTGGCGTGCGTTGAGGGCGAAGCGGGCAGGCGCTGGGCGCCGCCGCGACGGGAATGGTCGGGCATCGCTGGACCCCCGGCTTCAGCGTCGGGTCCAGGGCAGCTTGCGCGCCTTCCACCCCACCGGGCGGCCGAGCTTCTCGCTCGCCCCCGGCGCTCCCTCGTAGCCCTCGATGACGTTGAACGATTGCGGGAAACCGGCCGCGGTCGCGGCCCGCGCCGCCTGGCCGCTGCGGTTGCCGGAGCGGCACAGGAACAGGAGCGGCACGTCCGTGCCGAGGCCGCGCTCGGCGAGCGCCTTGCCGAGATCGCCGAGGAAATCCGGCACGACGCCCCACTCGATGAAGATCGGCGCCTTGCCGATGCCGCCGAGATCCGGCACGCCGACCGCATCCCACTCGGCCTGCGTCCTGACGTCGACGAGCTGCGTCCCGGGCTCGCGCTTCAGCCGCTCCATGGCTTCGGCTGGATCCAGGTCGCCGGCATAGCCGGGCTCACCACTATTCATCGTGCCTGCCTCCCCCGAGGACCACGTCCGCTGCCAGCGCCGCGCCAGCCGCCCCTTGTCATCAAATGGCCGAGCCGCAAGGGCAAGTCACCAAGCCCCTGGGCGATAACAGATTATTCTCGATATCCAGGCTTATGCTGACGACAGTCAACACGTCACCGTGTCCGGGAAAGCGATATGCTTTCCCTGAACCAGTTTTTTCGCACCGGTTGTCACGAAGACTTCGGCCAGCGCCGATGACCAAAACATTACAAAAGGCCCCGCGGCGAGCGCAACCCGTCCGGCGGGGCGAATCGCGCCGGCGGGGCGGGCCTGCCCGACCATCGCCGCGAAAGTGCCTTGGTGGCGCCGCGGCAAGCCTCTGAGTCGCCGCCAGATTCAATTCGCGTCGGGCGCTGTTGCGACAATGCATCGGGGGGCCCGATTTTTTCTCGCAGCCGCCGCGCAGCGGCCGCCCGAGCCCCGGCGAGTCCGCTCCGGCGCTGGGGTCTTGCCCATAAGAGTTTACGAAAAAAGAGAAATCCATGCTCGCCCGGACGCCCGAATCCGCACCCCCTCGCGATTCAGGCACTCCGCAGAGTCAAGGACGATTTCGAGTCGGCGGCCGTGCCTGGGGCGAAGCGACGCGAGGCGGCCACACCCCCAGGGGATCTCGGGCAACAGTCGCGCGATGCGCAAGGCCACGCGCTGCTTCACGCGAAATGAGAAAGGCCCGGCACAGGGCCGGGCCTTTGTCGAGGACGGTGCGGGCGCCGCGCTCAGGCCAGCGCCTTCACCCGCCGGGCGAGGCGCGACACTTTCCGCGAAGCGGTGTTCTTGTGGAGCACGTGCTTCTGCGCGGCGCGCATGATCTCGGGCTGCGCGACCTTCAGCGCCTCGGCCGCGGCGGCCTGGTCGCCCGCGGCGATCGCCTCCTCGACCTTGCGGAGGAAGGTGCGCATCCGGCTCTTGCGGGCACGGTTGATCTCGGTGCGCCGCGCGATCTTGCGGACGGCCTTCTTGGCCGAAGGCGTATTGGCCATGGAGCTCTTTCCTGGCGGCGGGCGAGCCCGCGCAAACGAAAACGGGTGCGGCGGAGCCCAGCCCCGCCGCGGTCGGCGCCGTCTTTAGAGCGCCGCGAGGAACGCGTCAACGCCGCCTGGAGCAGGATCGCGCCGTCCCGCTGCGCTTTTCAGCGCTGGCAGGCGGGGCAATAGAAGGTGGAGCGGCCGTTCTGGACGATGCGGCGCACCACCCCGCGGCAGCCCGGCGTGACGCAGGGCTCCCCCTCGCGGTCGTAGACGCGAAAATGGTGCTGGAACAGGCCAAGCTCGCCGTCGGTCCGGCGATGGTCGCGGAGCGAGGAGCCGCCGGCGGCGATCGCCTCCTCGAGCACCGCGCGGATCGCCTCGGCGAGGCGGCGCGAGGCGGCGGTCGGGCCGCCGGCCCGGGTCGCGAGCGTGCCGGCCGACCGCAGCGGCGACAGGCGGGCGCGATGCAGCGCCTCGCACACATAGATATTGCCGAGGCCGGCGACGACGCGCTGGTCGAGCAGCGCCGCCTTGAGCGAGGTCGCCTTGCCGGCGAGGAGCCCCGCCAGCAGCGTGCCGTCGAGGGCGTTGCCGAGCGGCTCGACGCCGAGGCCCTGGAACAGCGGGTGGGCGGCGAGGTCCCGCCGCGGCACCAGGGTCATCAGGCCGAAGCGGCGGGGATCGTTGTAGGTGACGACCGCGCCGCCGTCGGTGTGGAAGACGACGTGGTCGTGGGCGCCGTTCCGCCCGTGCTGGTGGTGAAAGCGGCCCGGCGTCGCGCTGCTGCCGCCGTGCTCGACCCGGAACGAGCCCGACATGCCGAGATGCATCACCAGCACGGTGCCGTCGTCGAGGTCCGCGAGGAGATATTTCGCCCGGCGGCCGAGGCTCTCGACCCGCCGGCCGGTCAGGCGGCGGACGAAATGTGCCGGCAGCGGCGTCCTGAGATCGGGCCGCCGCGCCTCGACCGTCGCGAGCCGCGCCCCGACCAGGACCGGCTCGAGCCCGCGGCGGACCGTCTCGACTTCGGGAAGCTCGGGCATGGCGGAAGGGCCGGCGGCGGGCGGGATGCGGAACATGGCCCCGCGCCGCTGTCCGCGGCAAGGGGGCGACCCGGGCGCCTCGCGCTGCCGTTCCGGCCGGAGCGAAGCGTCGAGCCGGGATCCGGGACTCGGCGCAGCAGCCGGATGCCGGATCGCGCTGCCATCCCGGGCTTGGCCGAGATGGCACATGTGAAGTGCGCAAATCGGACAAGCCCGATTTGCGTGCGCATCCGGGATGACATCCCGCGGCCCGTCGGGAGACGGGTCCTGCGTCAGGCCGGCTCGGGCACGCGCTCCGGCGCCGGCATCAGCACCGGGCGGTCGCGATAGTGCTCCTCCGGGCTCTGGATCCAGGTGCGCTGGACGTGGCGGATGTAGCGGTCGCGGTCGAACGGCGTGCCACGGTGGAGGGTGCAGTTGTTGTCCCAGACCAGGAGATCGCCGACCCGCCATTTATGGGCGTAGACGAAGCGTTCCTGCGTCACGAAGGCGACCAGCTCCTTCAGGAGGTCGAGCCCCTGCGGGTTGGCGACGCCGAGGATGCCCTTCGAGCCGCCGAGGCAGGGCCGGAGCGCGAGCCGTCCGTCATGAGGGTGGCGGCGCACCAGCGGGTGGAACACGTCGGGCAGGCGGCGGCGGTGCTCGGCGGTCAGCGTCGTCCCCTTGAGCGAGGCGAGCTGGGCATAGCTGTGGTGGACGACGAGGTCGGCGAGATCCTCCTGCCGCTCGGCGGGAAGCTCGTCCCAGGCGGCGCAGAGGTCGGCCAGGAGGGTGTCGGAGCCCTCGGGCGGCACCTCGAGCGCATAGAGCAGGGTGCAATAGCCCGGCAGGCGCTCGTAGGGCATGTCGAAATGCCAGCCGGAGCCGGCATCAAGGTCGCCGATCGGCCTGCCGTCGACGATCTTGTTGGAGATCACGAAGATGTCGGGATAGCCCGGCACCGTGTGCTCGTGCCGCGGGTTGTAGGCCGGGGTGCCGAACAGGCGGGTGAAGGCGACGAGGTCGGCGGGTGCGAGCGCCTGCTCGCGCACCACGATGGCGCCGTGGGCGTTGAGCAGGCGGACGATCTCGGCGAGCGTCGCCGGGGCGGCGGAGCGGACGTCGACGCCGCTGATCTCGATCCCGTAGTCCTGCTTGAGCGGTGCCGTCTTCATGGGATGCCTCCCTGGCGCGGAACCGCGGTCGCGGCCGTGCCGGACCGACTGCCGAAGCTTGGCAAAGAACCCCGGGACGGTCAATTTCTATTTGCGTTTCGCAAACAACTGCCGCGCCCGTCATGGCCGGGCTTGTCCCGGCCATCCACGACTTCTCCTATCTGGCGGCGCTCCAAAGTCGTGGATGCCCGGCACAAGGCCGGGCATGACGGGAGAGGACCGCTGCTCACCCGGTGAAGATCTGGTCGGCGCGGCGTTTCAGCTTCTCCAGCAGGCCGTAGAACGTCTGGCGCTCGTCCGGGTCGAGCGCGCCCAGGAACTCGCGCTCCATCTTGGCGATCGTCGATTCGAGATGGCGGGTGGCGCGCTTGCCCTCGGGCGAGAGCGAGATCACCACGCGGCGGCGGTCGAGCCGGTCCTGCTCGCGGACGGCGAAGCCGCGGGCGACGAGGTCGTCGACCAGACGGGTGATCTTGTCCATCTCGAGCGTGGTGTGGCGCTTGAGGTCGGAGGCCGACTGGGTCTTGTACTTGTTCAGCACGGCCAGGATCTTCCAGGCGTTGGCCGGGGTGCCGTATTTCCTGACATAGGCGCGGGCGACCGAGCGGTTGATCTGGGTCGCGAGGATCGAAAAGCGGTAGAACGAACGCTCTTCGAGATCGAGGCGGATGCCGTCGGCCCGGGCCGGCGGCTTGGTCTTGGCGGTGGCGGACAAAGGGCGATCCAGACTTGGCGAGAGGTGGGCGAAGCTAGAGCACGATCGCGAGACCTGTGCAGCGGTTTTCGGTCAGGTCGATGCTTCCGCGAAGATGCTAGGGGCCCGGCACGCCGCCAATGCCCACCTCCGTCACTTGCCGATGCCGACCTTGCCGTGCTTCACCACGAGGACGTTCGGCCGCCGCACGGCGCCCCCGTTCCTGTCGATCGTGATCTTGCCAGTGATCGGCGCCTCGACGCCCTCATGTTGCCCCGCAGTCGCGGATCTTGGCCTTGCTGGCATCGCTTTCGTCCCTCACTCCGGTCACGACGGTGCAGCGGCGCATCCGGAACAGGGCGTCGGACATCGGCGCCGAGGACTTGCCCGGGAGCTGGCGGGCAAGGTCGTCGGTGTCGTCCTCGACGAAGTTAACGACCCGAGGTCGGCATCAGGACGCCGATGGTCACGTCGGCATGGGCCGGCGCCGCGAGCGCCGCCGTCGCCGCCAATCCCAAAGCGAAGACGAGTTTCTTCACGGCCGACCTCCCTCCCGTTGGCCATTCAGGCCGCGACGGCTAGGGCCGCCGCCAGAATGTTGTCAATCGCAAACAGAACGTGATCTTTGTGGATCACAAATAATCAGGCCGGCCTCGCTCCGGCGGCCGTCGCGGGGGCGGCGAAGGAGGCGACGGTCTTGAGCGCGCCGTCGAGCGCGGTGCCCTTCTCGTCCTTCAGCGCGGCCTCGCGGAGGCGGCGGAGCCAGTCGGCGGCGTCGGCGCGGCCGTCGAGCAGCGGGAGCGCGGAGAGGACGCGGTCGAACTTCGACAGGCCGCGGGCGTGGGTGTCGCTGTAGCCCTTGATGAGGCGGCGGCAGGCGAGGATCTCGACCGCAAGGTCGTATTGGCGCGGGGCACGCTCCAGCGAGAGCGTATACCAGCCCTCGAGATGCGCGGTCTCGACGCGATGGCGCAGCAGGCCGCGCCGCCAGCGCCGCATCCCGCCGATCGTCCATAGCAGCGCGAAGGTGGCGAGCCGGTCGGTGCGAAGGCGCCGGTCCTTGTTGATGCGCCGGTCGAGCCAGCGCGCGAGGCCGGGCCGGGCCTCGATCCAGGCGCCGAGGCCGGCCGGCAGCGTGCCGCAGACCTCCTCGATCCGCGGGTGGAAATACTCGGTGACCTGGAGCACGCCGTCGGCGGCGACGCCGATCTCGCGGCGCACCCGCTCCGAGCGCGTGCCGCGCGTCTTGAGGTCGGCGACGCGGACGATGTCGTCGTAGCACATGGCGTTGGCGAGATATTTCGCTGCCGCGAGCGACAGCGTCCAGCCGCGTGCCGCATCGTCGCGGGCGAGCGCACGGTCGAGCCGGTCGAGATATTCGCGACCGTAGGCGAGGTCCTGGTAGTCCACCACCTTGCGGGCGCCGCGCCCGGCCATGGCGCGCACCGGCTCCGGCATTTTCGCGATGCGCGCCTCGATCTCCCGCCAGGCCGCGACCAGCGCGGGGCTGCCGGCGACCTGCTCCACATGCGTCGCGGCAGCCGTAGTGCCAGGGAGTGCGGCTGCGGTGACCGGCGCCGCCACCCGCCGCTCGGCCTCGTCGCAGGCGACGGTGAAGGCACGGAGGCTCGCCTCGACGCCGCGTCCGCCCGAGGCGCGGATGGTCTCCGCGAAGCTGGCGCGAGCGAAGGGCAGCACGCCGGTGCCCGCGAGCCCGCCGAACAGGCTCGCCGAGATGAAGCTGCCGGCTTCGGCCGCGATCTTCTCCATGTCGAAGGCAAGCCAGGCCTTGGCTGCTTTCTTCGCCGCAGCCTCCACGTCCTGCGGCGCACCCCTGCCGTCGCCCGGCACGACCTTCTCGGACACGGCCGCGATGCGGTGCGAGGAGGCGATCAGCGTGGTGCGGTCGGGCGTGACGAAGCCGCGGAGGATGGCGCGGCCGGCCTCCATCATCTCGGCGGCGACCAGGATGTCGACGTCGCCCGGCGCCGGCGCCAGCGCGAACACCGGCCGGCGCCCGCGGTCCGGGCACATCTCGACGTAGTAGACGGTCGCGCCGGTGCGCTGGGCGACCCCCGCGACCGAGGTCGCCTGGGCGAGCCAGCCGTTCCGCTCGGCGAGGTCGACGATCCAGTCGCACAAGACGCCGCCGCCCTGCCCACCGACGGCGAGGATCGCGAGCCGGATGACGCGGTCGCCTTCGGCAGACGGGACGGCTGGCGGGTTCATTTCATTGCACCGAGCATCGCGGCTCCTCACCCGGTCGTCGGCTTGCGCCGACAACTCGACCTTTCCCCCGCGGGGAGAGGTGAAGAAAGGGCACTGCGACCGGGTGAGGGGTTACGGCGCCCGCGGTCCATCGCTCTCACCGCTCCGCGAACGACAGGCGGCGGCGGGCGCGGCGGGCCTGGAGCCAGCCGATGGCGCGGCGGCGCCAGCGGTCGAGCGTGCGCTCGAGGCCGGTCGGGTTATGGATGGTGTCGGCGCGGTAGAACGAGGGGCACAGCACCGCCGCCTCCGCCACCTCGCCGCAATTGCCGCAGCCGACGCAGCTATAGTCGATCGCCGCCACCGGATCGTCGCGCAGCGGATCGTCCAGCGTCTTCACCGAGAGCGACGGGCAGCCCGACAGGCGCATGCAGGCATGGTCGCCGGTGCAGACGTCCTCGTCGACGCCGAAGCGCGGTTTGACGGTGCGCGCGCCTCTCTTGATCGCCGCCTGCATCTGCGGCCGCTCGCGGCGCTGGCGGTTCAGCATGCACTCGGACGAGGCGACGATCACCTTCGGCCCGCTCTCGGGCGTCGTCAGCGCCTCCTTCAGCGTGGCGCGGACCTTGGCGACGTCGTAGGTGCGGTCGATCTGGCGCACCCATTTCACGCCCATGCCCTTCACCGCTTCGGTGATGGGATGCTTCGTCGACTTGGAGCGGTTGCTGGCGCGCGACGACAGGATGTCCTGCCCGCCGGTCGCGGCCGAGTAGTAGTTGTCGACCACGACGATGACGCCGTCGTTCCGGTTGAAGACGGCGTTGCCGATCGAGGAGGTGAGGCCGTTGTGCCAGAAGCCGCCGTCGCCGACGAAGGAGATCGAGCGGCGCTCCGCATCGGGCGCGTTGAACGCCGAGGCCGAGGCCGGGCCGAGCCCGTAGCCCATCGTCGTCGCGCCGAGCTCGAACGGCGGCATGATCGAGAACAGGTGGCAGCCGATGTCCGAGGCGATGTGGTGCTCGCCCAGCTCCTCCTCGACGAGCTTGGTCGCGGCGAAGATCGGCCGCTCCGGGCATCCGGTGCAGAAGCTCGGCGGCCGGCCCGGCACCGCGCGCTGGAGCGCCGCGAGGTCCGGCGCCTCGGCGGGCCGGTTCGGCGCGCGCACGCGGTCGGCGAGGAGGTCTGGCGCGAAGCGGCGGATGAAGCCGCCGAGGCCGTCGAGCATCACCTGGCCGGTGTACTCGCCGGCCATCGGCAGGAAATCCTTGCCCGAAAGGCGCGTGCCCGCGCGGCCGGCCTGGTGGAGGATATGGCCGAGCGCCTGCTCGATGTGGTTGGGCTGGCCCTCCTCGACGACCAGCACCGCGTCCTTGCCCTCGGCGAAGGCCAGGAACTCGTCGTCGACCAAGGGGTAGACCGCGTTCAGCACGTAGAGCGGCACCTGGGTCTCGCCGTAGGTGTCGGCGAGGCCGAGCCGCTGCAGCGCGCGGATGACGCCGTTGTACATGCCGCCCTGCATGACGATGCCGATCCGGCCCTCGGCCGGGCCGAACCGCTCGTTCAGCTTGTGGCGGCGGATATAGTCGACCGCGGCCGGCCAGCGCCGCTCGATCTTCTCCTTCTCGTGGAGGAAGGAGGCCGGCGGCAGGACGATCCGCTGGGTGTCGCGCCTGGGCGCGTTCAGCGCCTCCGCCACGGTCATCGTCGGGCGCTGGTTGTCGCGGCAGACGAAGCGGCCGTGGAGGTGGCACGAGCGGATCCGCACCTCCAGCATGACCACCGAGTTGGAGGCCTCCGACAGCTCGAAGCCGTGGCGCACCATGTCGACGATGGTCGGAAGGTCCGGCCTGGGATCGAGCAGCCAGACCTGGCTCTTCATCGCGAAGGCGTGGCTCCGCTCCTGCATGATCGAGGAGCCTTCGCCGTAGTCCTCGCCGATGATGACGAGCGCGCCGCCGGTGACGCCGCCCGAGGAGAGGTTCGCGAGCGCGTCGGAGCCGACATTGAGGCCGACGGCGGACTTGTAGGTCGCGGCGCCGCGGATCGGGTAGTGCACCGAGGCGGCGAGCATCGCGGTCGCGGTCGCCTCCGAGGCGCTGGCCTCGAAATGGACGCCGAGCTCGCCGAGGATGTCCTGCGCGTCGGAGAGCACGTCCATCAGATGGCTGATCGGCGCGCCCTGGTAGCCGCCGACATAGCCGACGCCGCATTCGAGCAGCGCCTTGGTGATGGCGAGGATACCCTCGCCGCGGAACTCCTCGCCGGCGCCGAGCCGGAGCTTTTCGACTTCCTTGGCGAAAGACCGTTCGGCCATGATGCGCCTCCGGGCGCGACTATATCGCCTGCCGGCGGGGGTGCACCGCCTGGGTGGCGAAGGGGAAATGGAAGGCGCCGCCCTCATAGGGCGGGAAGGCGGCGAAGTCGTCGCGCATGGCGTGGCGCACCGGCGAGGCCAGCGCCGCATCGAGCGCCGGCGCGCTGTCGAACAGGACGCGGTTCCTGAGCATGTGGACCGCCCGCCGCCACCTGAGGCCGGATCGCCATGCGAGCGGCCTCAGCACCTCGACCTCGCGCACCCCCGGAAGCTCTGCCATCAGCGGGACGTGGCGCGCGACATAGTGGCGGTGCCAGGCGTCCGGGTCGGCGGCCGGCCCGGGATAGTGGACGCAATAGCTGCACGCGGTCGCGGCGAGCGGTGCCGGGCCCGGCGCGACGAAGCTGACGCCGCGCATGGCCTCCTGCGTCGGGATCGCGTCGACCAGGCTCGGCAGCGCGGCCACGGCCTCAAGCGGGCCGCCCGCCGCGGCGGCGGCCTCCAGGCCGGCAAGCTCGTCGAAATAGAGCTGGAGCCCGAAGAACGGCGCCGCCTGCCCCGCGCCATGCGGATCGTGGGCACGGGCCGGCGTGTAGAGATGCGCCTTCGCGAGGCCGGCCAGCCCCGCCACGATCTCCCGGACGCGCCCGAGGTCGGCCGTTGCGATCGCCGCATCCGGCCGCGCCTCCTCGAAGAACGCGAGGAAGCAGAGGGGCGCCGGCGGATCGCGCGCGAGCACGGCCGCCTCAGAAGAAGGCCTGGATGCCGGTCTGGGCGCGGCCGAGAATCAGGGCGTGGACGTCGTGGGTGCCCTCGTAGGTGTTGACCGTCTCGAGGTTCTGCAGGTGCCGCATCACGTGGTACTCGCCCATGATGCCGTTGCCGCCGTGGATGTCGCGGGCCTGGCGGGCGATGTCGAGCGCCTTGCCGGCGTTGTTGCGCTTGACGAGGCTGATCGCCTCCGGCGCGACGCGGCCCTCGTCGAACAGGCGGCCGATCCTGAGCACGGCCTGGAGGCCGAGCGCGATCTCGGTCTGCATGTCGGCGAGCTTCTTCTGCACGAGCTGGTTGGCGGCGAGCGGCCGGCCGAACTGGATGCGCTCGAGCGCATAGGAGCGCGCACGGTGCCAGCAATCCTCGGCCGCGCCCATGGTGCCCCAGGCGATGCCGTAGCGGGCGCGGTTGAGGCAGCCGAACGGCCCCTTGAGCCCGCTGACGTTCGGCAGCAGGTTTTCTTCCGGCACCACGACGCCGTCCATCACGACCTCGCCGGTGACGGAGGTGCGGAGCGACAGCTTGCCTTCGATCCGCGGCGCCGTGAGGCCCTTCATCCCCTTCTCCAGGATGAAGCCGCGGATCTGTCCGTCATGGGCGTCGGACTTCGCCCACACCACGAAGACGTCGGCGATCGGCGCGTTCGAGATCCACATCTTGGCGCCCGACAGGCGATAGCCGTCCGAGACCTTCTCCGCCCGCGTCGTCATGCTGCCGGGGTCGGAGCCGGAATCCGGCTCGGTCAGGCCGAAGCAGCCGACCCATTCGCCCCGCGCGAGCTTCGGCAGGTAGCGCCGGCGCTGGGCCTCGTCGCCGTAGGCATGGATCGGGTAGCTCACCAGCGAGGACTGCACGCTCAGCATCGAGCGGTAGCCGGAATCGACCGACTCCAGCGCCCGCGCGATCAGGCCGTAGGCGACATAGGAGGCGCCGGCGCCGCCATATTCCTCGGGCAGCGTCGCGCCGAGGAGGCCGAGCGCGCCCATCTCGTCGAACACCGCGCGGTCGACCGTCTCCTCGGCATAGGCCCGGACCACCCGCGGCCGCAGCGTCTGTTCGGCGAAGGCCTTGGCGCTGTCCCGGATCAGCCGCTCGTCCTCGTCGAGCTGCTCGTCGAGGCGGAACGGATCGGCCCAGTCGAACGCGCCGGTGCCGGCGTGCGAGGCGGCGGCAGGGCGGGCAGCGGTGGAGGTGGACACGGACATGTCTCCGAAATTGGTGACGTTACGTTACGTCCCGTCATGGCCGGGCTTGTCCCGGCCATCCACGACTTTCTTTACCCGCGCCGCAAACTCGTGGATGCCCGGGCCAAGCCCTGGCATGACGGAGGAGCCATCAATCCGGCACGATGGCGGTGGCGGCGATCTCGACCAGGGCGGCGGGCTCGACCAGGTCGGACACCTCGACCAGCGCCATTGCCGGATAATGGCGGCCGATCACCTTGCGATAGACCCCGCCGAGCTCCGCCAGCGAGGCGCGATAGGTCGCGATCGAGCGGACGTACCAGGTGAGGCTCGCGATGTGCTGCGGTCGGGCGCCGCCCTCGGCGAGGACGGCGACGACGTTCTTCAGCGTCTGCTCGACCTGGGGCGCGAAGCCGTCCGCCAGCCGCTCCTCGGCGTCCCAGCCGATCAGCCCGCCGGTCAGGATGACCGTGCCGCGGCCCATCACGCCGTTGGCGTAGCCGCGCGGCTTCCGCCAGCCGGCCGGCTGGAGCACCCTCAGGCCGCCGTTCCCGGCGCCGGCCGCCTCGGCGGCGTCCTCGAGCGTCGTGAATGCGCTCACCTCGCCATCTCCCGTTCGGCCTCGGCGCGGGCCTGCGCCCTGAGGGCGAAGCGCTGCAGCTTGCCCGACTCGGTCTTCGGCAGGCTCGTCACGAACGCGACCCTACGCGGATATTTGTAGGGGGCGATATCGGCCTTGACGTGGTCCTGCAAGGCCTTCGCCAGTGCCGCGTCGCCCACCACCCCCTCGCGGAGCAGCACATAGGCCTTCACGACCTGCCCGCGCTCCGGGTCCGGCGCCGCGACCACGCCGCACTCGGCGACCGCGGGGTGGGCGAGGAGGCTCGCCTCGACCTCCGGCCCGGCGATGTTGTAGCCGGCCGAGACGATCATGTCGTCGTTCCTCGCCTGGAACCAGAAATAGCCGTCTCCATCCTCGACATAGGTGTCGCCGGTGACGTTCCAGCCGCTCTCCACATAGACGCGCTGGCGCTCGTCGGCGAGGTAGCGGCAGCCGAGCGGGCCGCGCACCGCGAGCCGGCCCGGCGTGCCGGGCGGAACGCGACGGCCCTCGGCGTCGATCACCTTGGCCTCGAAGCCCGGCACCGGCAGCCCGGTCGCGCCGGCGCGGACCTTGTCCTCGGGCGCCGCGATGAAGATGTGCAGCATCTCGGTCGAGCCGATGCCGTCCATCAGGCGGATGCCGGTCGCCGCCTGCCAGGCGTCGAAGGTCGGCTTCGGCAAGGTCTCGCCGGCCGAGACGCATTTTCGGAGCGAGGAGAGATCGTGGTCGGCGAGCCGCGCGAGGAGCGCGCGATAGGCCGTCGGCGCGGTGAAGCAGACCGTGGCGCGGTATTCGGCGATCGCCTTGGCGAGGTCCGGCGGACCGGCCTTCTCGACCAGGGCCGCAGTCGCGCCGACGCGAAGCGGGAACAGCAGCAGACCGCCGAGGCCGAAGGTGAAGGCGAGCGGTGGCGAGCCGATGAAGACGTCGTCCGGCCGCGCCTGGAGCACCTCCTTGCCGTAGGTGTCGCAGGTGGTCAGGAGGTCGCGGTGGACATGGATGGTCGCCTTCGGCGTGCCGGTGGTGCCCGAGGTGAAGGCGAGGAGGCAGGGATCGCCGCCGTGCGTGTCGCACGGAGGAAAGCCGAGCGTCGCCTCGGCGAGGAGATCGCCGAGCTCGCCGCCGAGCGGGCCGCTCCACGTCACGATGCGCTTCAGGACGGGAGCCTCGGCCTGGGCCACCTTCAGCTCGCCCGCAAGCGGCGCATCGCAGAGCGCCAGCGCCGGCTTCGCCTTGTCGATGATCTTGGCCAGCTCCTTGGCGCGCAGCAGCGGCATCGTCGCGACCGCGACGCCGCCGGCCTTGATCACCGCGAGATAGACCGCGGCGAAGGCCGGGCTGTTGGCCGAGCGCAGCAGCACCCGGTTGCCCGGCACGAGGCCGAGCCGCTCGACCAGCACCCGTGCCAGCCGGTCGGTCAGCGCGGCGAGATCGGCATAGGTCCAGGAGACGCCGGCGCCGCGGAGCGCGACCCGGCCGCCGCGGCCCTCCGCGACGTGGCGGTCGACCAGCTCGACGGCGGCGTTGAGCCGCTCGGGGTAGTCCAGCCGGTCGAGATTGACGAAGTCGGGCAGCGCCTCCGGCGGCGGCAGGTTGTCGAGGACGAAGGTGTCGAGGTGGCTGGTGGCGGACATGGCGCGCTCCCTCAGCCCGGCGCCGCGAGAAGCTGGCGCGCGATGATGAGCTTCTGCACCTCGGTCGCGCCCTCGTAGATGCGGAGCGCGCGGATCTCGCGGTAGAGCCGCTCGGGCACCGAGCCCGCGCGGACGCCCTCGCCGCCGTGGAGCTGCACCGCGCGGTCGATCACCTCCTGGGCGCTCTCGGTCGCGACCATCTTGGCCATCGCCGACTCGCGGGTGACGCGCGGGGCGCCCTGGTCGCGGGCCCAGGCGGCGCGATAGACGAGAAGCGCCGCCGCGTCGATCGCGGTCGCCATCTCGGCGAGCTGGGCTTGGGCGAGCGGCAGCGCGGCCATCGGCGCTCCGAACAAATTTCGCGACCTGACCCGCTCCAGCGTGGCGTCGAGCGCGCGGCGGGCGAAGCCCAGCGCCGCCGCGCCGACGCTCGGGCGGAACACGTCGAGCGTCGCCATCGCGATCTTGAAGCCGTCGCCGCCCTGGCCGAGGCGGTTCGCCGGCGGCACCCGGCAATTCTCGAAGCGGAGCCGCGCCAAGGGATGCGGCGCGACCGTCTCCAGCCGCTCGGCGATCGTGAGGCCCGGCGTGTCGGCCGGCACGACATAGGCCGAGAGGCCGCGCGCGCCCGCCGCCTCGCCCGACCGCGCGAACACGACGTAGAGGTCGGCGATGCCGCCGTTCGAGATCCAGGTCTTCTCGCCGTCGAGGCGGACGGCATCGTTGCCGGCGGGCGTCGCGGCGAGCGTGATGGCGGCGACGTCGGAGCCGGCCTCGGGCTCGGTCAGCGCGAAGGCGGGGATGGCCGTACCGGCGCGTACGCCGGGGAGAAAGCGCTCCTTCAAGACGTCGCTTCCCGTCAGCGTGATCGCGCCGGTGCCGAGCCCCTGCATGGCGAAGGCGAAATCGGCGAGGCCGTCGTGGCGCGCGAAAATCTCGCGCAGCAGGCACAGGGCGCGCACGTCGAACCGCCCGTCCTCCGGCGCCGACAGGGCGAGGAAGCCCGCCTCGCCGAGCGCCGCGACGAGGCGGCGGCAACTGCCGTCGACATCGCCGTGGTCGACCAGCTTCGCGACCGCCTCCGCCGCCCAGGCCTCGGCCTTCTCGGCGAGCGCGCGGTGGCGCGGCTCGAAGAACGGCCAGGCGAGGAAGCTCCGGTCGGCCATTCAGTCGCCCTCGAAAACGGGCGCGCGCTTCTCTGCGAAGGCCTCGAAAGCGCGGCGGAAATCCTCGGTCTTCATGCACAGGGCCTGGGCGATCGCCTCGGCGTCGATGGCCGCGTCGAGCCCCATTGCCCATTCGGCATGGAGCATCCGCTTGGTGATCGCATTGGCGAAGGTCGGCCCGGTGGCGATGGTCTTGGCGAGCGCCGTTGCGGCGTCCAGCGCCTCGCCGGTGCCGACGACGTGGCCGAAGAAGCCCGAGCGCTCGCCCTCGGCGGCGTCCATGAAGCGGCCGGTGTAGAGCAGCTCGGCCGCGCGGCCCTGGCCGATCAGGCGGGGCAGGATCGCGCAGGCCCCCATGTCGCAGCCCGCGAGGCCGACCCGGTTGAACAGGAAGGCGACCCTGGCGCCCGCCCCGGCGATGCGGAGATCGGAGGCCATCGCGACGATCGCCCCCGCGCCGGCGCAGACGCCCTCGACCGCGGCGACGATCGGCTGCGGGCAGGCGCGCATCTCCTTGACGAGATCGCCGGTCATGGTGGTGAAGGCGTGGAGCTCGGCCGCTCCCATCTTGGTCAGCGGCTCGATGATCTCGAACACGTCGCCGCCGCTCGAGAAATTGCCGCCCGCCCCGGTCACAACGATCGCCGCGATCGCCTCGTCGAAGCGGGCGGCGCGGAACGTGTCGCGGAGCTCGGCGTAGCTCTCGAAGGTCAGTGGGTTCTTCCGCTCCGGCCGGTTCAGCGTGATCGTCGCGACCTTGTCCGCGACCGCGAGCTTGAAGTGCCGCGGCGTGAAGGCCGCGAGCGGCGCCGTCACCGTGCTCTGCCGCTTCACCGCGCCTTCCTCCGCGCCTTGCCGCCCTTGCCGGCGATGGCGAGGCGCACCGAATCCTTGAGGTCGCCGAGCTCGGCCAGGAGCCGCTCCTGCTCGTCCTCGCCGAGCGCGCCGATCAATTCGCCCAGCCACTCGCCATGGGCCTTCGCCATGCGCGCGAACAGCGCCGCGCCGCGCTGGGTGAGCCGCACCCGGACGGCGCGGCGGTCGCGCTCGCTGACCTGGCGCTCGATCAACCCCTCCTGGACCAGCCGCTCGACCAGGCCGGTGACGTTGCCGTTCGAGACCATCATCCGCCGCGACAGCTCGCCGAGCAGGATGCCCTCGTGGGCGCGTTCGAGCTGGGCCATCAGGTCGAAGCGCGGCAGCGTCGTGCCGAACTCCTCGCGCAGGCGGCGGCGAACCTCGGCCTCGATCAGGTTGGCGCAGGTGAGGAGGCGCAGCCACAGGCGCAGCTCGGTGCGGTGGTCGCCGGGGCTGCGGCGGACCTTGTATTCGGCGTCGAGATGGTCGTGCGCGAGCGCGCTGCGGTCGCTGGCTATAGCTCGCCTCCCGCGATTGCGATGGCCTGCCCGGTGACGGCCGAGGCCTCGTTGCCGGCGAGCCAGACGACGCTCGCCGCGATTTCCTCCGGCCGCACCAGGCGGCCCATCGGGTTGTGCCTGGTGAACTCGCCGAGGAGGGCCTCGCGGCTCTTGCCGGTGCGCTCCTCCAGCCGCGCGACGGCGGCATGGACGAGGTCGGTGTCGGCATAGCCGGGGCAGACCGCGTTCACGGTGATGCCGTCCGTCGCGACCTCCAGCGCCAGCGCCCGGGTCAGGCCGACGACGGCGTGCTTCGCCGCGCAATAGGCGCCGGCATAGGCGTAGCCCTTCAGGCCCGCGGTCGAGGCCACGGTGACGATGCGGCCGAAAGCGCGGGCCTTCATGCCGGGCAGCACGGCGCGGACGGCGGTGAGCACGGGTTCGAGGTTCAGCGCCATCATCCGCTGCAGCTGGGCGAGGTCGGTGCGTGCGATCGGCTGGGTCTCGGCGCCGCCGGCGTTGTTGACCAGCACCTCGATGGGCCCGCCCGTCGCCGCCGCCGCGGCGAGCGCGGCCTCGAGCGCGGCGGCGTCGGTCACGTCGGCCGAAACCGCCGCGGCGGCGCCGAGCGTAACTTTGGCGGCCGCGGCGCTCTCCGCTGTGCGGCCGAGCACGGTGACCCGGTCGCCCCCGGCGACGAAGGCGGCGGCGATCGCCGCCCCGATCCCGCGCGAGGCGCCGGTCACCAGCACGTGGCGGGATGCGGAGTCCCGATCCAAGACGACGTCCCCGGCGGAATTTGCTTTAGGCTTAAACAGTCTGGCCGGCGAGTTCAATACGGGAAGGCCGGCCGAAGCTCCTCCGTCATGCCCGGCCTTGGGCCGGGCATCCACGAGTTTGCGGCACCATCGCTGAAGAAAGTCGTGGATGGCCGGGACGAGCCCGGCCATGACGGGGAGAGGCCGTCATTGCGAGCGAAGCGAAGCAATCCAGGGGACCCAGGCGCCGTGCCTGTGGCCCCTGGATTGCCTCGTCGCTCCGCTCCTCGCAATGACGGCAGGGCTTGAACGTTTTAGGCATAAAGCATCTACTGGTGCGGGAGGAGAATGGCCGGCACCATGAAGATCGCAGTCCTCGGCGGCGGCAACGGCGCCTATGCGGCGGCGGCCGACCTGTCGGAAGCCGGCCATGAGGTCCGCTTCTGGCGCCGCGACGGCGCGGCGCTCGCGCCGGTCCTGGAGAGCGGGACGGTGCGCCTGCGCGATGCCGCCGGCCTGCGCGAGGTCCGGATCGCGCGGCCCACCGCCTCCCTCGGCGAGGCGGTCGCGGGCGCCGAGCTGATCGTCCTGCCGGTGCCGGCCTTCGCCCAGGCCTCGCTCGCCGAAGCCCTGGCGCCGCATCTCGCGGACGGCCAGGTGCTGTTCCTGCCGCCCGGGACCTTCGGCTCCTTCGTGATGACGAAAACCGCGCGGGCCTTCGGCTCGACGGCATCCTTCGCCGTCGCCGAGACCGGCACGCTCCCCTGGCTGGCGCGGAAGCGCGGCGCGG
>DASZVN010000041.1:0-2361 GCA_035547055.1 Hyphomicrobiales bacterium
GCTCCTCGCCCGTGCGGCGGCGCTGCGGCAGCGCCTCGTCTCCGCCCGCCTCACCAAGTACAATTTCGCCGATCCGATCGCACGGCCTGCCTCAGCGACGGGCCGGCGCCTGATCCTCGTTCCCGCGCAAGTGCCGGGCGATGCGTCGCTCCGCTTCGGCGCGCTCACGGTCGAGGGGAATCTCGGGCTGCTGCGCGCCGTGCGGAACGAGAACCCCGACGCCCATATCGTCTACAAGGTCCATCCCGACATCGCCTCGGGCAACCGGCCGGGCAGCGACGACCGCGCCGCAGCGGCCTCCTTGGCCGATCAGGTGACCGCCGAAGGCGACATGGCGTCCTGGCTCGAAATCGTCGACGAGGTCCACGTCGCTACCTCGCTCGCTGGGTTCGAGGCACTGCTGCGTGGCCGCCGCGTCGTCACTTGGGGGCTCCCGTTCTATGCGGGCTGGAGTCTGACCGACGACCGCGTCGCCGCGCCCCGCCGCGGCCGCACACTGACGCTCGACGCGCTCGTCGCCGGAGCGCTGATTCTCTATCCCCGCTACGCCGACCCGGTGAGCCGGATCCCCTGTTCCGCCGAAGATGCCATCGAGATGCTGATCGCGCGCCGCTTGGCCCGGCCGCTGGCGTCGCCACGCGGCCATCGGCTCGCCCGCCGGCTGCGCCGCCAGGCGCGCTCGACCGCGATCATCGCGCTCGAATTCACTCGCGGCTGGCAGGGGCACTGAATCGCGTCCCAGTCCCGATCCGGGCCGGCGCTGTGCCATCGTGGGCACACCGCGGTGGCTGCGCTCCCGGCGCGGCGCTCCGCGTGTTGGATCAAACCCTAAACAATGCTAGAGCCACAGTGGGGTACCACGAGGGACGCAGTTCGTGATCTCGGGGAAGTTTCTCGCCGCCGCGGCGTTGATCGTGGCGAGCGGTGGATGCACGCTGCTTCCGACCAGCGGGCCGTCGGCGACGACGGTCGCCAACGCCGGCGCGCAGGATCAGGACCTCCAGAAGTATCTATTCGTCCCGCTCAACGGCAGCGTCATCGCGGCGCTGGCGCATTTCCAGCCGCCGACCTTCGAGAGCCGCTTCGCGACGGTGAAGCCGCCGCCGGTCCAGCGCATCGGCGTGGGCGACGTTCTCACCGTCGTGCTGTTCGAGGCCGGCCAGGGTAGCCTATTCCCGAGCCAGAATGGTGCTCGTGTGCAGTTGACGCTGCAGGTCGACAACGCCGGCAACATCTCTATTCCCTATGCCGGCTTGATCCACGCCGAGGGGCTGGCGCCACGCGCGCTCGAGCGGACTATCGTCAAGGACCTCCAGGGCAAGGCTGTCGAGCCACAGGCCTCCGTGGTGATCTCGACGCCGGTCAGCAGTACCGTCCAGGTCGGCGGCGACGTGAAGAAGCCGGGGCCGCTTCCGCTGAGCCCTGCCGGAACTCATATTCTTGACGCGCTCAATGAAGCCGGCGGCTCTGCGGGCCAAACCTACGAGACACGTATCCGCCTCGTCCGCCATGGTCGCACGGGCGAGATCATGATGCAGGACCTAATCGACCGGCCGGGCGACAATGTCTATCTGCAGCCACGGGATCAGCTCTTCGTCATTCGCGAGCCGCTGACCTATCTGGTCTTCGGCGCCGTCAACAGACCCGGCACCGACACCTTTACCCACCGCCAAATGTCGCTGGCCGAGGCGCTGGCAAAAACTGGTGGTCTCCAGCCCGCACTCGCCCAGGGGTCGGTATTCCTGTTCCGGTACGAGCCGGAAGACGTAGCCAAGGCGATCAAGCCCGACTATGATGGTAAATTCGGGCCGCTCGTCCCGGTCGTCTATCGCCTCGACATGCGTGACCCGAACGCCTTCTTCCTGGCCCGGCAGATGCAGATGAAGGATAAGGACATCATCTATCTGTCCCCAGCAGCTAGCGTCGATCTCTTGAAGTTCCTTGCGATCGTCAACGCGATTGGCGGGACCGCTCAGCAAGGCGCCGTCGTCACGTACAACATCCAACGGGCGGGGCGGTAAGCTCCGTCGTCGTCGCCGCGCCTATCACGCCGCGTCGGCGACGACGCGGTTGCGGCCGTCGCGCTTGGCGCGGTAGAGCGCTTGGTCGGCGCGCTTCAGGAGCGCGTCGCCGTCGTGCTCGCCGTGGTGCCGGCCGGCGACGCCGATCGAGATCGTGATGTCGAGTTCGCGTCCGTCGCCGAGCTGGAACGCCGGCGAGGCGACGCGGCGGCGCAGCCGCTCGGCCACCGTCGACGCAATGCCGAGATCGGCCTCCGGCATCACGATCACGAATTCTTCGCCGCCGTAGCGGCAGGCGAGATCGATCCCCCGGACCGAGGCGCGTAGGCGCTCGGCAAAC
>DASZVN010000042.1:0-4550 GCA_035547055.1 Hyphomicrobiales bacterium
GGGCACGGCGCTTCGCGCCTTCCTACGGAGGGAACGACATGCAGGACGTCGAGGGCAAGGTCGCTTTCATCACCGGCGGCGCCAGCGGCATCGGCCTCGGCATCGCCAAGGCGTTCGTCGGCGCCGGGATGAAGGTGGTCCTGGCCGATCTCCGGCCCGACCATCTCAAGACCGCGCTCGACTGGTTCGCCGAGCGCCAGCAGGGCCGCTCCGTCCACGGCATCGAGCTCGACGTGACCGACCGTGCCGCCTTCGCCGCGGCCGCCGACGAGGCCGAGCGAGTGTTCGGCAAGGTCCACGTCGTCTGCAACAACGCCGGCGTCGGCCTCGAAGGGCCGCTGCTGGAGGCCACCTACGACGACTGGGATTTCGGCCTCGGCGTCAATCTCGGCGGCGTCGTGAACGGCGTGCAGACCTTCGTGCCGCGCTTGCGCGCGCATGGCGAGGGCGGCCACATCGTCAACACCGCCTCGATGGCCGGCCTCCTGGCGACGCGGCCGGAGATGACGATCTACGGCACCACCAAGGCCGCGGTGGTGGCGCTGAGCGAGGCCCTGCGCGGCGGCCTCGCCGCCGAAGGCATCGGCGTGTCGGTGCTGTGCCCCGGCCCGATCAAGTCGAACATCCACGAGGCGGCGCAGAACCGGCCCGAACGCTTCCGTGGCCGCAGCGGCTTCGCCAAGTCCGAGGCGCGGCTCGCCAGGCGCAAGGTCTCCGACCTCTGGATGGAGCCCGAGGAGGTCGGCGAGATGGTGCTCCGCGCCATCCGGAACGACGAGCTCTTCATCCTCACCCACGGCCATTGGCGCGATGCCATCGCCAAGCGCTACGACGCCATCATGGCGGCCATGCCCGAGACCGAGGAGGGGCTGAGCGCGGAGCTCGTGACCTCGCTCCGCGTCCCGCAGGACGACGATTGACGTTGCGCCGAGCCGCCGTTCAGGCGTCGTTGCGAGCGAAGCGAAGCAATCCGGGAGCCGCTGACGTGGGCTTGCCGCGTTGGCCACCGTGCCGCGCAGGTCAGGCCGGCGCGCCGCGCGAGCACCAGGGCGTGTGGTCCTGGATTGCGTCGTCGCTTCGCCCCTCGCAATGACGGGTGAGCTTCAGCGCAGGAACGGCACCAGCATCGGCACGCGGCGGCGATAGGCGTCGTAGGCCGCCGCGCCCAGCTCGGCGCCGAGGAAGCGCTCCTCCAGCCGCGCCTTCACGTAGAAACCGAGGGTCATCACCACGGCGCCGGCGATCGCCAGTACCGTGCCCTTGGCGATCGCGGTGGCGAAGATCGCGAGGAGGATGCCGGTGTAGATCGGATGGCGCACCAGTCCGTAGGGGCCGCTGTCGACGATGCGGTGGTCCGGCTTGCGGGTCACCGAGCCCGACCACAGCGCGCCGAGATGGATGCGCGCCCACCAGCAGAAGGCGAAGCCCGCGACGGCGATTGCGACGAGGATCCATGCGCCGGTCCACCCGACGTCCCAGAGCCGCGGCGTCCAGAACAGCCGCCGTCCGGGCAGGAACAGCATCACCGCGCCGACCAGGGTGATCACGCGATATGACGCCTCGGCCCCGACGCCGGCGCGGCGGGCCGGCCGCGACGACCATAGCGCCGCGACGAACCATGAGACCGCCCAGGCGACCCAGGCCGCGGTGAAGGCGAGGAAGATCGTCATCGCATTGCCTCGGGTGGTTTCGGGACTGCGCGCCCGCCGCCATTGCGAAAAGGCGAAGCGACGACGCTATCCGGGGACGACAGGAACGCTCCCGGGATTGCCTCGCTGCGCTCGCAATGAAGGGGAGGGGGTCCTACGCCGCCTTTGCCATGCCGAAATCGACCGGCGTGCCCTTGGGGATGATGCCGGTCGGGTTCACCCGCGTCAGCGAGAAATAGTTCTGCACGTAGAGGCGGGGCTTCACCGTCGCGGCGATGCCGGGCGTGGCGTAGAGGTCGCGGGCGTAGCGCCAGAGGTTGGGGAAGTCCGCGATGCGCTGGCGATTGCACTTGAACAGCGGGAAATAGGCGACGTCGAAGCGCATGAGGGTCGGGAACAGGCGCCAGTCCGCTTCGGTCTGGCGGTCGCCGATGAGGTAGCGCTGGCCGGCAAGCCGCGCCTCGAGCGTGTCGAGTGCCCCAAAGAGCGCGTCGTAGGCCTGGTCGTAGGCCTGCTGCGAGCGGGCGAAGCCGCAGCGATAGACGCCGTTGTTGACGTTCTCGTAGACGAAGGCGTTGACCTCGTCGATCTCGGCGCGGAGCTCCGGCGGGTAGTAATCGGTGTCGTTTTTCGCGATGCCGGCGAACTCGCTGTTGAGCATGCGGATGATCTCGGAGGATTCGTTGTTCACGATCTTCCGGGTCTTCTTGTCCCACAGCACCGGGATGGTGACCTTGCCGGTGTAGTGCGGGTCGCTCGCGGCATAGGCTTCGTAGAGGTGGCGGAAGCCGTTGATCTCGTCGAGGGTGCAGTCCGGCGTCTCCGGGTTCAGCGCGTAGGTCCAGCCGTCCTTGCCGAGGAAGGGCAGGCAATAGGAGATCGAGATCGCGTGCTCGAGCCCCTTCAGCGCGCGGAAAATGATGGTGCGGTGCGCCCACGGGCAGTGATAGCCGACATAGAGGTGGTAGCGCCCGGCCTCGGCCTGGAAGCCCGACGAGCCGTCGGCGGTGACGCGGCCGCGGAGCGCGCTCGCGATGCGCTTGAACTCGCCGGTGCCGCCGGTCTCCGGCGGCTCCTCCTCCAGCCATTTGCCGTCGACCATCATGCCCATGGCTTGTCTCCCGCTTGGTCCCGCCATCTTGCGCGGCCGACGCGCTCCCGCAAGTCTCCGTCATTGCGAGCGAAGCGAAGCAATCCAGGGGCCACAAGCTCGGCGCTTGCCACCCCTGGATTGCTTCGTCGCTCCGCTCCTCGCAATGACGGGGAGGCGTCGGCTATCGGTCTACGGCGCCGGTCGCGCGGGTCTCGAAGGCGGCGGCGATCAGGGCGCGGGTGTAATCGGTCTCCGGCGCGGCGAAGATGCGCTCGGCCGGGCCGCGCTCGACCACCTTGCCGGCCCGCAGCACCACCAGCTCCGAGGCGAGCGCCCGCACCACCTTGAGGTCGTGCGAGATGAAGAGATAGGCGAGGCCGTGGCGCTGCTGCAGGTCGCGCAGGAGGTCGACGATCTGGGCCTGCACCGACATGTCGAGCGCCGAGGTCGGCTCGTCGAGCACGACGAAGCGCGGCGCCAGCGCCATGGCGCGGGCGATGGCGATGCGCTGGCGCTGGCCGCCGGAGAACTCGTGCGGATAACGCTCCATCGCGGCGGGCTCGATCCCGACATCCGCGAGCGCCTGGGCCACGATCGCGCGGCGCTCCTCGGCGCTCCTGTCGCGGCGGTGGACGCGGAGGCCTTCCTCGACGATCTCGCGCACCGTCATCCGCGGGCTGAGCGAGCCGTAGGGGTCCTGGAAGACGACCTGCACCTCGCTTCTCAGCGGGCGCATCTCGCGGGTCGACAGGCCGTCGAGGTGGCGGCCGAGATAGACGATGGCGCCGTCGGAGCGGATCAGGCGGAGCAGCGCGAGGCCGAGCGTGGTCTTGCCCGAGCCGCTCTCCCCGACGACGCCGAGCGTCTCGCCTTCGCGCACCGCGACGCTGACGCCGTCGACCGCCTTGATGTGGCCGACCGTCTTTCGCAGAAAGCCGCGCTTGACCGGGAACCACACCCTGACGTCGTCGGCATGGAGCACGACCGGCTTCGCCGCATCGGCCGGCGGCGGCGCGCCCTTGGGTTCGGCGGCGAGGAGATGGCGGGTATAGGCGTGCTGCGGCGCGGCGAAGACCCGCGCGGTCGGGCCCTCCTCGACGATCCTGCCCTTCGTCATCACGCAGACGCGGTCGGCCACGCGACGCACGATGCCGAGGTCGTGGGTGATGAACAGCAGCGCCATGTCGAGACGCCGCTGGAGGTCGTGCAGCAGCGCCAGGATCTGGGCCTGCACCGTGACGTCGAGCGCGGTGGTCGGCTCGTCGGCGATCAGGAGGTCGGGCTCGTTGGCGAGCGCCATCGCGATCATCACGCGCTGCCGCTGGCCGCCGGAAAGCTGGTGCGGATAGGCGCCGAGCCGCGACGCCGGCTCGCGGATGCCGACCTGCTCCAAGAGCTCGACCACGCGGGTGCGGCTGCGGCTGTCGGACCAGCCGCGATGGACCTTGAGGATCTCGCCGACCTGCCGCTCGATGGTGTGGAGCGGGTTCAGCGAGGTCATCGGCTCCTGGAACACCATGGTGATGTCGCGCCCGCGCACCTTGCGGAGCTCGGCCGGCTTCGCGGCAAGGAGATCCTGCCCCTTGAACAGGATCGTCCCGCTCGGATGGTGCGCGGCGGGATAGGGCAGGAGCTTCACGATCGAGAGCGCGGTGACCGACTTGCCCGATCCGGACTCGCCGACCAGCGCCAGCGTCTCGCCCTTCGCGATGTCGAACGACACGCGGTCGACCGCGAGCATGTCCCGCCCGTCCTGGGTGAAGGCGACCGACAGGTCTCGGACGGAGAGGAGGGGGTCGGTCACGGCG
>DASZVN010000043.1:0-6527 GCA_035547055.1 Hyphomicrobiales bacterium
GCTGCAGCGCTTCGTGGTCGAGCAGGCGATGTACCTGCCGCAGTTCATCCTGCCGGGCGTCACCATCGCGACGCCCAAGGTGAAGAACTTCACCAACGGCCTCCTGATGACCCCGAAATTCACCGCGGTCTGGCTGGAGGCGTAGGCTGCGGGCCTCGGACGACCCCCTCCGGCTCGCTGCGCTCGCCACCTCCCCCGCTTCGCAGGGGAGGCTTGGCTCCGGCGATGCCGAATCCTCCCCCGTGAAACGGGGGAGGGGGACCATGCGAAGCATGGGGGGAGGGGGCCGGCTCGAACGGAGCTGCTTTGATCAAGGGGATGGAGGAAACAGAGCGATGACCACCACCAGACAGGGCGGGCTCGACCGCCGCGATCTTCTTAAGGGCACCGCCGCGGCCACCGGCGCGCTGCTGCTGCCGGCCAGCGTGAAGGCCGCCGAGCCCGGCCCGCGCAAGGGCGGCACGCTGCGCGTCGCGATGCCGTTCAACCCCGCCTCGGTCGATCCTCTGACCGGGCGGACGCTGACCGACTTCAACGTACTCTATGCCCTGTTCGACGGGCTGATCGATTTCGAGCCGGCGACGCTGAAGCTGAAGCCCGGCCTTGCCAAGGCGTGGCGCTTCGCCGACCCCAAGACGCTGGTGCTCGACCTCGTCGACGGCGTCGAGTTCCACGACGGCACGCCGTTCAATCCCGAGGCGGTGAAGTTCAACATCGAGCGCTACAAGACCCACCCGCGCTCGACGGTGAAGGCCGACCTCGCCCAGGTCGCGACCGTCGAGGTCACCGGCAAGAGCCAGGTCACGCTCCACCTCTCGGCGCCGCACTACGGCCTGCCGGCGATCCTGACCAACCGGGTCGGGCTGATGGTCTCGCCGAAATCGGTCAGGGAGGCCGACAACGGCAATGTCGACCGCAAGCCGGTCGGCACCGGGCCGTTCACCTTCGTCGACTGGCAGGACAACGCCAGCATCACGCTCACCCGCAACAAGAACTACTGGCGCGCGGGCCTGCCCCATCTCGACGGGCTCCAGATGCGGATCATCAACGAGCTCAACACCGCGACCCGCACCGCCATCGCCGGCGAGAGCGACCTCGTCCTCAACATGACGGTGACCCAGAAGCAGGCGGTCGACCGGGTGAAGAACGTGGTCGCGACGGTGACGCCGGGGCTGGTCTTCTACGGCGCCTATCTCAACTATGCGCGGCCGCCGCTCGACGACCTCCGCGTCCGCCAGGCGATGAACTACGCGCTCGATCGCGACGCCTACAACAAGCTGGTGCTGGCCGGGCTCGGCGAGCCGTCGTCGACGATCGTGCCGAAGGAGTTCTGGGCCTGCGATCCCGCCACCGCGGACTACTACCGGCACGACCCCGACAAGGCGAAGAAGCTCCTCGCCGACGCCGGCCACGCCGGCGGCATCGAGATCCCGGCCTGGGGCTGGTCCGACCAGAGCGCGATCCAGCGCCAGGAGATCGTGACCTCGCAGCTCGCCGAGGTCGGCATCCGCGTGAAGCTGACCCCGGCGGTGCCGATCCAGGTCATCAAGGCGTTCATGATCGAGCACCAGCGCGCGATGATGATCGGCGCCGGCGGCGGCTATCCCGACCCGAGCCAGCTCTACGAGGCGCTGTTCGACAAGGGCGCGCTCAGGAACTCCGGCCGGATCGAGCTTCCCGGCTACCGCCCGCTGATGGACGCGACCATGGCCGCGCCGACCGAGGACGGCCGCAAGGCCGCCTTCGCCAAGCTGCAGCGCTTCACCGTCGAGCAGGCGATGTACTTCACCCACGCGATCGTGCCGGGCGTCACCATCGCGACCCCCAAGGTGAAGAACTTCGAGGCCGGCCTGATGGGCACCCCGAAGTTCACCGACGTGTGGCTGGAGGCGTGAGCTGCGCCCTCAGGCCACGCCGATCCGCAGGGCGTCGTGGACGTGGAGGATGCCGACGGGCCGGCCGTCCTCGACGACGAAGAGCGAGGTGATCTTGGCGCTGGACATGATCTCCAGCGCCTCGGCGGCGAGGCTGTCGGGCGGCACCGTCAGCGGCATCGCCGTCATGACCTCCTCGACCAGCTTGTCGATGAAGCCGGGCGCCATGTGGCGGCGGAGGTCGCCGTCGGTGACGATCCCGGCGAGCCCGCCCGCCGCGTCGAGGATGCCGACGCAGCCGAAGCTCTTGGCGCTGATGACGAGGATCGCGTCGCTCATCGGGGTGCCGAGGGGCACCAGCGGCATGCGGTCGCCGCGATGCATCAGGTCGCGCACCCAGGTCAGGCTGGCGCCGAGCTTGCCGCCGGGGTGGAACAGGCGGAAATCGGAGGCGGTGAAGCCGCGGCTTTCGAGCAGCGCCACGGTGAGGGCGTCGCCGAGCGCGAGCTGCATCGTGGTCGAGGTGGTGGGCGCGAGGCCGTGCGGGCAGGCTTCGCTCGCCCGCGGCAGCGCCAGCACGACGTCGGCGGCCTTGGCGAGCGTGCTGTCGGCCTCGGCGGTCATCGCGATCAGGGCGACGCGATGGCGCCCGGCGTGGTGGACGAGGTCGCGCAGCTCGACCGTCTCGCCCGACCACGACAGCGCCAGGATGGCGTCGTCGGCGGTGATCATGCCGAGGTCGCCGTGGCTGGCCTCGGCGGGATGGACGAAGAAGGCCGGCGTGCCGGTCGAGGCCAGCGACGCGGCGATCTTGCGGGCGATGTGGCCGCTCTTGCCCATGCCGGTGACGATGATGCGGCCGCGGGCGGCGCGCATCAGCCGCAGCGCCTCGGCGAAGGCCGGGCCGAGCGGCCCGTCGAAGGCCTCGGCCAGCGTGGTCAGGCCGACGACCTCGATCGCCAGCGTCTTTTTCGCCGAGGTGAGCGCCGCCGCGCGCTCGGCCTCGATCGCGGCGCTGCCCGATGAGGGCAGGCTCCGGTCCACCTCGTCCAACATGGCCGGGAGGCTAAGCGCCGCCGCCGCCCCGGGCAAGCCCGCCGCCCTGCCGCGCCGGCGGCCCGGCGGAGGCGGGGGCGCTGGCAACCTGCCGTTAACCGCGCCGGTTAACCATGCCACCGCGGGCATGGAGCGGTGCCCCCGGCGCGCGCCGGGACGGGCGGGGAGCGATGGTGGCGGTGCGGGCGATTCTCGCCGGACTGGCGGCTGCGGCGCTTGGCGCCGCGCTGCCGGCGCACGCCCAGGTGTCGCTCCGCGGCACGCTGGCGCCGAGCCCGGCTGCGACCGATTCCGCCGCGCCGGCCGGCACGCCGGCACCCGGCGCGCGCGCCCCCGACGCGCGCGGCCTGCCGGTGCCGAAGGACCCGTTCGCCGATCCCTTCACCGTCGAGGAGCTGGAATCGCCGACCGGCGCCGCGCTTCCCGCGGCGGCGCCCGGCACGGCCGGCGCGCCTGCCGCGGCGGGGGCAAGCGCCGAAGCCGCTCCCCCGGCGCCGCCGAAGAAGAAGCGCAAGCCGCCGGAAGAGGACCCGTGGCAGGCGCCGGGCATCGCCGCCGGCGCCTTCGTCCTGCGTCCGAGCGTCGACGTCGTCGGCGGCTACGACAGCAATCCGCGCGGCGTGCAGGGCGGCAAGGGCTCGTCCTATGTCCGCACCAGCGCCGAGCTCCAGGTGCAGTCGGACTGGTCGCGCAATTCCTTCACCGCCGACCTGCGCGGCAGCTACACCGACTATTTCAAGGCCCACGACCTCGATGCGCCCGAGGCCTCCGGCAATACGCTGCTGCGGCTCGACGTCACCCCGGAAGTGACCGCCACCATCGCGCTCCGCGGCGCCATCACCGAGCAGAACCCGTTCACCCCGGGCCTTCCGGCCAACCTCAAGGGCCGCCCGCTGGTCTACAGCGCCGGCACGACCGTCGGCGCGACCTGGAAGCCCAACCGGCTGTCGCTCTCGCTCGATGGCCTGGTCGACCGCTATCTCTACCAGGACCTCAAGCTCACCAACGGCACCACGGTCTCGGCCGCCGACCAGGACTTCACCGCCTACGAGCTCAAGCTCCGCGCCGGGTACGACGTGACGCCGGACTTGACGCCGTTCGTCCAGGCCTCGATCAACCGCCACCAGTACGACCTGACGCTCGACGCCTCGGGCTTCCGCCGCTCGTCGAGCGGCGTCGCCGGCGTGGTCGGCGCCCGCTTCGCGCCGCCCGGCCCGATCACCGCCGAGGGCGACGTCGGCTACCAGGACCAGCGCCCCGACGACAGCCGCCTGCCCGATCTCCGCGGCCCGATCTTCGACCTCGCGGTGATCTACAAGCTGTCGCCGCTGACGACGATCACGCTGCGCGGCTCGAGCGCGATCGACGAGACCACGCTGCCCGGCTCGCCTGGCGCGCTGCAATACACGACGCGGCTCCAGATCGACCACGCGCTCCGCCGCTGGCTGATCCTCAGCGGCGCCGTCGGCTTCGAGCGCATCGACTATACCGGGGTGAAGCTGACGCAGGACCTCTGGAGCGCCGAGCTCGGCCTCGAATGGAAGCTCACGCCCGAACTCGCGCTCCGCCTCCGCGCCGCCCACGAGCGCCTGATCTCGACCACCCTCGGCCAGAGCTACAACGACGACATCGTCGAGGCCGGGGTGCGGGTGACGCGGTAGCTAAACCTGCCGAATTGCGCCGGGATATTGTGGCACCGTCCGATCGGACGTGAGCAGGATAAGCCCTTCGACGGCCGCCTGCGCGATCAAGATCCGGTCGAACGGATCCTTGTGGATCCAAGGCAAGGATTGAACCGCCAGGACGTGTTCGCCGTAGATCGGTAGCTCTTCGAAGCCGTTGTCACGCGAGGCGCGGCGAACCAGGCTGGGGTCGGCTTCAAAATCGGATCGGCCCAAACTCCTTTTGATGGCCATCTCCCAAAGACTCGCGACACTGAAGACGAATTCATGCTGCTGGTCATTGATAAGCGCAATTATTTCTGAGGATAGTCGTCTATCGCCGGCTGCAAGCCACAACAACAAGTGCGTGTCGAGAAGGAAGGTCATTCCGGGATACCGAACATTTCGGCGATTTCCTTCTCGCCCATGTGATCGAAGTCGTCCGGTACCTGGATCTGCCCGGCAAGAAAGCCGATCCGGCGCTTCTGACGAGGCGCTTCGGCGTCGAGCGGCACGACCTTCGCAATCGGCTTGCCCGCCTTGGCGATGATGAACGGCTCGCCTCGCGCGGCCTCCTCGACCAGACGCGACAGGTTGGTCTTTGCCTCGTGGATGTTGATTTGGCGCATTGATGCGCTCCAGTGAACTAAGTCTAGTAAACTTAGTTTACCTAAATCAGGCTTTCAAGTATGGCGAGACTTCTACCCCACCAGCCCCTTCAGCACGGCGCGGAAGGTCGGGCCGAGCGCGGGGTCGGCGAGGCCGAGGGCGGCGTTGGCGGTGAGGAAGCCGAGCTTCGAGCCGCAATCGTAGATCTTGCCGGGAAACGGGTAGGCCCAGAACGGCTGCTGGCCGAGCAGCGTCAGCATCGCGTCGGTCACCTGGATCTCGCCGCCGGCGCCGGCGGTCTGCGCGGCGAGGAGGGCGAAGATCTCCGGCTGGAGGATGTAGCGGCCGGAGATCATGAAGTTCGACGGCGCCTCCGCCGGCTTCGGCTTCTCGACCATGCCGGTGATGCGGAAGCCGGTGCCGCGGGCCTCGCCCGGCGCGACGATGCCGTATTGCTGGACCTCGCCCGGCGGCACCTCGGCGACCGCGACGACGTTGCCGCCCTCGGCCTCCTCGTAGAGCGCCATCATGGCGGCGAGGCAGCCCGGCGTGCCGTGGTGGAGCATGTCCGGCAGGACCAGCGCGAACGGCTCGTCGCCGACGAGCTCGCGCGCGCACCAGACCGCGTGGCCGAGGCCGAGCGGCTCCTGCTGGCGGACGAAGCTGGCCGCGCCCGGCGGCGGCAGCGCGTCGGCGAGAAGGGCGAGCTCGGCATTCTTGCGCCGCCGCGCCAGCGTCGCCTCGAGCTCGAAGGCGCGGTCGAAATGGTCCTCGATCGCGCCCTTGCCCCGCCCGGTCACGAAGATGAAGTGCTCGATCCCGGCGGCGCGGGCCTCGTCGACCACGTGCTGGATCACCGGACGGTCGACCACCGTCAGCATCTCCTTCGGCACCGCCTTGGTGGCGGGCAGGAAGCGGGTGCCGAGGCCGGCGACGGGAAAGACGGCTTTGCGGATGCGCTTCATCGGTTGGGATACCGGCGTTGCAGCGAACGGAAAGGGGAAGCCCCGCGGGAATGCCGCGGCGGCGCCGGCGGTTCCGCCGGCGGCGCGCACCATGCCAAGCCGTGCCGGCGGGCACCAGCCCTCCGCGGGGTTTACCCCGCGGCCACGGGCGCGCATGCTTATCCCTGATTCGGTACGAGGGGCACCATGGCCATCCTCGCCAGGCTCAAGAGGCCGCTCGCCACGGCGTTCGCCGCAATGGCCTTGGCGGCGCTCGCGGCCGGCCCGGCACTGGCCGGCTTCGACGATTTCGTGCGCGGCTTGTGGCCGCAAGCTGCGGCGCGCGGCGTGTCGTCCCAGACCTTCTCGCGCGCCTTCGCCGG
>DASZVN010000044.1:0-24896 GCA_035547055.1 Hyphomicrobiales bacterium
ATCGCAATCTCCACGCCGAAGGACCGAAAAAATGCCATCGGCTCGAGGGCATTGCGAGGTCTTCGGCGCAGAAGCTTTTGTTAACGCTACCGGATCCGCTCGACTGTCATAACGAGACGAGGCGAACCTGAGCCCTGGTGCGCATCGGCGGCCCTTTCCGAAGGGCAGCCCTCCCTGTTTCAGACCGCTTTTTCCGCGATCCGGCCCTCGAACGAGAACAAAGGTTCTGGAATGGCGGGTGACGCGCTGTCGCGGCCGTCCGCTACCAATTCCAACTCACCTGAAAGACTTCGCTCGCGGCTCACCCGCGGAAATCCGGATAGGCAGCGTCACGGGGGGCGATCGCGGCCGGCTTGTGCGGCCAGGCGATGGCGAAGGCGGGGTCGTCCCAGCGAACGCCTGCCTCGTGACCGGGCTCATACGGCCGCCCCATCTGGTAGAGGATGTCGGTGCCCGGCTCGAGGGTCAGGAAGCCGTGGGCGATGCCCTCCGGCAGGAACAGCGCGCGCATGTTCTCGGCCGACAGCTCGGCGGCGACCCAGCGGCGGAAGGTCGGGCTGTCCGGCCTCAGATCCAGCGCGACATCGAACGCCCGGCCCCGCACCGCGCGAACCAGCTTGGCCTCGGCGAATGGCGCGGGCTGGAGGTGCATGCCCCGCAGCGTGTGCAGGATCGGGTTGGCCGAAAGGTTGATCTGCGTCGATGCGAAGGCGATACCCGCGGCGGCGAATTCGTCCGGGCAGTAGACGCGAGCGAAGGCGCCGCGCTCGTCCCGGTGCGGCGCGGCCTCGACCACCATGACGCCCGGGATCGCGGTCGGCTCGAAGCGCATCGTCGCCTCAATAGATCCGGATCTCGGGGACCGCGGTGACGAAGCGCCCTCCCCAGTCCGCGATCGCGGCGTGGTGGGCGCGGATCTCGTCGGCGAGGTTCCACGGCAGGATCAGGACGTAGTCCGGCCGGACCTCGTAGAGCGCCTCCGGCGGGCGCACCGGGACATGGCTGCCGGGCAAAAGACGGCCCTGCTTCTCGGGATTGCGGTCGACGACGAAGAGGATGTCGTCCGCCGTTGCGCCGCAGACGTTCAGGAACGTGTTGCCCTTGGCCGCCGCGCCATAGGCCGCGATGCGCTTGCCCTCCGCGCGCGCCGCGGCGAGGAAACGGCGAAAGCCGGCCTTCACCGTCTCGACCCTCGGCGCAAAGCCGTCGTAACCGGCCGGCCGGTCGAGGCCCGCCGCCGCCTCCTCGGCGCGGAGCGCCGCGACCGCGGTCTCCTCGGCAAAGCTGGCCTCCCGGCGGCAGACGAACAGGCGGAGCGAGCCGCCGTGGCTCGGCAGCTTCTCGACGTCGAAGACGCGGAGGCCGGCGGAGGCCAGCACCCGCTCGACCGCAACCAGCGACAGGTAGGAATAGTGCTCGTGATAAATGGTGTCGAACTGGACGCCGCGGATCAGATTCAGGAGGTGCGGGAACTCGAAGGTGGCGACGCCCTCGGGCTTCAGCAGCACCGGGAAGCCGGCGACGAAGCCGCCGATGTCGGGCACATGGGCAAGCACGTTGTTCGCCGGCATCAGGTCGGCGGCGACGCCGCGCGCGGCGAGCGCCGGCGCCGTGTCGCGGTTGAAGAACAGCACCTCGCTCGGCACGCCCTTGGCCCGGGCCAGCTCCGCCGCGTGGGCGGCGGGCTCGATCCCGAGCACCGGCACCCCGCGCTCGACGAAGAACTGCAGCAGGTAGCCGTCATTCGAGGCGATCTCGACGACGAGCGACCGTGAGCCGAGACCGAGGCGCGCGATCATCTTCCCGGCGTAGGCGCGGCACTGCGCGAGCCAGGAGTCGGCATAGGACGAGAGATAAGCGTAGTCGGCCGGGAACACCGTCTCCGCCGGCACCGCTTCCTCGACCTGGACCAGGAGGCAGCGGTCACACACCATCACGCGGAGCGGAAAGCGCTGCTCCGCCGCGATGGCCTCTCGGGTCGGCGCCAGATAGGCGTTGGCGAGCGGCGTCGTCCCGAGGTCGACGAAGACATGGCCGAGCGGCGCGGCGCAGAAGCGACAGAAGGCCATCAGGCCGGCTCCCTGAGCCGCTCGTAGGCCGCGATCTGGTCGCCCGTCACCGCGGCCATGTCGGCGCCCGCGGCGAGCGCGCGGTACCAGTCCGCGGTGAAGCGCACCGCGTCCCCCGTCGAAAGGCGGCAGCGCCAGCCCAGCGCCCGCTGCGCCGCCGCGGGATCGAGCGCGAGCGCCGCCATCTCGCGGCGCGGATCGGCGGCGGCATCTTCGGCGACCACCCACCCCGCCGGCGCGCCGAGCGCCCGTTGCACCGCCTCCGCGATCTGAGAAACCGTCACCGGGTCGGCCGCGGTGGCGGGGCCGAAATTCAACGCCCGCGGCACGGCGCGGCCCGCACCGAGCGCCTGGAGATAGGCGAGATAGCCGGCGACGCAGTCGAGCACGTGCTGCCACGGGCGAGTCGCGCCCGGATGGCGCAGTACCAGCGGGCGGCCGGCGCGGGCGGCGCGCCAGGCGTCGGGCACCAGCCGATCGGCGGCGAAATCGCCGCCGCCCATGACGTTGCCGCCGCGCGCCGTTGCCACCTGGACGCCCGCGCCGGCGAAGAACGAGGCGGCGTAGCTCGCCGTGACCAGCTCGGCCGCGGCTTTCGATGCCGCATATGGATCGTGCCCACCGAGCGCGTCGCCCTCGGCGAAAGCGCGACCGGTCTCGGCGTTGGCGTAGACCTTGTCGGAGGTGACGACGAGGACCGCGCGGAGGCCGGACGCATCGCGTAGCGCCTCCAGGAGATGCACCGTGCCTATCACGTTGGTAGCGAAGGTCTCGACCGGCGCGGCGTAGGAGCGCCGGACCAGCGGCTGCGCGGCCATGTGCAGCACCAGCTCCGGCCGTGCCTCCCGCACCACCGCCGCTACCGCCTCGGGGTCGCGGAGATCGGCGATGTGCGAGTGCAGACCGTCGCCGACCCGGGCCAGCGTCCACAGGTCCGGCTCGGTATCGGGCGCGAGCGCAAGGCCCGTCACCGCGGCGCCGAGGCGCTTCAGCCAGAAGGCCGCCCAGCCGCCCTTGAAGCCGGTGTGCCCGGTCAGGAGCACGCGGCGGCCGCGCCAGAAGCCGTTGTCGAGGGCCATCATCGGTCCTGCCAGGTCTTCCACGGCGCGGCGCCGGACTGCCACAGCGCCTCGAGATGGTTCTTGTCGCGTAACGTGTCCATCGCATACCAGAAGCCGTCGTGGCGGTAGGCCATCAGCTCGCCGTCCCGGGCGAGGCTCTCCAGCGGCTCGGCCTCGAACGCGGTGGCGTCGCCGGCGATGCGGTCGAGCACCGCCGGTTCCAGGACGAAAAAGCCGCCGCTGACGCGTGCCTCGTCACCCGGCGGCTTCTCGGTGAAGCGCAGGATGCGGTCGCCGTCGGCAGCGAGCGCGCCCCAGCGTCCGGGCGGCACCACGCTGGTGACGGTGGCGAGCCGCCCGTGCGCCTTGTGGAAGGCGACGAGCCGGCCGATGTCGACGTCGGCGACGCCGTCGCCGTAGGTCAGGCAGAACGGCTCGCCGGGGTCGAGGAACGGCCTGGCGCGCCTGACCCGGCCGCCGGTCTGGGTGGCCTCGCCGGTATCGATCAGGGTGACGCGCCAGGGCTCTGCAGTCGAGCCATGATAGGTGATCTCGCCGCTGCGGGCGTCGACGGTCACATCGGAGGAGTGCAGCACGTAATTGGCAAAGTATTCCTTGATCATGTAGCCGCGATAGCCGAGGCAGACGATGAACTCGGTGATGCCATGGCTGGCATAGATCTTCATGACATGCCAGATCAGTGGCCAGCCGCCGATCTCGATCATCGGCTTCGGGCGGAGCACGCTCTCCTCCGAGATGCGCGTGCCGAAGCCGCCCGCGAGGATCACCGTCTTCATCGTGGCTCCGCCCCCTGGCGCCGCTCTGCCCTGTCTTGCCCCATCTGGGCGCGCAAGGCGAGGACGTGGCGGTAGACCCGCTCGTCGGCGTCGAGCCGCGGACCAGCCAGCGCTCGCAGCGCGGCGGCGTCCTCGGCCCCGGCGTGGCCGCGGGAGGTGGCGTTGACGCGCGGGGCGCGCGGCGGCGGCGGCAAGCCGCAGAGCCCGGCCAGCGCCGAGAGGTCGTCGTCGATGGTCTCGACCAGGCCGACGAAGTCCAGCGTCGCGAGCGTCCCGAGCGCAGCTTCGGCGATGGCGTCGAGCGGCATGTCGGCCGACTGGGCGAAGTCGTAGGCCACGGCAAGCTGCCGTGCCATCACGTTGTCGGTCGCCGCCAACGCCTCGGTCTCGTCGCTCGCGACGTATTCGGCGAGGGCGAGCCGCCGCGCTGTTTCGGTCCCGTCGGGGTGCGTGCGGTCGTAGGAATAGTGCGAACGCAGCCGGGCCGCGGGCTCGCGCAGGAAGGTGAAGACGAGATCGTCCGGCCGGCGGATCTCGGCGAGGATCCGCCCGCCGAAATGGCCGCCGATGAACCGCGCCCGCTCGGCCCGGGCCTGCGCTACCGCCAGTTCCCGCGCCGTCATCCCGTCGAAGAAGAAGACCGAGCCGCCGCTCCGCGCCGAGCCGAGATGGCGCTTGAAATAGCGGTTGACCGAGGAGCCCGCAGTCTTCGGAATATGGAGGAAGACGACACGCCCGCCCTTGTGCCTAGCCGGCGCCCGCCCGAGGCTGTGGAGGGCGGCCGGCAGTCGCGGAAGGCACGGGAACGCCATGCGCCGCTCGTCATGCCGCGGCCGGCGCGGGAACGGAACCCGCATCGGCGCTGGCAGCGGCGCGCCGGGCGCGGGCGTAGATCGCAGCCATTCGTCCAACCGCGCTCAGCCCACCGCCCTCGCCATTGCCGATCACCGCATCGCAGAGCTCGGCTGTCTCGCGCACATCGGCAAGGAAACCGGGCCGGCTCGCGAGCCGGATGCGCCAGGGCGTGAGCCGGTGCGCCGCCGCCTTCGTCCGCGGCGCGGTCTCCTCGACCGGTACGGCCTGCGCATCCGGTGGCGTGGCGGCTTCAGCCCCGGCGAATGGGCCGGCCACGAGCCCGCGTGCGGTGAGCCACGCCGCCATGAGCTGCCGCCCCTCGCTCCGCCACGGCTCGGGCACGCCGTCGAGCTCGTGCGCGATCTTGCGGAGCCAGGCGGCCCCGTCGACCCGCTCCGGCGGCACGCCGAAGTGGTCGACCACCTGCATCAGCGCGTCAAAGGTCATCGCTTGGATCGAGCGGATCGACCGCGGCAGCGTCGGCGCACCGACCGGCGTCGGCGCCTCCGCGATCCATTGGGCGACCGAGTCGGCGCCCGCCGTGCCGGAAAAGCGCTTGAACGCCGTGCCGGTCGAATAGCGTGACGAGCCGCCGATCGAAACCGGCGTGTCGAGCTGGACCAGCGCCGGCGCCGCCAGGAGGTTGGCGATCGCGGCGCCGACATCGGGCGCGTTGGCGAAGAAATAGCGGCCGAAGCGCTGCCGCACCGCCTCGATCACGGGTCGCGAGACGCAGCCGTGATAGATGTTGGCGCCCTGGCGGTAGCGCTGGATGCGCCCGGCGAGGAAGGCTGCGAAGATCGGCGCCGTCGTCACGTCGCGGTGACCGCCGCCGAGATGATGCGGCTTGATCGTCAGCACGCCGTCAACCGGCCGCGCCGGATCGCTCGGCCAGACATAAGGCAGCGGCCGCCAGTTCACGATGGCCGGCTGCTCCGCGGCGATCAGGCGGCGCAGCGCCCGCCAGCCCGAGGCCAGCATGCCGTCGTCATCACCGATCGCGATGACGTAGTCGCCCCGCGCCGCCGACAGCGCGAGCTCGAAATTGTCGGTCATCGCCAGCGGCGCATCCGGCGCGACCAGGCGGAGCCGTGGATCGCGCACGGCGGCAACGGTCTCCGCGGTGTCGTCGGTCGAGGCGTTGTTGCTGACGACGATCTCGAGGTCGGGATCGTCGATCCGCGCGAGCGTCGCGAGGCACGGCCCGAGCACGGCGGCACGGTTCCGCGTCGGCACTAGCACGCTGATGAGCGGCGCGGCGGCCATCGCCCTACTCGGCGACCCGCTGGAGATAGGCGTCCGGCCAGTAGGTCGGCTCGACGGTGACCTCGCTCTCGTCGAACCCCGGCAGCGGCATCGCCAGCGCGAAGCGGCGGTCTTCGGAGAGGAAGGTGCGCGCGGCCTCGGCCGGGTTGTCCTCGCGCCAACCGGGCTGGCCGCGCGGCGCGTCGGCAACGGCGGCCATGATGCCATCGGTCGCGACGATGAAGGAGCCGCGGGTAACGAGCGGTGCGTAGGCACGGAGCTCGGCAAGAACGTGCGCCTTGGTGTGGTTGGAATCGAGCACCACCATCACCGTCTCGCCGGGCCGGATCTGCTCCCGCACCTGCCGGACGATGGCCGGATCGGTCGAACTGCCCTCGATCAAGGTGATGCGCGGTTTGAGGTCGTGCGCCTCGATGGCGGCGCGGTTGTGCGGTCGGATTTCGACGTCGACGCCGACGACCCGCCCCTTCCCCATCGCCTCGAACAGCGAGGCATAGAAGATCAGCGAGCCGCCATGGGCGATGCCGGTCTCGACCAGCACGTCCGGCTTGATCCGCCAGATCAGCTCCTGGATGCGGATCATGTCCTCGGGAAGCTGGATGATCGGCCGGCCCATCCAGGTAAAGCGGTAGGAATACTTGGCGCGCCAGCCCGCGACGACCCAGGTTTTCACCAGCGCCTCGAACGCCTCGGGGCTGTCGAGTGCGACGGTGCGCCCGTCGACGGTCGCAGTGGCGGCGTCGAGGTCGAAGCATGCCTTCATGGTGTCGGGTCCTCGATCGCCAGGATGTCGGCGGCAACGTCCATCGCGGCGAGCGCACCCGCCACTTCATCTCGGTAGGCCGGGTTGGCGACGATCACCGTGCCGAGGCCCCGCGCTGCTGCCATAGATAGCGCCTCGACCGGATGGGCCGTGAGGGGGGCGAAGTGCCCCTGCTTCAGCGGGTTCACGTCGATCAGGGCGTCGATCAATCCGGCATCGGGATCGCACAATTGCGCGAAGGTCAGCCCCTTGGCGCCGGCGCCCCAGATCGCGATGCCGCCCCCGGCCCGGCGCTCGGCGAGCGCGGACCGCCAGCGCGCCACGAAATCCCGCCGCTCCGGCCGAAGATCGCGGAGGGCCGGCGCGGCCCGCAGCGGTGTTTCCGCCGCCGCCGCGCCGCCGCGGGTGGCCTGCGCCAGCACATATTGGCCATGCATCATCGGGCGGGCGCTTTCTGGATGGTAGCCGGCGGCAGCGAACGCCCGGGCCAGGCTCGATGGCGCGTGAAGCGAGCAGGTCTCGTAGAACAGATCCTGGAAAGCCCCGTTGCGGAAGATCCAGCCGACATCGGGCGTTTCGACGAACAGGCGATGCGGCGTTGTGCCGAGCGCCTCGCCGATGGCGGCGAAGAAGCCGACAGGGTCCGGAACATAGCCGATCAGGTGCCGCGCGACGAGCGTGGCGGGAGCTGGATCGAGAGCGGCCATGGCCGCGGGATCGAAGTGACGCCTGAAGATCTGGGCGCCGGCGGTGCCGCTGCCGTCCTCGCCGCGAAAGGATGGATCGAAGCCGATCAGCGGACCATGCTCCGGGCCGAGCCTCGCTGCGAGCGCCGCGAGAAAGCCGCCCTGCCCGCAGCCGATTTCAACCACACCGGTGCCGGCGGCCACCGCGGCGGCGACGATCGCCGCCACCGCCTCGACATGGGCGCGGAAGGCGGGCGAGCCGCCCTGGTCGTTCTCGTAGCCGGGATCGAACGCGACGAGAGCCGGATCGTAGGCGGCGTTCTGAACGAAGCCACAGGTCCGGCAGCCATGGAGCGACAGCCGCCCTGCCGGCGCAGCGCGGGCGGCCGCAGCGCTCGGCTCGAGCCGGTTGGCGAAGACCGGCACCCGCTCCCGCTCCTCCACGACGATCACGTCGCCGGATCCGCAGACGAGGCAGGCATCAGGCATCGGCGGGAGGTTTCCGAAGAGGATGGAGCGCGATGACGGTCAGCCACCGCCGGCAGGCGATAGAGGAGCGTCCAGCCCGGCGCAAGCCGCCGCACGTCTCCCGCTACGCGCCCGCCGCGGCTGTCGCCGCCAGCGGATCGGGTATAAGGATCGCCGCCCTCGCCCCGTGCTTCCGATGATTGTTTCGCCTGAGCCCATCCCCGTCGCCGGCCCCTGGATCACCGAGCGCGAGGTCGCCTATGCGGCCGATGCGGCGCGCAATGCCTGGTATGCCGACCACGCCGTCTACAACAACCGCTTCGAGGCGCTGTTCGCGACGACCGTCGGCGTGAAGCATGCCGTCGCCGTGCCGCACTGCACCGCCGCCATTCATCTCGCGCTCGCCGCCATGGACATCGGCCCGGGCGACGAGGTCGTCGTGCCCGACGTGACGTGGATCGCCTCGGTCGCACCGGTCACCTATGTCGGCGCGCGGCCGGTGTTCGTGGATATCAAGCCCGATACCTGGTGCATCGACCCCGACGCAATCGAAGCCGCGATCACGCCCGCCGCCCGGGCCATCCTCGCGGTGGACCTCTACGGCTCGATGGCCGATTGGGATCGGCTGCGTCAGATTGCCGCACAACATGGCTTGCGGCTGATCGAGGACGCCGCCGAGGCGCTCGGCTCGACCTGGCGCGGCCGCGCCGCCGGCAGCCTCGGCGAGGTCGGCGTCTATTCCTTCCATGGATCGAAGACGGTCACGACCGGCGAAGGCGGCATGCTCGTCACCGACGACGACGCGCTCTATGCCCGCGTGATGACGCTCCGCGACCACGGCCGGCCGCCGGGCGACCGCTTCTTCCTGAACAACGAGGTCGCGTTCAAGTACAAGATGAGCGCGCTCCAGGCTGCCGTCGGCCTCGCCCAGATGGAGCGCTTCGCGGAGCTGGTCGAGCGCAAGCGCGCGATCTTCGGTTGGTATGCCGCGCGCCTGGCCGGCCTCCAGGGCGTCGCGCTGAACGCCGAGCCGCCGGAGACGACCAACTCCTACTGGATGGTCACCGCGGTGCCCGACGCCGCCTTCGGCTTCGACAAGTTCGCGCTGATGACCGCGTTCAAGGCGCGCAACATCGACACCCGTCCGTTCTTCACGCCGCTGTCCCGGCTGGACGCGTTCGCCGGGGCCGACGACGCCAAGCGCTTCCTCCCGCCGGCCCCGCCCGGCCATGCGATCGCCGCCCGTGGCATCAACCTGCCCTCGGGCTTCAATCTCGACGAGGGCAAGGTCGACCTGGTCTGCCGAGCCTTCCGGGAGATTCTGGAGCGGGCCTAGGCCTTCCGTTCTCCATCGGAATGCGGCGCGGGCTCCCAGCCGAAGACGCTGCGGCCGCCGTACGCGTGGGAGTTCGCGCGCTCTTCCGCGATCAGCCCGGCGACGCCTGGCCCCGAGGCCCGCTCGATGCGGCGTGCCTCGGCGTCGAGCCGGGCCAGCGCTGCCAGCTCCTCGTCGCGTCCAAGCCGGGCGTTGGCCACCGCCGTCTTCAGCACCGCGATGGTCCGGTCGTAGACCGCGATCGGCACCGGAAACGGGTGCCGGTCCTTGCCGCCATGGGCGAAGGAGAAGCGCGCCGGATCGGTGAAGCGATAGGGCGCGCCATGCACCACCTCGGCCACCATCGCCAGCGCCCGCACCGTCCGCGCCCCAACGCCGGGAACGAGCAGCAGGCCCGCGAAGTCCTCCGGGCCGCGCGCCGCCGCGGCGGCCAGGCTGGCGTGAAGGCGGGGCGCCAGCACGTCGGCCGGGCGCACGTCGTGGTGCGCCGGCATCACGAGATGGGGCAGCATCGGCTGGTCCGGTTCAGGCGCGGCGACCGGATGCTCCTCGATGGCGGCAAGCTCGTGCACGATGCGGTCCGGCCCCGGACCGAGCAGAAGCGCGAGCTGACTTTTGCGCGAGGCGGCTGCACGGCGGTCGGTCAGGTTCACGATCTCGCCCTGCTCCGGTCCCTCGATCGCGGCATGCGGCTCCTCGACGAAGCTTGCGAGGCCCTCCGACAGCCAGTGATACCGGCGCGCCTGGCGGCGATCGCCGTTCATGCCCTGCTGGACCACGACCCATTTGCCGTCGTCGGTCACGACGAAGCCGTGGAGATAGAGCTCGAAGCCGTCCTGCACCGCGGCGCTGTCGACCTTGGCGACGAGCCGGCTCGCGGTGGCGAGCCGGTCGCCGTCGAAGCCGACCCGCTCGCCGATCGCGACCAATTCGTCCGGCGTACGCCGGGAATGGCGGCCGCGGCCACCGCAGACATGGATGCCTAGCTCGGCGGCGCGCGGGGCGAGGCCGCGCTTCAACGCGCCGACGACGCTGGTGGTGATGCCGGAGGAGTGCCAGTCCATCCCCATCACGGCGCCGAAGGACTGGAACCAGAATGGATGCGCCAACCGGCGCAGGAATTCGTCGCGGCCGTAGTGCAGGACGATGGCCTCGGCGATCACCGCGCCGAGCCTGGTCATGCGGTCGGCGAGCCAGGGCGGTACGCGTCCGCCATGGAGCGGCAGGTCGGCACTTCCGCCTCGCTGGGCCATCGGCTCCGTCCGGTATTCCTGCCCGAATATGGCCGCGACGCCTCGGCTCACCAAGCTGTTCCGGTGTGAACGGAGCGCTATGTTCGGTCCAGCCGACGGGAGGGGCCGCGTGCCGAGCCGAACCTACGTGCTGTTCCGCCGGGCGATGGCCGAGCGCAGGCAGATCGTCTGCACCTATCTGGGATTTCGGCGCGAACTCTGCCCCATCATCCTCGGCCACTCGGACGGCGAGGAGAAGGCGCTGACCTTTCAGTTCGCCGGCGAGAGCACGAGCGGCCTTCCCCCCGGCGGGGAGTGGCGCTGTCTGATGCTCGCGAAAGTCTCCGACGCCGGGTTGCGAGAGGGGCGCTGGCACGACGGCCCGAGCCACCGCCGGCCCCAGGGCTGCGTCAAGGAGGTCGATCTCGACGTCAATCCGCAGAGCCCCTACGCGCCGAAACGGCGACTATAGCCCGCGAGACTGGAACGACGCGGTGATCAATCCCGTTTGCCCGCCATGCCAGCCGGGACCAGCAAAGGCGCGATCCGCATCGGCATCTCGGGCTGGACCTATGCCGGCTGGCGCGGCCGGTTCTATCCCAGGGGACTGCCGCAGGGCGATGAACTCGCCTACGCCGGGGCGCAGTTCCGCTCGATCGAGGTCAACGGCACCTTCTATCGCCTCCAGCGCTCCGAGACGTTCGCCCGCTGGCGCGCGGAGACGCCGGACGACTTCGTATTCGCCATCAAAGGCTCGCGCTACATCACCCACGTGTTGCGGATGCGGCAGGCCGAAGCCGCGCTCGCCAATTTCTTCGCCTCGGGCATCCTGCGCCTCGGCCCGAAGCTCGGGCCGATCCTGTGGCAGTTCTCGCCGCAGACCAAGTTCGATCCCGAGCGGTTCGACGCCTTTCTCGGCCTGCTGCCACGCCACACCGAGGAAGCCGCGGCGGCGGCACGTCGCCACGACCGCCGTCTTTCCGGGCGAAGCTGGCTCAGGAGCGAGGCGGAGCAGCCGATCCGCCACGCCGTCGAGATTCGACATGACAGCTTTCGCGACCCCGCCTTCATCGCGCTGCTCCGGCGCCACCGCGCCGGGCTCGTCGTCGCCGACACGGTCGCCTGGCCCTGCCTGATGGATGTGACGGCGGACTTCGTCTATTGCCGCCTGCACGGCTCGAAGGAGCTCTATGCCAGCGGCTACGGCCCCAAGGCGCTCGATGGCTGGGCGCGCCGCGTCCGCGCCTGGGCCCGCGGCGGCGAGCCCGCCGACGCCCAACGCGTCGCCGGCCGCGCCGCGACCCGCAGCGGCGGCCGCGACGTCTATGTCTTCTTCGACAACGACGCCAAAGTCCGCGCTCCGGTCGATGCGGCTTCGCTGGCGAAACGGCTGGGGACGACGCCGTAGGGTGGGCAAGCGAAGCTTGCCCACGACGCGGGCATCGGCTTCGCCGACGCCCGCCCTACAAGAATCACGCCCCCGCCGCGCTCCGCGCCGCCTTCACATGCACCCGCGGCTGGTAGTTGCCGACGGTGCTGCGGAAGGGAATCGCAAGGCGGTTCCAGCCGTTGATGACGATGATGCAGAAGGTCAGGTCGGCGATCTCCTTCTCGCTGAAATGGCGCCGCACCTCGGCATAGAGCTCGTCCTCGACGTGGTCTTCGGAAATCCGCGTCACCGCCTCGGTATAGGCCAGCGCGGCGCGCTCGCGGTCGGTGTAGAACGGGGTCTCGCGCCAGGCCGGCAGGGCGTAGAGGCGCTGCTCGGTCTCGCCGGCGGCGCGGGCGTCCTTGCTGTGCATGTCGAGGCAATAGGCGCAGCCGTTGATCTGCGAGGCCCGCATCTTCACGAGCTCCATCAGCGAATGCTCGAGGCCGCAGCCGTCGATATAGGCCTGGAGGCCCCGCATCGCCGCAAAGCCGCCAGGGGCGGCGGTGGAGTAGTTCAAACGCTGTTCGGTCATCATCCTCTCCCCTTGCAGGCAATCGGCGCACCCGCTCCTTCACGTCGCATTGCTGGCGGCAAAGATAGCCTTATAGTGCATGATAATGAACGCATCAGCCGAAAGTGCGCCCCGTGCCGGGAACATGGCAGCCGTCACCTTCGCCGCCGACGGCATCGAGATCGGCGCCGAAGCGATCGCTGCGGGCCTGGGGCTCGCGCCGGCGGCGGTGCCGCCTCTGATGCGGAATGGGGAAATCACCGCGCAATGCGAGCGGGGCGTCGGCGCGGATGCCGGCCGCCACCGCCTGACGTTCTTCCACCGCGGCCGCCGGCTGCGTCTCGTCGTCGACGATTCCGGACAGATCATCCTGCGTTCGGCGGTCGATTTCGGCGACCGCCCCATGCCGTCCTCGCTCCGCCGTCCAGGCGGGTGAGGCCGGCGCACGAGCGCCTACGGAGGGCAACGAATGACGCTCGATCCCGTCCTTCTGTCGCGGCTGCAATGGGCCTGGGTGATCTCCTGGCACATTCTGCTGCCGGCCTTCACCGTCGGCCTCGCCTCCTACATCGCGGTGCTGGAGGGCTGCTATTTCTTCACCCGCCGCGAGATCTGGTTCCGCATCTCCGCCTTCTGGACCAAGATCTTTGCCGTCTCGTTCGGCATGGGGGTGGTGTCGGGCATCATCATGCCGTTCCAGTTCGGCACCAACTGGAGCCGCTTCACCGACGCCACCGCCGACGTGCTCTCGCCGATGATGGCCTACGAGGGCCTGATGGCTTTCTTCCTCGAAGCCTCGTTCTTGGGCGTGCTCCTGTTCGGCCGCAAGCTGGTGCCGCGGTGGGCCCATTTCTTCGCCGGCCTGATGGTGGCGCTCGGCACGCTGATGTCGTCGTTCTGGATCCTCTCGACCAATAGCTGGATGCAGACGCCGGCCGGCTACAAGATCGTCGACGGCCGCTTCGAGCCGGCCGACTGGCTCGCCATCATATTCAACCCCTCCTTCCCCTACCGGCTGTCGCACAACGTCGTCGCCTTCTACATCACCACCGCCTTCGTGGTGATGGGGGTGGGCGCCTTCCTGCTTCGCCGCGGCCGCTCGGGCGAGGAGTCGCGCCTGATGATCCGGATGGCGCTCGATCTCCTCATCATCCTGGTGCCGCTGCAGATCTTCCTCGGCGACCAGCACGGGCTGAACTCGCTGGAATACCAGCCCGCCAAGGTCGCCGCGATCGAGGGCCGTTACGACACGGTCTCGCCGCTCCCGCTCACCCTGTTCGGCATCCCCGACGACAAGAACGGGGTGATGCGCGACGCGATCGAGATTCCCGACATCGGCAGCCTGATCCTGACCCATTCGTGGAGCGGCACGATCAAGGGCCTCAAGGAATATCCGCCGCAGGACCGGCCGCCGGTGGCGCCGCCGTTCTATGCCTTCCGCATCATGGTCGGGATCGGGCTCCTGATGCTGGCGATCGCGATCGTCGGCCAGGCGCTGCGCTGGAGCGGGCGATTGTTCGAGAGCCGCTGGTTCCTGCGCCTCGTGCAGTGGGCAGCGCCGCTCGGCTTTTGCGCGGTTCTCGCCGGCTGGATCACCACCGAGGTCGGCCGACAGCCATGGACCGTCTACGGCCTGCTGCGCACCCACGAATCCGTCTCGCCCTCGCTGACGGGCAGCGACGTGCTGATCTCGCTCGCGTTCTATGTCGTCGTGTACCTTCTGATGTACCCGACCGGAGTGGCCTTCATGGCGATGCTGGTCCGCCGCGGACCCGAGGGCGTGCTCGCCGCCGCGCCGATCGAGAGCGGGCGGCCGGAGCGGCCGTTCGAGCAGGCGGCGGGCGGCCAGCCCGCCTCCGAACGATAGGAGACGTGGCCATGGTGCTCGACCTCGTCCCGCTGTGGACCGCCCTCCTCGCCCTCGCCGTCTTCTACTACGTCGTCTTCGACGGCTTCGACCTCGGCGTCGGCATCCTCTACGGCTTCGCGCCCGATGCCGCCTCCCGCAGCGTGGTGATGAACTCCGTCGCGCCGATCTGGGACGGCAACGAGACCTGGCTGATCTTCGGCGGCCTCGGCCTGCTCGCGGCCTTCCCGCTGGCCTTCGCCGTCATCATCCCCGCGGTCTATTTCCCCATCCTGATCATGCTGCTGTCGCTGGTGTTCCGCGGCGTCGCCTTCGAGTTCCGCTTCCGCGAGGACATGGCGCGTCGGTTCTGGGACGGCGCGTTCTGCGCCGGCTCGGCGCTCGCGACGTTCGCGCAAGGGGTTGTGCTCGGCACCTTCATTCAGGGCTTCAAGGTCGACGGCCGCGCCTTCTCCGGCACTTCGTTCGACTGGGTGACGCCGTTCGCGCTCCTCACCGGCATCGCGCTGATGTTCGGCTACGCCCTTCTCGGGGCGGGCTGGCTGATCCTGAAGACCGAGGGAGCGTTGCAGGCCTGGGCGCGCCGCGCCGGACGGGTCGCGCTCGCGGGCGTCCTGGTCGCCATCCTCGCCGTCAGCATCTGGACGCCCTGGGTCCATGCCGACATCGCGGCCCGCTGGTTCTCCTGGCCGAACATCGGCTTCCTGGTGCCGGTGCCGCTGATCACGCTGGCGATCGCCTATGCCGCATGGCACAGCCTGAACCACGACCACGAGTTCACGCCGTTCCTCGCCGCGATCGGCCTGTTCCTGATGTCCTTCGTCGGCATCGCGATCAGCCTGTGGCCGATGATCGTGCCCTACCGCTTCACCCTGTGGCAGGCGGCCTCGTCGTCCTCGACCCAGGCCTTCCTCCTGATCGGCACGCTGTTCCTGCTGCCGGTCATCCTGATGTACACGGCCTGGTCCTACTGGGTCTTTCGCGGCAAGGTCCGCGCAGACGTGGGATATCACTGAGGCGCGTATTGCTCCGCAGGCTGGACAAGCTTTGCTTGCCCACGTCGTGGGCATCGGCATGCCGATGCCCACCCTACAAAGAAGAGCCTTACGCCGCTTCCAATCCTCCCGCCGCCGCAAGCTGGGCGAGGTGGTGGTCGGCGTCGCCGAACAGCGTGTCGATCATGGTCAGCCGCTTGAAATAATGGCCGACCGGATACTCCATCGTCATGCCGATGCCGCCGTGGAGCTGGATCGCCTGCTGGCCGACGAAGCGCGCCGAGCGGCCGATCTGCACCTTCGCCGCGGCGACGGCGCGATGGCGGGCGCCGGCGTCATCCTCGCTCGCCATCATGGTCGCGAACAGCGCCATGCTCCGCGCCTGCTCCAGCGCCACCGTCATATCGGCGGCGCGATGCTGCAGCGCCTGGAAGCTCCCGATCGGCACGCCGAACTGCTTCCTCACCTTGAGATAGTCGACCGTGATGCGATGCGCCTCGGCCATCGCGCCAACCGCCTCGGCGCAGAGCGCGGCAATCGCCTCGTCCACGACCCGCTCGGCGACCGCGAGCCCCTTGCCCGGCTCGCCGAGAACGGCGTCACCCGCGGCCCGCACGCTTTCCAGCGTGAGTTCCGCCGCACGGAGGCCGTCCTGCGTGGCGTAGCCGCGACGCGACAGCCCCTTGGCGTCGCCATCGACCAGGAACAGGCCGATGCCGTCGCGGTCGCGCCGCTCACCCGAAACGCGGGCGGTCACGACGATCTTGTCGGCGCTGTCGCCGTGCAGCACGACGCTCTTGGCACCGTCGAGCACCCACCCGCCGCCCTCCTCGCGCGCCCGGGTCTCGACGTCGTTGAGGTCATAACGCGAGCGGCGCTCGACATGGCCGAACGCCAGCGTCAGCTCGCCCGCCGCGATCTTCGGAATCAGCGCACCCTGCTGCGCCGCCGAGCCGCCGTGGCGGAGAAAGCCGCCGCCAAGCACCATGGTCGCCAGATAGGGCTCGAGCACCAGGGAGCGGCCGAACGCTTCCATCACCACCATGATCTCGACCGGCCCGCCGCCGATGCCGCCGTGCTCCTCGGCGAAGGGCACTGCGAGCAAGCCGAGCTCGGCATACTGCCGCCAGAGGTCGCGGCTCCAGCCCGGCTCGCCGGCGCCATAGGCCTTGCGCTTGGCCATGTCGTAGCGGTCGGCGAGCAGGCGCTCGACGCTCTCCTTGAGAAGCCGCTGCTCGTCGCTGAGATCGAAATCCATTCACTCCCCCTACCGGCGCCCCTTATGCCCGGCCTTGTCCCTCGCCGTCATTGCGAGGAGGCGAAGCCGACGAAGCAATCCAGTGCAACAAGCGCCAGAGCCCGCGGCCCCTGGATTGCCTCGCTGCGCTCGCAATGACGGCGTAGCCGCCTACAGCCCCAGGATCGCCTTGGCGATGATGTTGCGCTGGATCTCGTTGGAGCCGCCGTAGATCGAGATCTTGCGCCAATTGAAATAGGTCGGCGCCACCGCGCCCGCCCAGTCCATGCCGATCGGCGGCTCGTTCGAGCCGTCCATCTCGTCGCCTTGATATGGCATGGCGTAAGGACCGACCACCTCCATCAGGAGCTCGGTGGTCGCCTGCTGGATCTCCGAGCCCTTGATCTTGAGCACCGACGAGGCCGGGTCGGGCTTGCCCTTCTCGCGGCGGCCGTCGGCCGCAACGACGCGGAGCTGGGTCATCTCCAGCGCCTTCAGCTCGACCTCGACAGCCGCCAGCTTCTCGCGGAAGCGCGGCACCTCGATCAGGGGCTGCTGGCCGTCGAACTCCAGCGCCGCCAGTTCCCGGATGCGCTTGAGGCGCTGCTTCGAGGCGCCGACCCGGGCGATCGACATGCGCTCGTTGCCGAGCAGGAACTTGGCGTAGTCCCAGCCCTTGTTCTCCTCGCCGACCCGGTTCGCCACCGGCACCCGCACGTCGGTGAAGAAAGTCTCGTTGACCTCGCTCGCGCCATCGATGGTCTGGATCGGCCGCACCTCGATCCCCGGCGTCTTCATGTCGATCAGGAGGAAGGTGATGCCCTGCTGCTTCTTCACCGCGGGATCGGTGCGGACGAGGCAGAAGATCCAGTCGGCATATTGGGCGAAGGAGGTCCAGGTCTTCTGGCCGTTGACGACGTAGTAGTCGCCGTCCCGCACCGCGCGGGTCGACAGCGAAGCGAGGTCGGAACCGGAGCCCGGCTCGGAGAAGCCCTGGGCCCACCAGTCGTCGAGATTGGCGATGCGGGGCAGGAAGTGGCGCTTCTGCTCGTCGTTGCCGAAGGTGTAGATCACCGGGCCGACCATGTTGGCGCCGAACGGCAAAGGCGGCGGCGCACCGGCGAGCTGGATTTCCTCGAGCAGGATGTAAAGCCTGACCGCATCCCAGCCGGTGCCGCCCCATTCCACCGGCCATTGCGGCACCGCCCAGCCCTTGGCGTTCAGCGTCCGCTGCCAGGCGACGTAATCGTCCTTCTTGAGCGAGCGGCCGTTGCCGATACGGTCGCGCATCGCCGGCGGCAGCGCGTCGCGGAGGAAGCTTCGCACCTCGTCGCGGAAGGCGATTTCCTCAGGCGTGAAAGACAGATCCATGGCGCGCCTCGCTCCTCGCTGCCGACGCCGCGATCAAACGAGACGCGGACGCCGCCGTCAATGACGACGCCGCAGCCGCAGCCTATTCCGCGGCGATCGGCGCCGTGCGCGTCGCCATGGCATCGATGATGCGGCGCATCTGGACCCGCACCACGTCGGAGACGATCGGCACCAGCCCGTCCTCGCCGAACTCATCGAGCCGCGCCTGCTGCGCCTCGACCACCGCCTTGTCCTCCATGAAGGTCGCGGCGCTCTCGCGGAAGAACTGGGCGCTCGCGGCGTCGCTCTCCGGCGCCCAGGCGTTGGCGGTCGCGAAATAATAGCGGCAGGTCTTCTCGGTCACCGGCGTGATCGCGTGCAGCACCTTGAACTGGAAGCCGCCGGCGCGGTTGCCCTCGTAGGCGCCGGTACCGGCGTCCTTGGCGCCGGTCCATTGCAGAATGGTCGAGGGCGCGACCAGCTCGAACTCCTGCCAGCGGTCGACCCGGCCCTTGAAGCCATAGGCCTTCACGTAGGTCGGCGGCGGCAGCGAATCGAGCATCCAGCGGGTGAACTTCAGGCCGCGCTCGGTCCGCACCGTCTCCATCTTGGCGCCGACGTGAGCGGCGGGGTTGCCGCCGATGGTCTTCTTGTGGACGTAGCCGAGATGGGTCAGGTCCATCAGGTTGTCGACCATCAGAAGATAGTCGCCGGCGATGTCGACCGCGCTGTGGCGGTTCGGCCAGTGCGCCCGGTCGTTATGATAGGAGACGTCCGGGATCAGCGCCGGGTCCGCGGCGGCGGCCTCGCCGATCCAGACCCAGATCAGGTCGTCCCGCTCGACCACCGGATAGGCCGGGACGCGGGCGTTCGCCGGGATGCGGTCCTGGCCCGGGATCAGGACGCAGCGCCCGTCGCGGTCGAACACCATGCCGTGGTAGCCGCACTGCAGCCCACCCTCGACCACCTCGCCGATCGAGAGCGGTGCGGCGCGGTGGCAGCAGCGGTCGGAGACCGCCCCGACGGCGCCGGCGCGATCGCGGAACAGCACGATCGGCTCGCCGCAGATGCGCCGCGCCAGCGGCGCTTCGCCGAGCTCGTCGCTCCAGGCTCCGATATACCAGACGTTGCGGATGAACATGGCATCCTCCCAAGCGCCCCGTGCGCGCCGGGGCCTTGCCGCCATGATCGCCGCGCGCCGCCGCGGGATCAATCCCACCCACTTCTCGTCATCGCGAGCAAAGCGAAGCAATCCAGAGACCGGCCTCTACCCCTGGATTGCTTCGCCGCTTCGCTCCTCGCAATGACGGTGTGCGTTCACACCCGCTCGTACATGGTGGCGATGCCCTGGCCGACGCCGATGCACATCGTGGCCAGCGCCCGCGCCGCGCCGCGCTCGTGCAGCTCCAGGATCGCGGAGCCGCTGATCCGCGCGCCGGAGGCGCCGAGCGGATGGCCGAGGGCGATGGCGCCGCCGTTGGGATTGACGTGCCCGCCATCCTCGGGGACGCCGAGATCGCGCAGCACCGCGAGCGCCTGGCTGGCGAAAGCCTCGTTCAGCTCGATCACGTCGGCATCGCCGGCCGAGAGACCGAGCCGCTGGAGCAGCTTGCGGCTGGCCGGGGCCGGGCCCATGCCCATGATGCGCGGCGGCACGCCGGCGGTCGCGGCGCCCATCACGCGCGCCAGCGGCCTCAGCCCGTGCCGCCGTGCGGCCTCCTCCGAGGCGACGATCAGCGCGGCGGCGCCGTCATTGATGCCGGAGGCGTTGCCGGCCGTGACGGTGCCGTCCTTGCGGAACGGCGTCGGCAGCTTGGCGAGCCCCTCCAGCGTCGTGTCGGGGCGAGGATGCTCGTCCTGCTCGACCATCGTGACCGCGCCCTTGCGGCCCGGCACGGCCACGGCGACGATCTCCTTGCCGAGGCGGCCGCTCTTCTGCGCCGCCGCGGCGCGCTGCTGCGAGCGCAGCGCGAAGGCGTCCTGGTCGGCGCGGGCGATGCCGTAGTCGGCGGCGACGTTCTCCCCGGTCTCGGCCATCGAGTCGACGCCGTATTGCTGGCGCATCTTCGGGTTGACGAAGCGCCAGCCGAGCGTGGTGTCGTAGATCTCGGCTTCGCGCGAGAAGGCGGCGCCGGCCTTGGGCACGACGAAGGGCGCCCGCGACATCGATTCGACGCCGCCGGCGAGGTAGAGCGCGCCCTCCCCGGCCTTGATCGCCCTCGCCGCCATCGCGATCGCCTCCATGCCGGAGCCGCAGAGGCGGTTCACCGTCGCGCCCGGCACGGTCACCGGCAGGCCGGCGAGCAGCAGCGCCATGCGGGCGACGTTGCGGTTGTCCTCGCCGGCCTGGTTGGCACAGCCGAGATAGACGTCGTCGAGCGCGTCCCAGTCGACCGCCCTGTTCCGCTCCGTCAGCGCCTTCAGCGGCACGGCGGCGAGGTCGTCGGCGCGCACCGCCGACAGGGCGCCGCCATAGCGGCCGAACGGGGTGCGGACATAGTCGCAGATGAAGGCTTCGGCCATATCGTGACGTTCCTCAGGCGGCGGGGCGCTCGCCCGCCCAGGCCCGGGCAAGAAGGCCACGAATGGCCGCGCGGTCAAGCGGCCGGGGATTCCAGTAGGGATTTTCGACCGCGAGGTCCGCGGCCCTGTCGATGCCGCTCTCGGGCATGCCCAGCGCCTTCAGGCTGGTCGGCGCGCCGAGCTTCTTGGCGAGATCGTAGAGCGCCTGGGCGCCATCGGCCGCGCCGAGCGCACGGGCGATCCGCGCCGCCGCCGCGGGCGCGGCGGGCTCGTTGTAGGCGAGCGCGTGGGGCAGGACGACGGTGTGGGTCTCGGCATGGGGCAGCTCGAAGCTGCCGCCGAGGACGTGGCACAGCTTGTGGTGCAGCGCCATGCCGATCAGGCCGAGGCAGGTGCCGCCGAGCCAGGCGCCGTAGAGCGCATCGGAGCGCGCCTCCTTGTCGGCGGGATCGGCCACGATCTTCGGCAGCGCGCGGCCGAGCGCGGCAATGCACTCCTCCGCCATCACCGAGACGATGGGGTTGCGATCCTCGGCGTAAAGCGCCTCGACCGCGTGGGCGATCGCGTTCATGCCGGAAGTCGCCGAGAGCGCCGGCGGCAGGGTGAGCGTGAGGTCGACGTCGTAGAGCACGACCTCGGGCAGCACCTTGGGCGAGCGCAGCGTCGTCTTCCGCCCGCCCTCGGTCTGGCCGAGGATCGGCGTCATCTCCGAGCCCGCATAGGTCGTGGGAATGACGACCTGCGGCTTGTCGGTGCGGAGCGCCAGCGCCTTGCCGAGCCCGGTGGTCGAGCCGCCGCCGACGGCAACCGTGCAGTCGGCGCCCGCCGCCTCGAAGGCCGCGAGCGCGGCCACCGTCACGTCGACCGGCGTGTGCATGGCCGCACCGGCGAAGATGCCCGCCGCACGGTCGCCGAGCGCCGAGACAAGATCGCGCACCACGCTCTCCTGCTGGGGCGTCGCCAGCAGGAAGGCGCGCCGGCAGCCGAGCCGCTCCAGCTCCGCGCCGAGCCGGGCCAGCATGCCCGCGCCGAAAATCACGCGACTCGGCAGACTGTTATAGACGAATGCTTCCACGGCCCCTCACCCTCGGGCCCTTGGGCCCGCCCGACGAGCCTATCCGCGCGCGGGCTGCGGGACCACCGAGCCCGCAATTCTGATTGCAGGTCCCGCATCGTGAGAGCGGTTCGATACTCGTTCCAGCAGAATAGAACCGTACTACGCGCAAAAGCGTGATCAGGCGTGGCCGGCGCTGGAGGCGAGCATCGAGGGGTCGATGCCGATCTTGCCGAGGGCCCGCTCGTACTTGGTCTCGACGGCGCGGTCGAAGATCAGGTCGGTGTCGGCGGTACAGTGCAGCCAGCCATTGGCCTGGATCTCGCTCTCGAGCTGGCCGGGCGCCCAGCCGGCATAGCCGAGCGCGAGGACGACGTTGCCGGGCCCGCGGCCCGCCGCAATCGCCTTCAGAATGTCCAGAGTCGCTGTCAGGCAGATGCCGTTGTCGATCGGCAGCGTCGAATTCTCGATCATCACGTCGGCGGAGTGCAGTACGAAGCCGCGGCCGGTCTCGACGGGGCCGCCGCGGAGGACGTGAAGTCCCTCGACCTTGGGCGGCAGGCGGATCGCCTCGCCCTCGGAAATGATGTCGAGCTGCACCAGGAGGTCCGGAAAGCGGAGATGGCTCACGGGATGATTGATCACGATCCCCATCGCGCCTTCCGCGGAATGGGCGCACAAATAGATCACGGCGCGGGCGAAGCGCTCGTCGCGCATCGTCGGCATGGCGATCAGCATCTGCCCATCGAGATATGGCGAGCGCTCTTTGCGCCGCTTCGAAGTCGTCATGACGAGAGTCTAGGCTCCGCTCGGAGGGTTTGAAAGATGGGCAGCAACGCACGTTCCGGGCCAGTCGCCATTGCGCTCGCCAGACGGGCGGCGATCGTGGCACTGGCTGGCGCCGCTCTCGCCTCGAGCCTTGACGCCGCTCGGGCCGCGACACTCTCGCCCTGGGCCGCCGGCGAGCATTCCGCCGTCCGACTGATCGCCGGCCCTCCGGCAAATGGAACGCACGCGGCCGGCCTGGAGATCCGTCTCGATCGCGGCTGGCAGACCTATTGGAAGGCACCCGGGGAAAGCGGCGCCCCACCGGCGTTCGACTGGTCGACGTCGGACAACGTGGCCGCGGTCCGCGTCGCGTACCCCGTGCCGCAGCGCTTTGCCGATGCGGACGGCGTCACCTTCGGCTATCGCGACGACGTGATCCTGCCGCTCGCGGTGACGCCGAAGGATCCCCGCCGTCCCGCGCTCCTCGCCGGCACCGTCCGCTACGCCGTCTGCGGCAAAGTGTGCATTCCGGTCGAGGGCAAGGTGCGCCTGGACCTCGACCCGCACGAGACACCCGACGCATTCGCCGCGGCCAAGCTCGAAGGCTTCGCTGGCCGCGTCCCGCAGGCGGCGAAGGTCGGCGACGCCGGGCCACTTGCGGTCAAGGCGGTTCGTCTCGAGCGTGCCGGCGGAAAGCTCGCCTTGATCGCCGAGACGGCTGCGCCGGCCGAGGATGCCACGCTGTTCGCAGCGGGCGCCGGCGTGGGCGTGCCCGTCCGCGCCGGTCCCGGTCGCTGGCGGATGCCGCTGGAGCAGGCCACCGGCGAAGCGGACCTCGTGCTCGCCGATGCCAATGCCGCGATCAGCGTGCCGGTCGCCCTCGACGAAATCGCCACGTCGCCCTAAAGAGGAGCCGCCGCGGGCATCCGCAACTTTCAGGACAGGCGAGGGTCAGGGCATGGCAATCAAGGTCGGCGATCGTCTTCCGGACGTGAAATTCCGCACCATGGGACCGGAAGGCCCGAAGCAGGTGAGCACCGGCGACGTGTTCGGCGGCCGCACGGTGGTGCTGTTCGGGGTCCCGGGCGCGTTCACGCCCGGCTGCAGCCGCAAGCATCTGCCGGGCTATATCGAGAACTTCGCCGCCCTGAAGAAGAAGGGCGCCGACGCGGTGGCGGTGACCGCGGTCAACGACGCCTTCGTCATGGACGCGTGGTCCAAGGCCAGCGGCGGCGGCGACATCGAGTTCCTCGCCGACGGCAGCGCCGATTTCGCCAAGGCGGTCGGCCTCGAGCTCGACGCCTCGGGCGGCGGCATGGGCATCCGCTCCAAGCGCTACGCCATGATCGTCGAGGACGGCGTGGTGAAGCACCTCGCGATCGAGGAGGCACCCTCGTCGATCACCGTGTCGGGCGCCGAGAGCATCCTGCAGGCGCTCTGATTCTTGGCAGGTTGGGCACGCGCGCAGCGGGCCCACGTGCCTTGCCGGACGAGGCGGGCATCGGCAGAGCCGATGCTCGCCTACGACGCTTCCGTCGCCGCCCGCGCCCGCTTCCGCGCCGCCTTGAAGGGCTTCATGCCCTCGCGAGCGAGCTCGTCGGCACGCTCGTTCTCGACGTGGCCGGCATGGCCCTGGATCCAGTGCCAGCGTATGTCGTGACGGGCGAGCAGCCGGTCCAGCTCCTCCCAGAGGTCCTGGTTCTTCACCGGCTTCTTGTCGGCGGTGCGCCAGCCGTTCTTCTTCCAGGCGGCCATCCAGCCGGTGACGCCGCCGCGCAGATATTGCGAGTCGGTATGGAGGTCGACGGTTGAGGGCCGGGTCAGCGCCTCCAGCGCCCGGATCGCCGCCGTCATCTCCATGCGATTGTTGGTGGTCAAGGCCTCGCCGCCCGACAGCTCGCGCTGGCGGAGGCCGTAGCGCATCAAGGCGCCCCAGCCGCCCGGGCCGGGATTGCCCGAGCAGGCGCCATCGGTCCAGATCTGCACGCTCTCGCTCACGGCTCCCATCCATAGGCCGCGACCGAACGGGCGTCGCCGTGAAAGCGCGCCCGCTTCCAGAATTCCACCGGATCCTTCGGCTTGACCAGCGCGCCCGGCCGGACCGCGAGCCAGTCGACCAGCCGCGTCAGGAGGAAGCGCAGCGCCGCCCCGCGGGCGAGGAGCGGCAGCGCCGCCACCTCGTCGCCGCCGAGCGGGCGGACCGCGTGATAGGCCGCGATCAGCCCCCTCCCCTTGGTGACGTTGAACGCCGCTCCGCCCGGCTCGAAGCACCAGGCATTGAGGCAGACCGCGAGGTCGTAAGCGAGGATGTCGTTGCAGGCGAAGTAGAAGTCGATCAGGCCCGACAGCCGCTCGCCAAGGAAGAACACGTTGTCGGGGAACAGGTCGGCGTGGATCACGCCCTCCGGCAAGCCGCGCGGCCAGCCCTGCTGGAGCACCGCGAGTTCGCCGGCGAGGAAGCCGGCAAGGCCGGGGATCACCTCGTCGGCGCGTCCGCCCGCCGATTCGGCGAGCACCCGCCACTGCGGCACCGTCAGCCCGTTGGCGCGGCGGAGCGGGAAATCGGCGCCCGCTTCGTGAAGCCGGGCCAGGGTCGCGCCGAGCGCCGCGCAATGAGCGGCGCTCG
>DASZVN010000045.1:0-52493 GCA_035547055.1 Hyphomicrobiales bacterium
CCGCCGCGCGTTGTTGCGGCGGGGATTGTCTGGGCAGCGCGCATGCGCCCGGCGGCCGCGGTCGGAGCCGCCCGAGCGGGTGCGCGGACGGAGGCATATCGATGAAAAGCTTCGCTCTCTTGGGCGCGGCCGCGGTGATCGCGCTGGCTGCGGCCGGATGCACCACGACCGAGGAACGGGTCGGCGGCGCCGCAACCGGAGCCGCGGTCGGCGCCGTCGCCGGGCCGCCCGGCGCGGTCGTGGGCGGCGTCGTCGGCGCGGTGACCGGACCGTCGGTCGCGACTGCCGCGGGCGTGCCCCACACGCGCCATCACTACTACCGTCACTACCATCACTACCGTCACCACGTGACCCATCATCACGTGGTGCACCATCGCGCCCCGCCGCCACCGCCGCCTGCGCCGCAGCAATAGTCCGGGACCGGCATCCCTTGGCCTCCGTCATGGCCGAGCGGCCATGACGGAGGCGGGGCGGGATCGCGCGCTACAGCGTCGGGATGTTGGCGAGCTTGACGTACTTGCCCCAGGCCTCGGTCTCCGAGACCAGGAGCTTGCGGAACGACTGCGGGTCGCCCGGCAACGGATCCGCGGCGACGCGATTCAGGAAGTCCTTGGTCTTCTTCGAGGCGACGATCTCGTTGAACCAGTCGACCAGCTTCTTCTGGATCGGGGCCGGCACGCCATGGGGCACGATCACGCCCCACCACGGCGTGATGTCGAAGCCGGGGAAGCCCGCCTTGTCGAGCGTCGGCACGCCCGGGAACGAGCTCGAGCCGTATTTCGAGGTCAGCGCCACCGCGCGCATGCGGTTGGCGCGGACCTGACCGATGAGCCAGGTAGCGTCGATCGAGATGAAGTCGAGCTGGCCCGAGGCGAGGTCGCGCGCCATGTCGGACACGGCCTTGTACTGGACGCGCTGCAGGCCGGGGAGGTTGGCGCGCTGCTTGTAGAGCTCGGCCGCGACCAGGCCGGTGTTGGCGCTCTCGCCGAAGCGGGCCTTGTCGCCCTTCTTCTTCAGGACCTCCGTCAGCTCCGCCGGGGTCTTCGCCGGCGAGCTGGGGTCGACCGCGAAGACGAAGCTCAGCGAGGCGATCGTCGTGATCTCGTCGAAATCCTTCATCGGATCGAACGGCAGGCGCTTGAAGAGATGCGCCGCGGTCGCGAGCGTCGAGCTCGCCGGGGTGATCGAGATGGTGTAGCCGTCCGGCCGGGCGTGGGCGACCTCCGTGGTCGCGATGGTCCCTTGGGCGCCGGGCTTGTTGTCGGTGATGACCGGCTTGCCGCACAGCTTCGACAGCTCGTCGGCGAAATAGCGCACCCAGATGTCGGCGCCGGTGCCGGCCTCGAACGGGCAGACCGTCGTGATCGGCCGCGCCGGGTAGTCCGCGGCGAACGCCGGCCCTGCGAGCGCCGAGCCGGCGAGCGGGGCGGCCGCCGCCGCGAGCAGCAGTTCACGCCGAGAGAGACCCATCTTGCTTTTCCTCCGTCGTTGCCGTGGCCGCCGGTTCCGCGGTGTGGCTGGAGGGGCGGCCGTCCTCCAGCGCAAGGCTGGAGCGAGACGGCTTCCTGTCGGATCGCCCTCCCCCTCCGGCTTCCGTCCGGGCATCGTCCTTTCCGAAGACCGCAACGTGCCGCTCGGCGTCACGCCCCGACCGCCGCGCCGCCGATCGGCGGCGGGCCTCGGCCGCGCGCGACGCCCGGCGGCGCGCTCGGACCCGTGAAATTGCAGTCTATCGGCCCCGGCTCCACCGGCCCGGCCGTCTTTCCCTCCCTGCAGAATGGACGCCGCTTCGGCATCCTCACTCATTTTCAGGCGATCTTGCAGTCTCAAGCTGCGCTTGTCGATACCGCGCGGCGGCCGCCCTTTCCAAGAACGACGGATTTGCCTTAAGACCCTCCACATAATCTTCGCTGCTTCGCCGTGCGGGCAGCGCGTGGCACGCGAGCAAGCGCGGCGCGATGGGAGGAAGACGGGACATGCCCGCGATCAGGATCAGGAGCCCGCAGGAGTTCTGGAGCGGCTCCATCTTCGGCTTCTTCGGCGCCTGCGGGCTGTGGTTCGGCCGCGACCTTCGGATCGGCAGTCCCGAGGCGATGGGGCCGGGCTTCCTGCCCTGGATGCTGAGCATCATCCTCCTCGGCTTCGCCGCCATCCTGTTCTGGCGCTCGATCGCGATCGAGGGGCCGAAGGTCGAGCGGCCCGGCCTGCGCTCGAACTTCTTCGTGCTGTTCGCGATCGTCGCCTTCGGCCTCACCATCGAGCGGCTCGGCCTCGTGATCGCGACGATCCTCTGCGTCGGCCTGGCCTCGCTCGCCGCCCGCGACATGCGCTGGAAGGAGGCGATCGCGCTCAGCCTCGGCATGGCGGTGTTCGCGGTCGTGGTGTTCATCTACGGCCTCAACCAGTACCTCGACATCTGGCCGCGGTGGCAGTGATGGATCTCCTGCACCACCTCGCGCTCGGCTTCGGCCAGGCCGCCTCGCCGCTGAACCTCCTGTTCTGCCTGATCGGCTGCCTGCTCGGCACGCTGATCGGCGTGCTGCCCGGCATCGGGCCGATCGCGACGATCGCGATGCTGCTCCCGATCACCTACGGCATGCCGCCGGTGACCTCGCTGATCATGCTCGCCGGCATCTACTACGGCGCCCAGTATGGCGGCTCGACCACGGCGATCCTGGTCAATCTGCCGGGGGAGGCGTCATCGGTCGTCACCTGTATCGACGGCTACAAGATGGCCCAGAAGGGCCGCGCCGGCGCCGCCCTCGCGACGGCGGCGCTCGGCTCGTTCTTCGCCGGTTGCGTCGGCACTGTCTTCCTCGCCGCCTTCGCCCCCGCGCTCGCCGCCTTCTCCAACGACTTCGCCTCGCCCGAATATTGCTCGCTGATGACGCTCGGCCTGGTCGCCGCGGTGGTGCTGGCGCGCGGCTCGGTGCTGAAGGCGAGCGCCGCGGTCTTTCTCGGGCTCCTGCTCGGGATGATCGGCACCGACGTGACGAGCGGCGTGCCGCGCTACGTCTTCGGCATCCCCGATTTCTACGACGGCATGAACTTCCTGCCGCTCGCGCTCGGCCTGTTCGGCTTCGCCGAGATGATGGGCAACCTCGAGAACCCGACCGGCGACCGCACCGTGGTGACGCAGAAGATCACCACGCTGTGGCCGAACCGCGAGGAGTTCCGGCGCGCCTGGCCGGCGGTCCTGCGCGGCACCGGGCTCGGCTCGCTCCTCGGCATCCTGCCGGGCGGCGGCGCGGTGCTCGCGGCGTTCGCGTCCTACACGCTAGAGAAGAAGATCGCGAAGGACCCCTCGCGTTTCGGCAACGGCGCGATCGAGGGCGTCGCCGGGCCGGAATCGGCCAACAACGCCGGCGCCCAGACCTCGTTCATCCCGCTCCTCACCCTCGGCCTGCCGGCGACCCCGGTGATGGCCCTGATGATGGGCGCGATGATCATCCAGGGCATGGCGCCCGGCACGCTCCTCATCAAGGAGCGGCCCGACCTGTTCTGGGGCATGACCGCCAGCATGTGGATCGGCAACCTGATGCTGGTCATCATCAACCTGCCGCTGATCGGCATGTGGGTGAAGCTGCTGCAGATCCCCTATCGCCTGCTGTTCCCGTGCATCCTCCTGTTCATCTGCGTCGGCGTCTACACCATCCACAGCTCGACCTTCGAGGTGATGCTGACGGCGATCTGCGCGATCGGCGGCTATTTCTTCGCCAAGCTCGGCATCGAGGGGGCGCCGCTCCTCCTCGGCTTCATCCTCGGGCCGCTGATGGAGGAGAACCTTCGCCGCACGCTGGTGATCTCGAACGGCGACCCGTCGGTGTTCCTGACCCGGCCGATCTCGGCGGTCCTGCTGGCGTTCGCGGTGTTCCTGCTGGCGCTGATCGTGCTGCCCCAGGTTCGCACCACCCGCGAAGAGGCCTTCCAGGAATAAGGGCTCCTTCCCTTCTCCCGCTTGCGGGAGAAGGTGGCTCGCGCCGACGGCGCGAGACGGGTGAGGGCCTTGAACTGCGCCCCTTACCCGGCTCACCGCTTCGCGATGAGCCGCCCTCTCCCGCAAGCGGGAGAGGGTCTCTACGCCGCGGCGGGGCGCTGGTCGCCGGGGTTCGGCACCTCGATGTCGACGGCGAGCATCGAGACCGAGTCGCCGCGGTCCATCTTGACCTGGACCTTGTCGGGGTCGATCGCGATGTGCCGGGCGATCACCGCCAGGATCTCCTCGCGCAGCATGCCGACGAGGTCGGGTCCGCCGCGGACGGCCGCGCGCTCGTGCGCGAGCAGGATCTGCAGCCGCTCGCGCGCCACCGGCGCGGTGGCGCGCCGGCCGAACAGGCTGAGCAGATTCATGCAGCGGCCCTCCGTCCGAACAACATCCCGAACAAGCTCTTCTTGGCGGCCGGAACCGCCATCGTCACCGCCTCGCCGCGGAGCCGCCGGGCGGCGTCGAAATAGGCCTTCGCGGGGGCGCTGCTCGTGTTCGCCAGGGTCACCGGCGTGCCGAGATTGGAGGCACGCAGCACCTCCTGGCTCTCCGGGATGATGCCGAGCAGCGGGATCGACAGGATCTCCAGCACATCCTCGGTCTTCAGCATCTCGCCGCGCTGGGCGCGGGCGGCGTCGTAGCGGGTGAGGAGGAGGAGCTTCTCCATCTTCTCGCCCTTCTCGGCCTTCTCGGTCTTGGAATCGAGCAGGCCGATGATGCGGTCCGAATCGCGCACCGCCGAGACTTCGGGATTGGTGACGATGACCGCGACGTCGGCGTGGCGCATCGCCAGCGTCGCGCCGCGCTCGATGCCGGCCGGGCTGTCGCAGATCACCCAGTCGAATTTTTCCCGGAGCTCGCCGATGACGCGGGCGACGCCCTCGGGCGTCAGCGAGTCCTTGTCGCGGGTCTGCGAGGCCGGGAGAAGCGCGAGATTCTCGTTGCGCTTGTCGCGGATCAGGGCCTGGGCGAGCTTGGCGTCGCCGTTGACCACGTTGATGAGGTCGTAGACCACGCGCCGCTCGGCGCCCATCACGAGGTCGAGGTTGCGCAGCCCGACGTCGAAATCGACCACGACGACCTTGTCGCCGTCCCTGGCCAGCGCCGCGCCGAGCGCGGCGGTCGAGGTCGTCTTGCCGACGCCACCCTTGCCGGAGGTCACGACTACGACTTCTGCCATCTCCCTCACCCCTGTCCGCAATCAGTTCAGTTCCGCCACCACGATGGAATCGCCGTCGAGCCGTACCTGGACGGCGTGGCCGCGCAGGCCCGCAGCGATATCGTCGGCGGTGCGATAGAGTCCGTCGATCGCCACCAGCTCGGCCTCGAGCTTGCGGCAGAAGATGCGGGCCGCCGGATTGCCGGCGACGCCGGCGATGGCGCGGCCGCGCAGCGTCCCGTAGACGTGGATCGAGCCCCCGGCGATGATCTCGGCGCCCGAGGCGACCGAGCCGACCACGGTCACGTCGCCTTGCGGGAAGTAGAGCGCCTGGCCGGAGCGCACCGAATCCTCGACCAGCATGAAGGCCGGCGGGGCGTGCTCGGCGACGATCGGCGGCGCGGTGTCGTTGGCGGCGACGGCGGGAGCCGCGGCCGGTGCGGCCGTGGAAGCGGCGGCCGGCTCGGGCAGCGCGGAATCGCGGCCGCCGTTCATGATCGGCGGCAGCCCGCGGGCATCGGCGCCGAGCTTGAAAGCCTCGACCCCTTCGAGGCCGAGCACCCGGATGTTGCGCTGGCCGAGCTCGGTCATCAGGTCGACCAGGGTCGGCCGGTCGTGCGGCAGGCCGGACACGTCGATCACCACCGGCTTGCCGACGAAGAAGCCCGGCGAGCGCTGCAAGAGCCGGTCGAACTCGGCAAGCCAGTCCGCCACCGGCGGCTCCGGCGCCAGCACCAGCGCCATGAACGAACGGCCGCGAAAGCGGACATTGGGGCGGGCGGCGACGGCCTCGGCAGTGACGGACATGCACGCGAATCCCACGGCGAAGCGCCGCGGTATTAATGAGTGTTTAATTGGTTAAGGGGTGGTTAATGGCGGGGCATTGCCCCCCGCGATGCCCACCCTACGAGGTCTCACCCCCAGGGGTCGACCATCACCTTGCACTGGGTGGTGCGCTCGCGCAGCGCCTCGAAGGCGGCGGGAAGGCCGGCGAGGCCGACGCCGTCGGTGATCATCTTGCGCGGGGCGTCGTGGCCGGCGGCGAGCGCGCCGGCGGAGATCTCGAAGTCCTTGCGGCCGTAGAAGGCCGAGAACTGGATGCGGACCTCGGCATTCAGCGGCACGAACGGATCGAACTTGTCCTCGGTCCAGCAGATGCCGAGCACGACCACGGTGCCGTGGCGCTTCACCAGCTTGGCCGACTGGTCGATCAGGCCCTTGGCGCCGACGCACTCGAACACGACGTCGGGCTTGCCGCCGAGCGCGTCCTGGACATCCTGGTCGAGATGGTCGGAGGACGGCACGAAGGCGGTCGCGCCCATCTCCATGGCCAGCCCCTCGCGCTGGCGCGAGCGCGCCGTCACGGCGATCTTCGGCACGCCGAAGCGCTGGAGCCAATAGGCGGTGGCGAGGCCGATCGGCCCGGCGCCGATCACGAGCGTCTTCGCCCCGGGCTTCAGCTCGGCGAGGTCGACGCCGTGAAGGCCGACCGAGAGGGGCTCGATCAGCGCGCCGTCCTCCATCGAGAGGTCGGGCGGGAGCGGCACGCACTCGATGCCGGTCGCGGTGGCGTACTGGCCGTAGCCGCCGCCGCGGAGGTCGCGGTTCTCGCACCACGACGGCTCGCCGGCGAGGCACCACGAGCAATGGCCGCAGCCGGTGACCGGCATCGCCGCGACGCGGTCTCCGACCCTGACGTTCTTCACCTCGCGGCCGACCTCGACCACCTCGCCGGCATATTCGTGGCCGAGCACGCGGCCGACGGCGTGGGGAAACTCGGTGATGTGAAGGTCGCTGCCGCAGATGCCGCAGCGGCGCACCTTGAACACGACCTCGTTGGGCTTCGGCGTCGGGTCGGGCACGGTCTCGACCGAGAGCGGCTGGCCGACCGCGCGGAACACGGCTGCTTTCATGATGCGATCCTCGATTTCATCTGTCGCGTGCACGCGCCTCAGGGCTCGGCCTCAATTCGGAGCTGCCACGTCCACCGTCATTGCGAGCGAAGCGAAGCAATCCAGGGCCCCACGCGCTGGCGCTTGCCGCGCCTGGATTGCTTCGTCGCCGTGCTCCTCGCAATGACGGCCGCGGCGCTCCTCAGGTCGTGATGGTCCAGCCGGCATCGACCGGGAGCGCGACCCCGGTGACGAGCGAGGCCGCGTCGGTGCAGAGCCACACCACGACCGCGGCGACCTCCTCGGGCTTGCCGACCTTGCCGGTGGCATGGAGCTCGGCGCCGCGGGCCTCGACGTCGATCGGACCGAAGCCGTGGCGGGTCATCGGCGTGTCGATGAAGCCGGGGCAGACCGCGTTCACCCGGATGCCGGCCTTGGCGTAGCCGACCGCGGCGCTCTTGGTCAGGCCGACGACGGCGTGCTTCGACGCGTTGTAGGAGGGCAGGCCCGGCGAGGCCAGGATGGCCGCGACCGAGGCAGTGTTGACGATGGCGCCGCGGCCCTGGCGCTTCATCACCTGCAGCTCGTATTTCATGCAGAGGAAGACGCCGGTCAGGTTGATACGGATGACGCGGTCGAACAGCGCCTCGTCGTAGCTGTCGAAATCGCCCGGCGTGCCGAGGATGCCGGCATTGTTGTGGGCGCAGTCGAGCGATCCGTAGGCGTCGACCACGGACTTGATCGCGGCCTGCACGCTGTTCGTATCCGCAACGTCGCAGCGGAAGAAGCGGGCCTCGCCGCCCTTGCCCTGGATCAGCTTGACGGTCTCGGCCGCGCCCTCCTCGGCGATGTCGGCGACCGCGACCTTGGCCCCGGCGGCGGCAAACGCCAGCGCCGACTGCCGCCCGATCCCCGACGCTGCCCCCGTGACGAACGCCACCTTCCCCGCGAGATCCGCCGCCATGCCGCTCCTCCCTGTCCGTTGGCGCGGCAGGCTAGAATGGCGACGGCCGTGTAGGCAACTCAGGCCAACGCCTTGACCATGTAAACGCGCCGCAACCCCTTCTCCTCGACCCGATGCGTTTCGGCGTAGCCGATGCGCGAGTAGAGGGCGAGGTTCTCGATCATTGCCTCGTTCGTATAGAGCCTGATCGACCGATAGCCCGCCGCGAGGGCGGCACGCTCGGCGAATTCCAGGAGGCTTCGGCCGAGGCCCGTGCCCTGCGCAACGGGAGCGACCGCGACGTTGTCGAGGAGCATCGCATCGGCCTGCGGGATCAACACGAGGATGCCCCGTACGATGCCGTCTCGTTCGGCGACATAGAGGCAGCCCCGGTCGATCAGCACGCCATAGTCGGCGCGAAAAGGTTCCGGCTTCAGACGGATACGGGTCAGGTACTTGGAATACGCGTCACCAACGATCGACTCGATCGCCGACAAGTCGTCCCGGGTCGCTCGCCTGGGGTCCCGCTTCATGACATCGCTCGGTCCGCGTCCCATCGGCCTCTTTTATGTCCGTTCTCGGCGCGCTATCCTGTTGTTGACTGCACAACAGGCAAGGACGCGGCCATGGCCGGCACGAGCGACAGCGATGATCTTCTCTGGGTCGGGCCCGGCACCGTCATGGGCGAGTTCATGCGCCAGTTCTGGATGCCGGCGGCGCTGTCGTCCGAGGTCGAGGCCGATGGCGCGCCGATGCGGCTGATGCTGCTCGGCGAGAAGCTGATGGCCTTTCGCGACAGCTCAGGGCGCGTCGGGGTGATGGACCATCGCTGCCCGCATCGCTGCGCCTCGCTCGTCATCGGGCGGAACGAGGAGGACGGCATCCGCTGCGTCTACCATGGCTGGAAGTACGACGTGACCGGCGCCTGCGTCGACATGCCGAGCGTGCCGGAGCACCAGCAGTTCAAGGACAAGGTCCGCGCCAAGGCCTATCGCGTGGCCGAGCGCGCCGGCCTCATCTGGGTCTACATGGGCAGCCGCGCCGACGTGCCGCCGCTCCCCGATTTCGAGGTGACGCTGCTGCCTGAGGGGCCGGCCAACATCAGCATCCTCCAGCGCGCGTGCAACTGGCTGCAGGGCCTCGAGGGCGACATCGACACCTCGCATCTCGGCTTCCTGCATGCCGGCTCGGTCGGGGGCGACGACCTCGGGCCGGAGCACCCGATGTACCACGCGGTCGTCAACCGGGCGCCCGAATACAAGGTGGCGCAGGCGCCCTGGGGCACGACCTACGGCGCCTATCGCCACGACCCCGACGGGCGGATCTCGTGGCGCATCGCGAATTTCCTGTTCCCGTTCTGGACGCAGACGCCCAACACCGAGTTCGGCAAGCGCGTCGTCGCCAACGCCTGGGTGCCGATGGACGACACCCACACCATGATGATCAAGGTGACCGGCGGCGCGGGCGAGGTCGGCAACTTCGCCCAGTGGCCGATGAAGAACGGGCACAAGATGGCCGGCACCGACCCGCTGGAATACCTGCCGAACGACACCGGCTGGTACGGCCGCTGGCGCGCCGCGGCCAATCCCGGCAACGACTGGCTGATCGACCGCGCCGCCCAGGAGCGCAACGAGATCTACACCGGCATCGACGGCATCACGCTCCAGGACCAGGCGATCACCGAGAGCATGGGCGCGATCACCGACCACGCGTTCGAGCATCTCGGCCCGAGCGACCAGATGATCGCGCGGACGCGCCGCGCCCTGCTCCTGGCGGCGCGGGCCTTCGCCGAGACCGGCGCGCTGCCGCCCGGCGCGAGCGACCCCTCGGTCTATTGGAGCGCCCGCAGCGGCACCTTCCACGCCGATGCCGCGACCGACTGGCAGGACGCCTATCGCGACAACCTCAAGACCGCGATCCGGTGGTATCCGCCGGCGGGCAAAGAGGCCGCGGAGTAGGATTTCCGCGCCGCTTTGGCCGTCATGGCCGCGCTTGTCCCGGCCATCCGTGACGTCCTGCAGCGGCTGCGAACTCGTGGATGCCCGGCCCAAGGCCGGGCATGACAAGGAGCCCGCGTCACGCCGCGGCCGGCATGGCGCCGAGGCCGGCCATGGTGGCGCGCAGCGCCTTGTCGAGCGGGGTGTGCGGCTCCTCGCCGAGGAAGGCGACGAGGCGCGCATTGTCGAGCGCGAGCGGCTCCTTCCAGAGGTAGCGCATCTCCAGGAGCTCGCGGAACAGCGTGACGAAGGGCGCGCCGGCATAGACCGCGACCCAGGGGAAGCGGCGGATCGGCGCCGCCGGGCGCCCGCCGACCCGGCGGACGGCGTCGGCGAGGTCGACGCCATGCTCGAACCAATGGCCGCGGAAGTGGAAGCGGGCGAAGGCCGGCAGCTCGGCCTCGCGCTCGACCAGCCGCACCATGGTCTCGGCGAGGTCGGGCAAATAGGCCCAGGCATGGCCGGCGTCGCGGCGGCCGGGATAGGTCACGGCGGCGAGCGGCCGGCCGGGCTTCACGATCTGGGCGAACCAGCTGTTGGCGGTGGCGCGGGGACCGAAAAAGTCGCCGGCGCGGACGATCAGCGCGCGCATGCGGCCACGGCCGGCGGCAGCCTCGATGCGCCGCTCCATCTCGACCCGGATGGCGCCCTTGCGGGTGCGCGGATGCTGCGGCGAATCCTCGCCGAGCCGCGGCCACGCATCGGGGCCGAAATTGTAGACCGTGCCGGGCAGCACCAGCCGCGCCCCGGCCGCTTCGGCGGCGGCGATGGAATGGTCGAGCATCGGCAGGGCGAGGCCCTTCCAGTTGCGATAGCCCGGCGGGTTGGCGGCATGGACGATGACGTCGGCGCCGGTCGCGGCGGCGAGGACCGCCTCGCCGTCCATCGCGTCGCCCGCGACCCACGCCACCGCGGCCGGAAGGCCCGCGGTGGCGGCGGCCTGCTCCGGCCGGCGATGCAGCGCGCGGACGTGCCAGCCATGCGCGAGGAGGCTCCGTGCCACCTCGCCGCCGATGCCCCCGGTCGCGCCGATGACCAGCGCCGTCTTCCCTGCCGCGTTCGTCATGACCGTCTCCTCTGGCTGCGAACGACGAGAGGATGGCGGGCACGCCGGATATTTGAAATTGGCGAAGATCGTACAGTTGATATACGTTTTCATATGATCCTGCGGCCGGCCGCCCTCGACTGGAGCCACTACCGCTCGCTGCTCGCCGTGCTCGACCATGGCAGCCTGTCGGGGGCAGCGCGGGCGCTCGGCCTGACCCAGCCGACCGTCGGCCGCCACATCGACGCGCTGCAGGCGGCGCTGGGCCAGCCGCTCTTCACCCGCTCGCCCCAGGGGCTGCGGCCGACTGAGACGGCGCTCGAGCTCCGGCCCCACGCCGAGGCGATGGCAGCGGCCGCCGCGGCGCTGGAGCGGACCGCCTCGGGCGGCCGCGGCGAGGCCCGCGGCACCGTCCGCATCACCGCGAGCGAGATGGTCGGCGCCGAGGTGCTGCCGCCGATCCTCGCCGATTTCCGCGAGCGCCATCCCGCGATCGCGGTCGAGCTGGTGCTGTCGAACCGCACCGCGGACCTGCTCCGCCGCGACGCCGACATCGCCGTCCGCATGATCGAACCGACGCAGGACGCGCTGGTCGTCCGTCACATCGGGACCGTCGCACTCCACCTCTATGCCCATCGCCGCTACCTCGCCGCCCACGGCGTGCCGGCCGATCTCGACGATCTCGCCGCCCGCCACGCCATCATCGGCTTCGACCGCAACAGCGCCTCGGCGGCGGCGCTCCGCGAGCGCGGCCTGACGCTCATGCGCGACCTCTTCGCGCTCCGCACCGACAGTGATCTCGCTCAGCTCGCGGCGCTCCGCGCCGGCTTCGGCATCGGCGTCTGTCAGGCCGGCATCGCGCGGCGCGACGAGGCGCTGGTGCCGGTGCTGGCGAGCCGTCTGTCCTTCGCGCTCGGCATCTGGCTCGCGGTGCACGAGGACCTGCGCGGGGTCCGCCGCATTCGCCTCGCCTTCGACGCGCTCGCGGCGGGGCTCGGCCGCTATGTCGCCGGCGCCGGCCCCGAAGCGGGTGGCGCCTAGGGGCGGCCGGCGCTACACCGCGTTCATCACCCATCGACGCGAGTCGTCATTTGCCCCGCGACCCGGCCGCGCTGCTGAAGAGCGTTTTCGGCCACGAGCATTTTCGCGGCATCCAGGAGGACGTGGTGCGCCACGTCGTCCGGGGCGGCGACGGCGTGGTGGTGCTCCCGACCGGCGGCGGCAAGTCGCTGTGCTACCAGCTCCCGGCGCTCTGCCGCGACGGCGTCGGCATCGTGGTCTCGCCGCTGATCGCGCTGATGCGCGACCAGGTCGAGGCGCTGCGCCAGCTCGGCGTCGATGCCGCGGCGCTGAACTCGGCGATCGCGCCCGAGGAGGCGAGCCGCACCTTCCGGGCGCTGCGCGAGGGCACGCTCGACCTCCTCTACGTCACGCCGGAGCGGCTCCTCGGCGACAATTTCCTCGCCATGCTGGCGCGCACGCCGCTCGCGCTGTTCGCGATCGACGAGGCCCATTGCGTCAGCCAGTGGGGCCACGATTTCCGGCCCGAATATCTCGGCCTCGCCCGGCTCGGCGCGCTGTTCCCCGGCGTGCCGCGCCTCGCCCTCACCGCCACCGCCGATCCCGAGACCCGCGCCGACATCCGCGTCCGACTCGGCCTCGCGGAGGCCCGCGAGTTCGTCTCGAGCTTCGACCGGCCCAACATCCGCTACGAGATCGTCGAGAAGGAGAGCAGCCGCCGCCAGCTCGGCGAGTTTCTCCGCGGACGCGATGGCGAGAGCGGCATCGTCTATTGCCTGAGCCGCAAGAAGGTCGAGGACGTCGCCGCATGGCTCGCCGGCCAGGGCCGCCGCGCCCTGCCCTATCATGCCGGCCTCGCCCAGGCCGCGCGCGACGCGGCGCAGGACGCCTTCCTCCGCGAGGACGGCGTGGTCGTGGTGGCGACGATCGCCTTCGGCATGGGCATCGACAAGCCCGACGTGCGTTTCGTCGCCCATCTCGACCTGCCGGCCTCGATCGAGGCCTATTCGCAGGAGACCGGCCGCGCCGGACGCGACGGCCTGCCGGCCGAGGCGTGGATGGCCTACGGCCTGACCGACGTGGTCCAGCGCCGCCGGATGATCGACGAGGGGGCCGCCCCCGCCGAGGTCAAGCGGGTCGAGCATGCCAAGCTCGATGCCTTGCTCGCGCTGTGCGAGACCGCGGGCTGCCGGCGGCAGGTGCTGCTCGGCCATTTCGGCGAGGCGCTGGCCGAGCCGTGCGGCAATTGCGACACCTGCCTGAGCCCGGTGGAGACCTGGGACGCGACGGTGGCGGCGCAGAAGGCGCTGTCGGCGATCCACCGCACCGGCGCCCGCTACGGCGCCGCCCATGTCATCGACGTGCTGCTCGGCAGCGATACCGACAAGGTGCGCGCCGCCGGCCACGACCGGCTGCCCACGTTCGGCGTCGGCGCCGACCTCGACCAGCGGGCGTGGCGCTCGGTGATCCGCCAGCTCGCCGCCGCCGGCGTGATCGCGGTCGACCACGAGGCCTATGGCGCGCTCACCTTCGGCGAGGGCGCCCGCGCGATCCTGCGGGGCGAGCGCCGGATCGCGATGCGCCGCGACCGTGCTGCCAGGGCGGTGGCCGCCGGCATCGCCCGCGCCCGCCGCGGCGCGGCCGCCGAGGAGCTTCCCGCCGCGGACCGCCCGCTGTTCGAGGCGCTCCGTGCCGAGCGGCTCCGCCTCGCCCGCGAGCAGGGCGTGCCGCCCTATGTGGTGTTCCACGACGCGACGCTCCGCGAGATGGCGCGCCGCCGCCCGCGCGGCCGCGAGCAGATGGCCGAGGTGCCGGGCGTCGGCGCCGCCAAGCTGGAGCGCTACGGCGCAGCCTTCCTGCGGGTGATCGCGGCGATGGCGTAGGCGCGGCTATTCGGCCGCAGGCCGCGAAAGCTGGCCCGCCGCACGCATCTGCATGTAGAGGTTGATCGGATCGAGGTCATACCCATTCGGCCAGGTCGGCGCGCCCATCTCGACAAACACGCGCGCGAAATAGGCCGGCGACTTCAGCGGCTCCACCATCGGCCCACTCGCCTGGAGGATATCGGCGAAGTCGCGAACCCCCTCGGTGCCGTCGGAAAAGCGCACCCACAGGCGATGGCCTTCGAGCGCGCGCAGACGCAGCACGTCGATCATCGGAAAGTCAATCGTCTGCATCTGGTCCGGCAATCTTTTCCAACTCCTGGTGTGCCAGAGCACGGCGCCAATTCTGTTCCAGTTCGCCACGGCGCGCCAGCATCCATTCCCTTACCAGGCGCAGCGCCGTCGGCGGGAGTTCCCCGGCGATCACGGCTCCGTCAGCGAGCCGGAGCAGAGCCCGTGCCTTGCCGTACTGGGCGTGAAGATGTGGCGGGTGGTCATCGAAATACATCCGGATGGCAATGCCGTAGAACATGGCAATGGTGGGCATGGCGTCGCCTCACCGCCGCCGGAAGGTCAGGTAGGTCGGCACCCGCCCCTCGCGGAGCGCCTTGGCCTCGTAGCGGGTGCCGGCCCAGCCGGGCCAGGGGCGACGCCAGTCGTCGGCGCGCTCCGCCTGCCATGAAAAGTCCGGACAATGAGCCGCGTGGCGCAGTGTCCACTCGACATAGCTCGGAATGTCGCTCGCGAAGCGGAATTCCCCGCCCGGCCGCAGCGCGCGGGCGAGACGGGCGAGGTTGTCGGCCGAGACGAAGCGGCGCTTCCAGTGGCGCTGCTTCGGCCACGGGTCGGGATAGAGGAGGTCGACGCGATCGAGGCCGGCCGGCGGCAGCCAGTCGAGCACCGCGCTGGCTTCGGCGCCGCTCAGGCGCACGTTACGGAGGCCGCCGGCCTCGATGCCGGCGAGGGCCTTGGCCATGCCGTTGACGAACGGCTCGATGCCGACGAAGCCGATGTCGGGCCGCGCCGCGGCCTCGTGCAGCAGGTGCTCGGCGCCGCCGAAGCCGATCTCGAGCCGCATCGCCGAAACCGGCACCGGGAACAGCGTGCGGAGGTCGGCCGGCGACGGCGCGTCGAGGGAGAGGCTGAGCGCCGGCAGAAGATGCGCGAGGCGCTCGCTCTGGGCGGGGCGGAGCTTCTTGCCCTTGCGGCGGCCGAAGAAGGCGCGGCCGCCAAGGTCGTCCGCAGCCATCAGAAAGGAAGGACGGCTCGGCTCGGCCCCTGTCCGTCATGCCCGGCACCCGGGCCGCGCTTGCGCGCGCCCGGGCACAGGCTCTTGGGCCGGGCATCCACGCGTTTGCGGCGTCCGAAGCCGAAGGAAGTCGGAGATGGCCGGGACAAGCCCGGCCATGACGGAGAGGTCAGCATGGCCGTACCAAGCGCCGTGGCACTCGCCCCGGCATCTCCTTCGCCCTCGTCAGGCGACGGCGCGCTTGATCTCGTCGACGAGGTCGGTGCGCTCCCACGAGAAGCCGCCGTCGCTCTCCGGCGCGCGGCCGAAATGGCCGTAGGCGGCGGTGCGGCGGTAGATCGGCCGGCTGAGCTGGAGCTTGCGGCGGATGTTGGTCGGGCGCAGCGGGAAGATCTCGGCCAGCGCCTTCTCCAGCTTGGCCTCGTCGACCTGGCCGGTGCCGTGGGTGTCGACGAGGAGCGACATCGGATCGGCCACGCCGATGGCGTAGGCGATCTGGATGGTGCAGCGCTCGGCGACGCCGGCGGCGACGACGTTCTTGGCGAGGTAGCGCGCGGCGTAGGCGGCCGAGCGGTCGACCTTGGTCGGGTCCTTGCCCGAGAAGGCGCCGCCGCCGTGCGGGGCGTAGCCGCCATAGGTGTCGACGATGATCTTGCGGCCGGTGAGGCCGCAGTCGCCGTCCGGCCCGCCGACCACGAAGTTGCCTGTCGGGTTGACCAGGAAGTTCGCCGCCTCCTCCGGCATCCAGCCCTTCGGCAGCGCCGAGGCGACGGCGCCCGAGATCATCTCGCGCACCATGTCGGGGGTGTATTTCTGGCGGTTGCGCGACTCGGCCTTGTGCTGGGTCGAGACCACGACCTTCGTGGTGCCGACCGCCTTGCCGCCGGCATAGCGCACGGTGACCTGGCTCTTGGCGTCGGGCTGCAGGTCGGGCATCTCGCCCGAGCGCCGCTTCTCCGACAGCACCTTCAGGATGCGGTGCGCGAAGAAGATCGGGGCCGGCATGAACGAGCCCTTCTCGTAGACCTCGCTCTCGGTGCAGGCGAAGCCGAACATCATGCCCTGGTCGCCGGCGCCCTCGTCCTCGCCCTTGGCGTGCTTCTTGGCGTCGACGCCCATCGCGATGTCGGGCGACTGGCCGTGCAGCAGCACCTCGACGTCGGCGCCGTAGGACGAGAAGCCGTCCTGGTCGTAGCCGATGTCCTTGACGACGTCGCGGGCGATCTGGGTGATCAGCTCGCGGTTCACCACCGCCTTGTCGCCGTGCTTGACGAACAGCGGCGACTGGCCGCGGCCCTCGCCGGCGACGACGATCTTGTTGGTGGTGGTCAGGGTCTCGCAGCCGAGGCGGGTGTTGACCGCGCTGTCATCGGCGATGCCGAGCTTGATGTCGTTCTCGAGGAAGGCGTCGAGGACGGCGTCCGAGATCTGGTCGCAGACTTTGTCCGGGTGTCCTTCGGACACGGACTCGCTGGTGAAGAGATAATCCTTGCGCGGCACCGGGCTGACCCCCCTCCGACGAATGGATGTCCGCCGGAAGGCGGCCGGGCCACTCCTTGGCAGCACCGGCCGCGGGAATCAAGTGCGCTCGCTCAATTGCGATCGGACGCCTCGGCGAGCGCCGCGACGAGGTCGACTAGGCGGCGGCGGACCTTGGGGTCGCGCACGCGGATGAACGCCTTGGTCAGCGCGAGCCCGTCGGAGGTGGCGAGGAAATCCGCGACGTAGTCGCCGCCCGCCTCGGCGAAGCCGGCCGAACCCGGCCCGTCGCTGCCGCCGGCGGCATCCTCGAAGAAGAAGCCGACCGGAACGCCGAGCACGCGCGAGATCTGCTGCAGCCTGCTCGCGCCGATGCGGTTCGTGCCCTTCTCGTATTTCTGCACCTGCTGGAACGTGATGCCCAGGGCATCGCCTAGCTTCTCCTGACTCATCCCGGAGAGCATGCGGCGCATGCGAACGCGGCTTCCGACGTGGCGGTCCACGGGGTTTGGGGTTTTCGCGCTCATGGAAAGCAAGGTCCTCACCAGCCGACCAATTCGGCGAAGCGTACAGGCACTACACCGCAAACAGAGAGCGGAAGGGTCGCCTCCTCCGGCGTCGCCTCCCGCTATCGCGGCGCAGGATGTTTCGCCATTTTGCCAAAGTCAAATGCGGTGCCGAAAGCCCGCAAAAAGAGTTAATGCCAACGCCCCATAAACCCCTGCCACGGCTAGCTCTCCGGCGGTTGCGAACAGGGTTTGCGGCAATGGCGGCGGAAGTAAGCCGTCGACCACGCCCGTGTCGTCTAGCCGCAGATCCGCGGTGATTCGCCCATACGGATCGACGATCGCCGAGATGCCGTTGTTGGCCGCGCGGACAAGCGGCAGGCCCTCCTCGACCGCCCGCACGCGGGCCTGGGCGAAGTGCTGGCGCGGCCCCGGCGTGTCGCCGAACCAGGCGTCGTTGGTGACGTTGACGAGCGCGTCGGCACGCTGGCCCGGCACCTCGGCCGCTCCGGGGAAGATCGCCTCGTAGCAGATCATCGGCGCGACCTTGAGGCCGTCGGGCAGGAGCAGCAGCCTCGGCCCGCTGCCGGCGGTGAAGCCGCCGATCAGGCGGGTGAGCTGGCGGAAGCCGAGGCGCTCCAGCAGCGCCTGCCATGGCAGGAACTCGCCGAACGGCACCAGGTGGACCTTGTCGTAGGTGCCGACGATCTGGCCGTCGCCGGTGATGACGCGGATCGAATTGTAGAAGCGCGGCGCGCTGCCGTCGTCCGGCACCTCGGCGCGGGCGGCGCCGGTGATCAGCGTGGTGGTCGCCGGCAGAAGCCGGCCGATCGCGGCCAGCACGTCGGGATTGCGCTCGAGGAAGAAGGGGAAGGCGCTCTCCGGCCAGACCAGGAGCGAAAAATCGCCGACGCCCGAGCTCGCCGGGCCGGTCGCCTCGTCGGACAAGGCGAGGAAGCGCTGGACGATGTCCGCCTTGCGGTCGGGGCGGAACTTGTCGTCCTCCGGGATGACCGGCTGGACGATGCGGACCTTGATGGCGGTGGCGGCGACCGGGCCGGCAGACTGAAGCCGCACCGCGCCGAAGATCGCCAGCGCGAGCAGCGCGGCGATCGCGAACGCGGTCGGCTGCCAGCGCCGCCAGCCGGCGCCGGCGATGAGCGTCGCGGGCGCGGCGAAGATCGCGATCGCGATCGGCGTCAGCCCCTCCATCCCGACCAGCGAAGCGGCCTGGCCGAGCCAGGGATTGTCGGCGAGGGCATAGCCGAGGCTGTTCCAGGGGAAGCCGGTGAGAACATGCCCGCGGAGCCACTCGGCGCCGCCGAGGCTGAGCGCCAGCGCCAGCACGCGAACCGCGCTCCAGGTCCAGAGCAGCCGGGCCACGACGAGCGCCAGCGCGTGGAACAGCGCAAGCCCCGCCGGCAGCGCGATCACGGCGAACGGCATCAGCCAGGCGAAGTCCTTGGCGTCGACCAGGAAGGCGGCGCCGATCCACCACAGCCCGGCGATGAAATAGCCGAAGCCGAAGCACCAGCCGACCACCGCGGCCGGCAGCAGCGCGGCGAGGCGGCCGGCGCCGGCGGCCGTGCCGTCAATCAGCCAGACCAGCACCGGCAGGGTGACGAACAGCACCGGAAAGGCGTCGACCGGCGGCATCGCCAGCGCCGACGCCGCGCCCGCCGCCAGCGCGATCAGCGCGCGGCGCCAGCCCCAGGCGAGGACGATGCGGTGTGGGATGTCGGACAGCACCGGCTGGGTCAGGGCACGGAAGGACCGCCATCGGGCGGGGACGGCCGCGCGGCCGCATCAGGCGCGGCCGAATCGGCCCTGTCATCATCCGGCGCCGCGGCGTCGGGCGCCACCCCCTCGCCGTCGCGGCGGCGGCGCCGACCTGCGGCCGGCGGGACCGGCACCCCCGGCGGCCGGCGCCGGATCTTGACCCGCTTGACCCGTCGCGGGTCGGCGTCGAGCACCTCGAACTCGAGGTTGCCGGGCCCGGCGACGATCTCGCCGCGCACCGGCACCCGGCCGGCGAGCAGCACCAGGAGCCCGCCGAGGGTGTCGACCTCCTCCTCCTCGGCGCGGGGCAGGAGCTCGGTGCCGATGGCCGGCACCGCATCCTCCAGCGAGACACGGGCGTCGGCGATGAAGGCGCCGTTCTCGGCCGGCACCAGCGCCGGGCCCTCCTCCTCGTCGTGCTCGTCCTCGATGTCGCCGACCACCATCTCGAGCAGATCCTCGATCGTGGCGAGGCCGTCGGTGCCGCCATATTCGTCGATGACGAGGGCGAGGTGGAGGCGGGTGGCCTGCATCTTGGCGAGGAGATCCATCGCCGGCATCGACGGCGGGACGTAGAGCACCGGGCGGATGACGCCGATGCGGCCGAGCGGCTGGGTGAAGCCGACCCGGGCGAGGTCGAGCCCGGCGGCGACGCGGCGGCGGCGGGGGCCGCTGTCGCCCGCGGCGGCGCGCTCGGTGACGTAGCCGACGAGGTCCTTGATGTGGACCATGCCGCGGGGGTCGTCGAGCGTGTCGCGATAGACCGGCAGGCGCGAATGCTCGGCGGTGCGAAACAGCCTCAGCACCTCGGCGAGCGGCGTCGTGATCTCGACCGCGGTAATGTCGGCGCGCGGCACCATCACGTCCTCGACCGTGAGCTCGCGCAGGCCGAGGATGTTCTTCAGCATCGCCCGCTCTTCGGGCGAGAAGTCGCGCGCCGGCGCGGCATCGGCGCGGAGCGCGTCCTCGAGGTCCTCGCGGATCGAGGGCTTCGCCGGGCGGAGCCAGCCGAACAGGCGGCGCCAGACGCTCGGCTGCCCGCTGTCGGCGAGATCGCGCGATGGCGGAGGGTCGTCGGCCATCGCCGTCATCCCGCGGCGCGCGCCGGCGCCGCCTCCGCATAGGGGTCGGGCACGCCGAGCGTCGCCAGCGCCTGCCGCTCCAGCGCCTCCATCCGCTCGGCCTCGGCGTCGTCCTCGTGGTCGTGGCCGAGGAGGTGGAGCGTGCCGTGGACGACGAGATGGGCGAGGTGATGGTGCGGCGGCCTGCCCTCGGCCGCGGCCTCGCGGAGCAGCGTCTCGCCGGCTAGCACCACGTCGCCGAGATGCGGCGCGGCGGCGAGCTGGTCGGGCCCGGCGGCCGGAAACGAGAGCACGTTGGTGGCGGAATCCTTGCCGCGCCAGTCGCGGTTCAGCGCGCGCACGGCGTCGTCGTCGTTGAGGACGACCGAGAGCTCGACGCCTGGCAGAAGCCGGACGCCGGCCACCGCGAGCGCCGCCTGGGCGGCGCGCTCCGCCCAGGCGGCGGCATCCGCGATCTTTGCCCACGGGCCGGCGGCGACGGTGATTTCGATGATGGCGGCTGCTGTCATGGCCCTTCCGCCGTCATGGCCGGGCTTGCCCCGGCCATCCACGACTTCCTTCCGGGTCGGCGCCGCGACCTCGTGGATGCCCGGTCGAGGTCCGGGCATGACGAGCCGCGGTATGCCGCTCGCGCGCTCATTCCTCGCTCTCCCGGGCGGCGGCGCGGCCGGCGGCTTCGTAGGCGCGGACGATGCGGGCGACGAGCTCGTGGCGCACCACGTCCTTTTCGGAGAAGCGGACGATCGACACGCCCTCGACCTCGGCGAGGAGGCGCACCGCCTCGACCAGGCCGGAGGCCTGGCCGCCGGGCAGGTCGATCTGGGTGATGTCGCCGGCGACCGTCATCCGGGCGTTCTCGCCGAGGCGGGTCAGGAACATCTTCATCTGCATCGAGGTCGCGTTCTGCGCCTCGTCGAGGATGATCGCGGCATTGGCGAGCGTGCGGCCGCGCATGAAGGCGAGCGGTGCGATCTCGATCGTGCCGGCGGCGATGCCGCGCTCGACCCGCTCGGCCGGCATCAGGTCGTAGAGCGCGTCGTAGAGCGGGCGAAGATAGGGGTCGACCTTCTCGCGCATGTCGCCGGGAAGGAAGCCGAGCCGCTCGCCGGCCTCGACCGCGGGGCGCGACAGCACCACCCGGTCGACCTCGCCCTTCTCCAGGAGCGCCACCGCGTTGGCGACGGCGAGATAGGTCTTGCCGGTGCCGGCCGGGCCGACCGCGAGCACGAGCTCGTGGCGGGCGAGCGCGCGGAGATAGGCGTCCTGCGCCGGGGTGCGCGCGGTGACGGTCTTCTTGCGGGTCGAAATCTGGCCGAAGGCGGGGCGTCCGAGGCCGTCGCCCGAGGGCACGAACAGCGAGCCCTGCGCCGAGGCCATGCGCACCGCGCCGTCGACGTCGCCGAGGCCGACCGGCTCGCCGCGCCGGGCACGGGCATAGAGGCTCTCCAGGACGATCCGCGCCTGCTCGACCGCCTCGCCGCTGCCGCGCAGCGCGACGTGGTTGCCGTGGGGCGTCGCCTCGATGCCGAGGCGGCGCTCGAGGAAGGCGAGGTTCTGGTCGTGGCGGCCGTAGACGCTCGAGGCGAGCCGGTTGTCCTCGAAGGTGAGGACGGCTTCGCCGGCCGCGGTCGCGGTCGGCGTCAGGGCGGCGGGGCCGCTCAAGCGACCGCCTCCTCGGGCACGACCGCGCCGACGGGCACCGCGGCGAGGCTGTTGGGCCCGACCGCGGCGATCTCGACCGCGACGATGTCGCCGATCCCGGCGCCCGGCGCCGTGACGTGGACCGCCTGGAGGTAAGGCGAGCGGCCACCGAGCTGGCCGGGATGGCGTCCCGGCCGGTCGAGCAGCACCTCCATCCGCCGGCCGCGGCAGGCGCGGTTGAAGGCCTGGCGCTGCTCCTCCAGCAATTCCTGCAGGCGGGCGAGGCGCTCGACCTTCACCGGCTCGGCCACTTGGTCGTCGCGGCCGGCGGCCGGCGTGCCAGGGCGCGGCGAATATTTGAACGAGAAGGCCGAGGCGTAGCCGACTTCGCGGATCACGCGGAGGGTGGCCTCGAAATCCTCGTCGGTCTCGCCGGGGAAGCCGACGATGAAATCGCCCGAGAGCGCGATGTCCGGCCGCGCCCGGCGGATGCGCTCGATCAGCGCGAGATAGTCGGCGGCGCGGTGGCGCCGGTTCATCGCCGCGAGAATGCGGTCGGAGCCGGACTGGATCGGCAGATGGAGGTAGGGCATCAGCGCCGGAAGATCGCGATGCGCCGCGATCAGCCTGTCGCTCATGTCGCGCGGATGGCTCGTGGTGTAGCGCAGGCGCGCGATGCCGGGGATTTCGGCGAGGCGATAGAGCAGCGCCGCGAGATCGGCCGTGCCGCCGTTGCCATCGGCGCCGTGATAGGCGTCGACGTTCTGGCCGAGCAGCGTAACCTCCCGCACCCCCGCCGCGGCCAGCGCCTCGGCCTCGGCCGCGACCTGGGCCACCGGCCGCGACACCTCGGCGCCGCGGGTATAGGGCACGACGCAGAAGGTGCAGAACTTGTCGCAGCCCTCCTGCACGGTGACGAAGGCTGCCGGCCCGCGGGCGCGGATCCTGTCGCGGCCCGGCGTCGGCAGGTGCTGGAACTTGTCCTCCTCGGGAAAGTCGGTGTCGACCACGCCCGGGCGCCGCCGCGCCGCGGCGACCAGCGCCGGCAGGCGGTGATAGCTCTGCGGCCCGACCACGAGATCCACCGCCGGGGCGCGGCGCACGATCTCCTCGCCTTCGGCCTGGGCGACGCAGCCCGCGACCGCGACCAGGGGCGCGCCCGCGCCACGCTCGCCCTTGAGAACGCGCAGGCGGCCGAGGTCGGAATAGAGCTTCTCTGCCGCCTTCTCGCGGATATGGCAGGTGTTGAGGACGATGAGGTCGGCGTCCTCGGGCCGCTCGCTCTCGACATAGCCCTCGGGCGCCAGCGCATCGGCCATGCGCTGGGCGTCGTAGACATTCATCTGGCAGCCGTAGGAGCGGACGAAGAGCTTCTGCAAATGATCCGTCATGCGTCGATCATGGCCGCGGGCGGCGATCCGTCTCTCCGTCGGCGGCGCGCCTGTCGCCGCCTTCTCCATCTAACGCGATTTCGCCCCCGAGAGAAATAGGCGGGCTTTTCCTCGCAGGGTGGGCCGGCGAAGCCTGCCCACGTCGTGGGCGTCGCAAGCGATGCCCACCCTACGGTCAGAGCCGCATCGCGCCGGTGGCGATCGCGGCGAACCGCACGGCGTCGAGCGGCACGTAGGCTCCGGCCACGGGATCGTCGACATGGAGCGGGTCGGCGACGGCGGCGGGGTCGAAGCCTTCCTTGGCCAGGGCCTGCTTCTTCGGCTTGAAGGTTTCCGTCCGCGGGATCTCGCGGCAGAGCCGCAGGAACACGGGGCGCGCATAGGCCGGCAGGCGCCCGGCGAGACGGGCGCGGAGCGTCGCGAGATCGAAGCCATCGCCCGGCACGATCGCCGCCATGCCGGCACGGCCGTCGGCACCGGGCACCGCGACGCCGTAGACCACCGCCTCGGCGATCCCGGGGCAGGCGGCGATGGCAGCGGCGACCTCGGCGGTCGCGACGTTCTCGCCTTTCCAGCGGAACGTGTCGCCGATGCGATCGGCGAAATAGAAGAAGCCTGCCTCGTCGCGCCGCATCAGGTCGCCGGTGCGGAACCACGCGTCGCCCGGCGCGAACACGTCGCGCAGGATCTTCCGCTCGGTTTCCGCGGCGCTGGTGTAGCCCTCGAAGCGCCCGCCATCGCCCGCCGCGCCGCCGGCGAGGCGGCCGATGGCTTCGCCGACCTCGCCGGGAGCGCAGCGGACGCAGCGGCCGTCGGCATCGCGGAGCGGCGCGCCGGCCGCCTCGTCATGGCGCACGATCGCGGCGGCGAAGCGATGGGCGAGGAACGGCGGCACCCGGCCGATCGCGCCGGGCCGGCCCTCGACATTGTAGAGCGAGAAGCTGCCTTCGGTCGCGGCGTAGAACTCGAGGATCTGCGGCACCGCGAAACGTTCCTCGAAGGCCTCCCACACCTCGGCCGAGAGACCGTTGCCGCAGGCGAGGCGGAGCCGATGGCGCCGTTCGGCGTCCGTCGGCGGGGCCGCGAGGAGGTAGCGGCAGAGCTCGCCGATATACTGGAACAGGGTGCAGTCCCACCGCACGACCTCGTCCCAGAACCGGCTCGCCGAGAATTTTTCCGCGATCACCACCGCGCCGCCGCCGACCAGCGTCGCCGCCGTCGCCACGACGCCGCCGACGGAATGGTACATCGGCAGGCAGTCGTACATGCGGTCGTCCGGCCGCACGTCGATCAGCCCGGCGAACCAGTAGGCCCAGTCCATCAGGCGGCGATGGCTGACATTCGCCGCCTTGGGCAGGCCGGTGGTGCCGGAGGTGTAGATGCAGAGCGCCCGGTCGGCGAGGGAGACCGGCCGCTGCTCCGCGGCGGTGAGGGGCGTGCCGGAATAGCGGTTGGCGTCGAGCGCGCCCTCGGGCAGGGCGAAGGCACCCGGCGCTGCAACGGTCCAGGCGCGCGGCGGTTCTCCGAGGTGCGGCAGCGCCGTCGCGAAGGCCTCGCGCAGTTCCGCGCCGACGATGGCATGGCGCGGCGCGACCGCGGCGATGCAGTGCGCCAGCGCCTCGCCGCGAAGATTGGTGTTGAGGAGCGCCACCACGCCGCCGACCCGGGTGATGCCGAGCCAGATCGCCATGTAGTCGGGCCGGTTCGCCATCATCAGGCAGACCGTCTCGCCCGGCCGGATGTCCTGGTCGAGCGCCCAGCGGGCGTAGCGGCTGATGTGCTCCGCCAGGGTGCGGAAGCCGAAGCCCTCGCGCTCCGACAGCAGCGCCGGCGCGTCGCCGAACCGTGCCGCGAGCTCCGCGATCGCGACCGGCAGCGTCCGCGCCGAATCCTTGCCGATCGCGCCCGTCAGCGTCAGCGCGCGAATCCAGGCATCCTTGGCGGCACGCTCGCCGCGGGGAGCATCGAGAGCCTTGTCGAGTGCGTCGAGCACCGTGAGCAGCCTTGACCCGCCGGTCCCTCCCGACGAGCACCGCCGCCATGATGAACTCGGACAATGACGGTTCAAATAAATCTGGATTCCTAATCGCTTTGATCGTTAACAGGTAAGGTTATCGCGGAAATTCCGAACAAGTAATTGATCTGCATTTTCGTCCAGTCGTAAGAACATCTCCACGGGAGAGAGCCATTCTCGTCTTCCGCCACCGCCCGGGTGGGAAGCCGGACGGGAACCGGGCGCCGAGCGCAAACCCGACGTCTTGCGGCACATCGACGGGTGAGACCATGCGCAGCGAAACCATCGCCATCCACGGCGGCTTCACCGACGATCCGGCGACCAAGGCGGTCGCGGTGCCGATCTACCAGACCGCGTCCTACGCGTTCGACTCGGCCGAGCACGGCGCCGCCCTGTTCAACCTCGAGGCCGAAGGCTTCCGCTACAGCCGCATCTCCAACCCGACGGTCGCCGTTCTGGAAACCCGCGTCGCCGCGCTCGAGGGCGGCGTCGCCGCGCTCGCGGTCGCGAGCGGCCAGGCGGCGCTGCACTACGCGATCGAGACGCTCGCCGACCACGGCGGCAACATCGTCTCGGTGCCGCAGCTCTACGGCACCACCTACACGCTGTTCGCCCACGTGCTGCCGCGCCAGGGCATCCAGGTGCGCTTCGCCGAAAGCGACAGCCCGGCCGCGATCGAGGCCCTGATCGACGACGACACCCGCGCCGTCTTCTGCGAGAGCGTCGGCAACCCTGCCGGCAACATCTGCGACATCGGCGGGCTGGCCGAGGCGGCGCACCGCCACGGCGTGCCGCTCGTCGTCGACAACACCGTCGCGACCCCGATCCTGCTCCGCCCGATCGAGCACGGCGCCGACGTCGTGATCCAGTCGCTGACCAAGTTCATGGGCGGCCACGGCACCACGCTCGGCGGTGCGCTGATCGACGGCGGCCGCTTCCCCTGGGCCGAGCACGCCCGGCGCTTCCCGCAGTTCTCGACGCCGGACGCGTCCTATCACGGCCTCGTCTACACCGACCATTTCGGCGCCTCGGCCTATGCCGCGCGGGCGCGCAGCGTCTGGCAGCGCACCACCGGGGCGGTGCTCGCGCCGATGAGCGCCTTCCTGCTGCTCCAGGGCATCGAGACGGTGGCGCTCCGGGTCGAGCGCCATGTCGAGAACGGTCGTCGCGTCGCGGAATTCCTCCGCGCCGACCCGCGCATCGCCTGGGTCGCCTATCCCGGCTTCGCCGACAGTCCCTATTTCGCGCTGGCCGAAAAATATCTCGGCGGCCGCGCGCCGTCGCTCTTCACCTTCGGCGTCGCGGGCGGCTTCGAGGCCGGCCAGCGCTTCTACGACGCGCTGAAGCTGGTGAAGCGGCTCGTGAACATCGGCGACGCCAAGTCGCTCGCCTGCCACCCCGCCTCGACCACCCACCGCCAGATGTCCGCGGCCGAGCAGCGCGCGGCGGGCGTCAAGCCCGAGACCATCCGCATCAGCGTCGGCATCGAGCACGTCGCCGACATCATCGCCGACCTCGATCAGGCGCTGGCCGCTGCGGCGGCCGGGCCGGCGCTGGCCTCGGCCGCCGAATAGGCCGGGGCATCGGGAGGGCGCCCATGTCCTTCATGCTGGTCGAGCGGCGCGACCCCGAGCGGACGGACGCGCGGCCGCCGGTTCGCGAGCGCCGCGTCGCCGAACCCGGCCCGCGCTCGGCCTGCCTCGACATCGGCCTCCTCAACAACATGCCCGACGCCGCGCTCCAGGCGGCCGAGCGGCAGTTCATGTCGCTCCTCGCGATTGCCGCGGGCAGCCGGCCGGTGCGCCTGCATTTCTATTCGCTCGCCGCGATTCCGCGCGGCCCGGAGGCCGAGGCCCACATCGCCCGGCTCTATGCCGACATCGCCGGCCTGCCGGCGCGCGACCTCGACGGCCTGTTCGTCACCGGCAGCGAGCCGCGCGCGCCGAAGCTCGACGCCGAGCCGTACTGGCCGGCGCTGACGCGGGTGATCGAGTGGGCCGCCGACCATACCGGCTCGACGGTCTGGTCGTGCCTCGCCGCCCATGCCGCGGTGCTCCATTTCGACGGCATCGAGCGGCAGCCCCTTCCGCAAAAATGCTTCGGCGTGTTCGAGAGCGTCCGCGCCGGCGCCGACCTCATCCTCGCCGGCGCGCCCGAGCGGCCGCGCATCCCCCACTCGCGCCACAACGGCCTCGACGCGGCCGAGCTCGTGGCCCGCGGCTACCGCGTCGTGACCCGCGCCGCCGGCGCCGGGGTCGACATCTTCACCCGGCAGGAGAAGAGCCGCTTCGTCTTCTTCCAGGGTCATCCGGAATACGACGCGACCTCGCTCGCGCGGGAATATCGCCGCGACGTCGGGCGCTATCTCCGCGGCGAGCGCGACGCCCTGCCGCCGTTGCCGGCCGGCTATTTCCCGCCCGAGACGGAGGCCGCGATGGCGGCGTTCGCCGCGCATGCGGCGCGGCATCGCGACCCGGCGCTGCTGGCGGCCTTCCCCGACGATGCGCCCGCGCCCGAGGCAAGCTGGCGGACGACCGCGGTGCCGCTGTTCCGCAACTGGCTCGCCGGCATCGCCATCGCCAAGGCAGGGACGCGATGAACCGCGGCCCCGTGGGGTGGGGACGCGTCGCGTGCCCACGAGGTGGGCATCGGCAGGCCGATGCCCACCCTACGGCATCACCCCAACGCGCGCCGGATCGCCGCGCCGAGGTCGCGCCAAGCCTCCCGCGCATGCGGGATCGCGGCGCCGAGGCCGAGGAAGTGGTGGATCATGCCGGGGTAGGGCTGGCGCACGACCGACACGCCGGCGGCAGCCAGGGCGTCGGCATAGGCCTCGCCCTCGTCGCGCATCGGATCGTGGCCGGCGGTGACGACGATGGCCGGCGGCAGGTTGCCGAGATCGGCGGCCCGCAGCGGCGACAGGCGCGGGTCGGCGAGATCGGTGCCCGGCGGGCAGCAATCGGCGAGGTCGCGCGCGACGGTCTCGCGATCGAGGAAATAGCCCCGCGCGAATTCGCGGCGCGACGCGGTCTCGCGGCTCTGGTCGAGCACCGGATAGAGCAGCACCTGGAGCGCGAGGCGCGGTCCCCCACCGTCGCGGGCAGCGAGCGCCACCGCGGCGGCGAGCCCGCCGCCGACGGAGTCGCCGGCAACGCCGACGCGATGCGGGTCGAGGCCGAGCCGGGCCGCATGCTCCGCGACCCGGCGCAGGGCGGTGGCGCAGTCCTCGAACGCCGCGGGAAACCGGTGTTCCGGCGCCAGGCGGTAGCCGACTGCGACGACGGCGCACCCCGCCTCCGCGGCGAGCGTCCGCACCATGGCGTCGTGCGTCTCCAGGCTGCCGGCAACCAAGCCGCCGCCATGAAAGAACACGAGGGCCGGCAAGGTGCCGACGGCTGCTGGCCGGTAGAGGCGGAGCGGCAGCGTCCCGCCGGGCCCCGGCATGGCGACGTCCTCGACTTGGGCGATGGCGGGCGCCCTGCCCGACAGCCGCATCAGGTTGGCGAAGGCCTGCCGCCGCTGCGCCAGCGTCGGCTCCGCCCCACCGCCCGCGGCCGCGCCGAGCATGTCGAGCAAGCGCTTCGCGTGCGGATCGAGGATCATGGCAACCGCGGCGCCTCCCGTCAGCCCTGCAGCGTGGGCATGCGCTGCATGCCCACCCGACGCGCCGACGACTCGCCTCTTCTGCCTCCGGCCCCGTGAGGAAACCATGAAGCCCGAAACCTTCGCCAAGCGCCCCGCCGACCAGCCCGCCGCGCCGGCCGTCCGCACCTCGGCGCCGATCTCCGAGACCTGGACCTTCTTCGAGGGCGACTGGCACGAGGGCAACGTCGCAATCATGGGGCCGCGCACCCACGCGGCCTGGCTCGGCTCGGCGGTGTTCGACGGCGCCCGCGCCTTCGAGGGGGTGACGCCCGACCTCGACCTCCACTGCGCCCGGGTCAACGCCTCGGCCGCCCACATGGACATGACGCCGCCGCTCACGATCGAGGCCTGGGTCGGTCTCGCCCGCGAGGGTCTCGCCCGCTTCGCGCCCGATGCGGAGCTCTACATCCGCCCGATGGTGTGGGTCGACAGCGGCATCGGCGGCGGGGTGCGCTACGAGCCGGACGCGGTGCAGTGGTGCCTCAGCCTCTACGAGGCGCCGCTGCCGAAGCCCGCGGGCGTCTCGGTCACGCTGTCGCCCTACCGGCGGCCGACCGCCGAGAGCGCCCCGGTCGCGGCCAAGGCCGCCTGCCTCTACCCCAACAATTCGCGCGGGCTGATCGAGGCCCATCGCCGCGGCTTCGACAACTGCCTCCTGCGCGACGCGCTCGGCAACGTCGCCGAGCTCGGCAACGCCAACGTGTTCATGGCGAAGGACGGCGTGGTGTTCACCCCCGCCGCCAACGGCACCTTCCTCTCCGGCATCACCCGCCGCCGCGTGATCGGCCTCCTGCGCGGCGCCGGGGTCGAGGTGGTCGAGGCGACGCTGACCTATGCCGATTTCGAGACGGCGGACGAGATCTTCTCGACCGGCAACTATTCCAAGGTCGCCCCGATCACCCGCATCGACGACCGCACGCTGCCGATCGGCCCGATCGGCCAGAAGGCTCGCCGCCTCTACTGGGACTTCGCCCACGGGTAAGGTGCGGCCGTCATTGCGAGGAGCGCAGCAACGAAGCAATCCAGGGGTCACGGCGCCGAGCTCGCCGCCCTGGATTGCTTCGCTTCGCTCGCAATGACGGTGATGTTCAGCCCTGCTTCAGCGCCTTGTCGCGGATGACGGAGAGCGTCGTCACCGGGGTGATGGCCTCGGGCGAAATCTTCAGGTGCAGGATCGCCGGCTGGCCGGACGCCGACGCCGCGCGGAAGGCGTCGGCGAAATCCGCCGTCGCCCCGACCGTCGCGCCGAAGCCGCCGAAGGCGCGGGCATAGGCGGCGAAGTCCGGGTTGGTGAGGTCGGTCGCGCTGATCCGGCCGGGGAACTCGCGCTCCTGGTGCATGCGGATGGTGCCGTAGATGCCGTTATCCGCGACCATGGCGATGAGCGGCAGATGGTGGTGCACCGCGGTCGCGAACTCCTGCCCGTTCATCAGGAAGTCGCCGTCGCCCGAGACGGAGACCACCGTGCGCCCGGGGTACATCCGCTTCATCGCGACCGCCGCCGGCAGGCCGTAGCCCATCGAGCCCGAGGTCGAGGCGAACTGGGCGTTGAAGCGCCTGACCCGGTAGAAGCGGTGGATGAAGGCGGCGAAATTGCCGGCGCCGTTGCAGAGGATGGCGTCGGCCGGAAGGTTGTCCCGGAGCCACACCATGACCTCGCCGAGATTGACGGCGCCGGGCTGCGCCGTCGCCTGGTCGGTCCAGGCGCGATACTCGGCATGGGCGGCCTCCGTCTCGCCGCGCCAGGGGATCGACGCCGGCGGCGCGAGCGCGTCGAGCGCCGCCACGAAGCGCACCGGCGAGGCCTGGATCGCGAGCGTCGGCGCGTAGACCCGGCCGAGCTCCTCGGCGCCGGGGTAGACGTGGACGAGCTTCGTCGCCGGGCCCGGAATGTCGAAGAGCGTGTAGGCCTGGGAAGCGATGTCGGCGAGGCGGGTGCCGATCGCGAGCACGAGGTCGGCCGCCTTGATGCGGGCGACCAGCTTCGGGTTCGGGCCGAGGCCGATGTCGCCGGCGTAGCTCGCGTGGAGCGCGTCGAACAGGTGGGCGCGGCGGTAGGTGGTCGCGACCGGCAGCGCGAAGCGCTCGGCGAAACGCTGCACCCCGTGCCACGCCGCCGCGTCCCAGCGGCTGCCGCCGAGGATCACGATCGGCCGCTTCGCCGCGCGAAGCAGCGCCTCGAGCCGCGCCATCTCCTCCGCGCCCGGAGAAGCCTCCACCGGCGCGAAAGCCGGCGCGAGCCCGGCGGACGCCCGGCTGTCGAGCACGTCCTTCGGCAGCGCCACCACCACCGGCCCGGGGCGGCCCGAGGTTGCGGCGTAAAAGGCGCGGGACACCAGCTCCGGCACCCGCTCGGGGTCGTCGATCTCGGTGACCCATTTCGCGATGCTGCCGAACACCGCGCGATAGTCCATCTCCTGGAACGCCTCGCGCTCGCGGGCATCGCGGTCGACCTGGCCGACGAACAGGATCATCGGCGTCGAATCCTGCTGGGCGATGTGGAGGCCGATCATGGCGTTGCTCGCGCCCGGCCCGCGGGTGACGAAGCAGACGCCGGGCCGTCCGGTCGCCTTGCCCGCCGCCTCGGCCATCATCGCGGCGCCGCCCTCCTGGCGGCAGGTGGTGACCTGGATCGGCACGTCGCGCAGCGCGTCCAGCACCGGCAGGAAGCTCTCGCCGGGCACGCAGAACGCGTGCTCGACCCCGTTCACGGCGAGCTGCTCGGCGAGGACCCGGGCGGCAGTACGTTCGGCCTTCGGCGCGTGCATCGGACAATCCTTCGGCGCGGGCAGCATCACGGCCCGTAGAGGGCGAGCTCGGTGTCGGCGAGGTCGCCGAGGCGGGGCGGCACCGGGCCCCTGAAATATTTGCGCCGCCAATCGGCGACATGGAAGCCGGCGAGGCCGGCGACCGACCCGTCGGCGTCGAGGATCAGGAACGGCATGCCGCGCCAGGCGAGATGGCGGCCGAGCGGGCGGGCGAAGCGCACCAGCTCGGCGACGCTGCGGCAATAGAGGAGCTGCGCCGCCGGCAGCGGAATGCGGCCCCGCCGGACGCGGGCGCGGCGAAACACGAACGGGTGGTGCCCGTCCTCCGCTGCGACGACCACGCTGAGGCAGCCGAAGCCGGCATGACGGGCGAGGAGATGGCGCTCCGGGCAGGGCTCGATCGGCGCGTCGTCCGCGCCGACGGTCTCGACCGCGCACGCCTCGTCCGCACGCGCGAGGAGCGGCAGCGCGACGAACTGGCCGGCGCTGTAGCGGACGAAGCCCTGGGCCTCGATGGTCGCCCAGGTGTGGCGGGCGGGGGAGACGTTGAGATAGGTCACCTCGCGGTGCTTGGCGGCGACGTTGAGGAGGAGCGGCGCGAAGGCGCGGTACGCCGGCTCGACGTACCAGCTCGAGAGGTTGCAGCGCACCTGGCCGCGATCGTCGGCAGCGAACAGGACGAGGAGGGCGCCGACCGGCTCCTCGCCGTTCGCGAGGAGGTAGCCGTAGCGCGGCCGGCCCGGCGGCAGCGCGGCGCGGCGCTGGCGGTCGAGGCCCTCCTGCCAGTAGCGCTTCGCGCGGCCGGGAAAGCCGCGGAACAGGAGATCGGCCACCGCGGGAAGGTCGTCGTCGCCGATCGGGCGGCAGCGAATGCTTGCCTGCTGCTGAACCAGCGCCGCCATTTACCATTCCGCCGCATCAAACTTGTCTGGATTCAGGCTTTAATATAATTGTCCGAAAGAACAAAGAGGAGGCAGCGAAATCATGTCGGTTAGGTTAATCATCGAAGCGCAGATCCGGGAGATTGCCGCGGACAACGGCAAGACGCTGCCGCCGCTCCACGATGACCTGCCGCTGCTGGAATCGGGCCTCGATTCGCTCGGCTTCGCCATCCTGGTGGCGCGGCTCGAGGATGCGCTCGGCACCGACCCGTTCGCCGCGGCCGAGGAGGTCGCCTTCCCGGTGACGCTCGGCGATTTCATCCGCCTCTACGAGGTCGCCGCCCCCGTCGCGGCGTAAGTCGCAGGCCGTCATTGCGAGCAAAGCGAAGCAATCCAGGACCTCCGGCGCCGGCATTCGTTGCTCCTGGATTGCTTCGTCGGCTTCGCCTCCTCGCAATGACGGCGGCAGGCGAGCGAGAGAGGCTACCATGAACCCGCTTCGCGACATCCTCCGCGCTGCACCCGACTCGTCGGGGCGCTGGCTGAACGACCCCGCCGGCACCGTCCCGCTCGCCGAGATCGCCGCCGCGACCTGCCTCGGGACGGACGCCGCCGTCCTGGCCGGACGCTCCGTCGTCCTCGTCACCGGCCGCCAGCGCGCGGCAGTCATGGCGCTGGTCGCGCTCGACGGGCTCGTGCGCCGCCTCGTGCTGGTGCCGCCGGACATCGCGACGGACCGCCTCGGCACCATCCTCGCCGACGCCACGGCCGACGCCATCGTCACCGATCGAGACCCTGCGGCCTTCGCCGGGTTCGGCGTGCCGGTCCTCGAAATAACTTGGGAATCCCATGCGGTGCCCGAGGCGCGCCACAGCGCCCACGACACCGAATGGGTGCTGCTCACCTCCGGCACCACCGGTCCGCCGAAGCTCGTCGTGCACAGCCGCGAGGGGCTGACCGGCGCCATCGCGCCGCCGCGGCCCGGCGACGCGCCGCCGGTCTGGGGCACGTTCTACGACATCCGCCGCTATGGCGGGCTCCAGATCCTGTTCCGCGCGCTCCTCGGCACCGGCTCGCTGGTCCTGGCGGACGCGGCGGAGCCGGTCGCGGACCACCTCGCCCGCCTCGGCGCGCAGGGCGTGACCCATCTCTCGGGCACGCCGTCGCAATGGCGCCGCGCGCTGATGAGCCCGGCGATCGGGCGGATCGCGCCCCGCTATGTCCGCCTCTCGGGCGAGATCGCCGACCAGGCGGTGCTCGACGCGCTTCGCCGCGCCTTCCCCGATGCCGCGATCGGCCATGCCTACGCCTCGACCGAGGCCGGGGTCGGGTTCGAGGTCACCGACGGCCGCGAAGGCTTCCCGGCCGCGCTCGTCCACGGCAGCGGCCCGGTTGCGATGAAGGTGGTGGATGGCTCGCTCCGCCTGCGCTCGACGCGCACCGCGACCCGCTACGTCAAGGGCGGGATGGCGCTGGCCGACGCCGACGGCTTCGTCGATTCCGGCGACATGGTCGAGCAGCGCGGCGACCGCTTCTTCTTCGCCGGCCGCCGCGGCGGCATCGTCAATGTCGGCGGCCTCAAGGTCCATCCCGAGGAGGTCGAGGCCGCGATCAACCGCCACGACGCGGTCAGGATGTCGCTGGTGCGCGCCCGGCCGAGCCCGATCACCGGGGCGATCGTGGTGGCCGACGTGGTGCTGGCCGACGGCGCGGGCACGGACGAGGCGGCGCTGAAACGCGACATCGTCGCGTTCTGCCGCGGGGCGCTGCCGCCCCACAAGGTGCCGGCGCAGATCCGCTTCGTGCCGGCGCTCGCGATGGCCCCGACCGGGAAGATCGCCCGCCATGGATAGCGTCGTCGTCACCGGCGGCAGCCGCGGCATCGGCCTCGCGATCGTCCGCCGCCTCGCCGCCGACGGGTTCCGCGCCATCGCCATCGCGCGGCGCGAAAGCGAGGAGCTGGCGGCGGCGATGGGTGCGGCGCCGGAGGGGGCGATCCGCTTCGTCGCCTGCGACCTCGCCGACGTCGAAGGCTTGGCGGCGATGGTCCGCGGCCTCCGCGAGGAGTTCGGCCAGCTCTTCGGCCTCGTCAACAATGCCGGAATCGGCACCGGCGGCGTGCTCGCGACGATGCGCGACGACGACATCGAGCGGCTGGTCCGGCTCAACACGCTGTCGCCGATCGTCCTCACCAAGCACGTGCTCCGCACCATGCTGGCCGACGGCGCCGGGCGCATCGTCAACGTCAGCTCGATCACCGCGGCGACCGGCTATACCGGCCTCTCCGCCTACAGCGCGACCAAGGCGTCGCTGGTCGGTTTCACCCGCGCGCTCGCCCGCGAGGTCGGCCGCGCCGGCGTCACGGTGAACGCGGTCGCGCCGGGCTTCATCGCGACCGACATGACCGCCGAGATGGGCGAAGGCGCGCTCGACAAGCTCCGACGCCGCAGCGCGCTTCGCCGCCTCGCCGAAGCCGACGATGTGGCGGCCGCCGTCGCGTTCCTCCTCGGCGCGGGCGGCCGCAACGTCACCGGGACCGTCACGACGATCGACGCGGGCGCTACCGCGTAGCTTCGCAGGGCGGGCATGCACGGCATGCCCAAACGGCGACACCCGACGTGGGCATCGGCAGTGCCGATGCCCACCCTACGAGGCTTCGGCCATCGCCGCGTCGAGCGCTGCGACGAGGTGGTCGAGCGCGACCGGCTTCGCCAGCACCGTATCGGCGCCTGCCGCGCGGAAGGCGGCAGTCTCGCGTGCCCCGGTCTGGGCGCTGACACCGATGATCGCGCGCGGCCGCTGCCCCGCCGGCAGCGCACGGACCGCGCGGGCGGTGGCGAAGCCGTCGAGCCCCGGCATCACCGCGTCCATCAGGACGACGTCGGCCGGCCGGTTCAGCAGCATCGCGAGCGCCATCTCGCCGCCCGCCGCCACCCGGCAGCGATGGCCGAGACTCTCGACGATGGACGCCAGCACGTAGCGGCTGACCGCGCTGTCGTCGACGACGAGCACGGCGAGCGGCGCAGCGGATGATGGACGGGCGGCCATGGCGGCGCCTCAGGTTGCGGGAGCTGCATCTTCGCGCCGCCGGCTTAACCGTCGCCTAAGCCGAGCGCGGCGCGGATTCGGCCGGGCATCGCGCCCGCCGCCATGAGCGCCGCGAGCGACGGCGCCCCCGTGCTCTTGGCCAGCTTCCGGCCGGAGGCGTCCAGCACCAGCGGGTGGTGCCGATAGAGCGGCGCGGGCAGGCCGAGCAGCGTCTGCAGCAGCCGCTGCACCGCCGTGGCGAAATAGAGATCGCGCCCGCGCACCACCTCGCCGACGCCCTGGCCGGCGTCGTCGACCACGACCGCGAGGTGGTAGCTCGCGGGCGCATCGCGGCGGGCGAGGACGACGTCGCCCCACGCCGCCGGGGCCGCCGCGACCGCGTGCGCCGAGGCCGCCGGATCGAGCAGCGCACCCAGCGGCGGCATCGCCTCCGGCGCCGGCACGAAATCGGCGAGCGGCGGGCCACGCTCCTGCCAGCTCAGCGGGCCCGTCGCCGCAGCGGCTTGCGCCATGTCGAGCCGCCAGGCGTGGGGCCGGCCGGCCGCGATCAGCGCCGCGGCGTCCGCGCCGTCGAGCGCCCGGCACGTCCCCGGATAGAGCGGCTGGCCGTCGGGGTCGCGCGGCCAGTCCGGTCCGCGCGCCGCGACGGCGGCCTTGATCGCCGTCCGCGAGCAGAAGCAGGGATAGACCAGCCCGCGGTCGCGGAGAGCGGCCAGGGCGGCGGCATGGGCGGCAGCGTTGTCCGATTGCACGTGCTCCGCATCCCAGGCGAAGCCGAGCCAGCGGAGGTCGGCGCGGATCGCCGCCGCGAAGGAGGCGCGGCTCCGCGCCGGGTCGATGTCCTCGATGCGGAGCAGGAGGTGGGCGCCGCTCGATCGGGCCAGCGCCTGGTTGACCAGCGCCGAGAACGCATGGCCGAGATGAAGGCGCCCGTTCGGGCTCGGCGCGAAGCGGAAGGCGCCGCTCATCGCCCGGCCGGCGCGCCGGGGCTTGGCAGCAGCGCCCGGAAGTCCGACATCAGGGCGTCGTCTCCGATTCCGCGGGCCGCCATGCGCATCCTCCTCGCCGTCCTCACGCTTCTCGTCGCCGTGCCGGCCTTCGCCGCCGACAACCCCGACCTCATCTTCCGCAAGAGCACGGTGCTGCGCTTCCTGTCGCCCAACGACAAGCTCGCCGTCTACGCCATCGACGATCCCGACATCGACGGCGTCGCCTGCCATTTCACCCTGCCCGAGAAGGGCGGCTGGAAGGGCTGGGCCGGCCTCGCCGAGCAGACCTCCGACGTGTCGCTGGCGTGCCGCCAGATCGGCCCGATCCACTTCAAGAAGAAGTTCGAGCAGGGCGACCTCGCCTTCCGCGAGCGGCGCTCGCTGTTCTTCAAGAAGGTGCAGATCGTCAGGGGCTGCGATGCCAAGCGCAACGTCCTGGTCTACCTCGCCTACACCGACAAGCTGATCAACGGCTCGCCGAAGAACTCGACCTCCTCGGTCCCGATCATGCCCTGGGGCAGCGACGGCACCGTGCCGAAATGCGCCGACTGGCTGAAATGAGGCCCGCACGGCCCGCAGGGTGGGCGGCGGCCACGCCGATGCCCACGTTCGATGCCGGCGGGCAGGCTGCGCTTGCCCATCCGACGAGGCGAGGCCGGCGCCAGGCGCTCACCCCCGAGGCGCGGCTGGCGGCGGAGGTGGCGGCGCTGGTCGCGGCGCAGCCGATGTTCGCGCCGATCCTGGAACGGGCGGGGCCGCCGCCGCTCCGGGCGCGCGAGCCGGGGTTCGCCGGCCTCGCGGGCATCATTCTCGGCCAGCAGATCTCGATCCATGCCGCGCGGGCGATCCACGACCGGCTGGTCGCGGCGATCGGCCCGCTGACCGCCGCCGATTTCGCCGGCGCGAGCGACGCGACGCTGAGGACCGCCGGGCTGTCCGCGGGCAAGGTCCGGACGCTTCGGGCGCTGGCCGAGGCGATCCTCGGCGGGCTCGACCTCGGCGGCCTCGGCGCGCTCGAGGCCGAGGCGGCGATCGCCGAGCTGGTGCGCCTCCACGGCGTCGGCCGCTGGACCGCGGAAGTCTATCTCCTGTTCGCGCTCGGCCACGCCGACGTGTTTCCCGCCGGCGACCTCGCCTTGCAGGAGGGCGCGCGCCTCGCCTTCGCGCTGCCGGAGCGTCCATCGGAGAAGGCGCTCCGCGCGCTCGCCGCGCCGTGGCAGCCCCGCCGCGGCATCGCCGCCCGCCTGCTGTGGGCCTATTACCGCGCCGTCCGCGGCCTCTCCCAGGCGACGCCGGCGTGAGCGTCAGGTGGGCAAGCAAAGCTTGCCCACCCTATGGAGAGCTCAGTACGAGGCGGCGTTGTGCCACTCGCCGTCCTTGAGCTGCACGATGTAGCCGTGCGGCGAGCCGAGCCGGCGCTGCTCGGTGATGGTCATGGGCGGGAAGCCGAGGCCGGGATCGAAGTCCTTGATCTTGTCGGCGCCGGCGATCATCGAGGCGGTGGTGAGGTCGGGCCCGGCGTTCTTCAGCGCCTCGGCGAGGAGCAAGAGGCCCTCGTAGCCGCCGAGAAAGGCCTCCTGGAACGGCTTGTGGTACTCGGCGTCGTAGCGCTGCAGGATCGTCTTGATGATCGGGCGGTCCTTGATCGAGTTCAGCGGCACCGCCGTCGCCAGCGCATAGGTGCCCTCGGCCGCCTTGCCGCCGAGCCGGATCAGCCCGTTGCCGCCGGCCGACTGGGCGACGAGATAGGGGACGTTCCAGCCGAGCTTGGCGCGCTCGCGCAACGCCGCCGCGGCGTCGCGCACGATCGAATCGAGCAGCACGAAGTCGCAATTGTCGGAGTGGAGCCGCGCCACCTGCGAGCTGAGGTCGACGGCGCCGAAGCTATAGGCCTGGTAGCTGGCCAGCTTGAGGTGATGGGCCGCCAGCTCCTTGTCGACCGCGCCGTGGACGTTGGCGTTGAGGCCCTGAGCCTCGAGCAGGCAGACGCGCTTGGCACCCTTGGTCTCGACCGCCCATTTGGTTGCCGCCGCGAACTGCTCGGCAAAGTCGGGCACGTAGGCGACGAGGAGGTGCTGCGGCGGCTCGTAGAGCGACTGCAGCGGCGCGATCGGGAACATGATGGCACGACCGGAGTCGTAGATCTTCTGCTGCACCGCCTGGACGAACGGGTTTCCCATCAGCAGCACGAAGGTGAAGACGTGGTCCTGGTTGATCAGCTTCTGCACCGCGAGCAGGCCCTTGGGCACCGTCAGCGCGTTGTCGTAGGTGATGATCTTGAGCTTGCGGCCGTTGATCCCGCCTTTCTCGTTGATCATCTTGGAGCCGAGGTCGAGCGACTCCTTCATCGCCACGCCGATCGCCGCGCCCGGGCCCGACAGGTCGAGCGAGCTGCCGATCACGATCTCGTCCTTGGTGACCCCGGGGGTGTCCGCAGCGGCGGCGCTCCCCACGGCGGCGGCGCCGAGCGCGACGCCGGCGACGAGCGACAGCAGCCTGGTCCGATGAGACCCCATTCCCGTTTCCTCCCTGTTCGCACGGCGATCCTGGGCCGCCGATCATTGAGCTGTCAATCGCTTAGGCCCCGGATCGGGCACGGCGATTTGCCCGTCGCCATTTGCACCGCGATGTGGCAAACCGGGCGGCGACTGCACCCGCGGAGCCCACCATGACCGACGCTGCCCGGCGCACCTCCCTTGCCGGCATCGCGCTCGCCGCGCTGATGGCCGCGACCCGAGTCCACCCCGCCGGCGCCGGCGACTTCTTCCCCGACGCCTCGCTCGCGGTGTTCTTCCTCGCCGGCCTCGCGCTGGCCTCGCCGCTCTGGCTCGGCGCCTTCCTGGTCGAGGCGGTGATGCTCGACGCGTGGGCGATCGGCATCGCCCACGTGCCCGCGGTATGCCTCACCTGGGGCTATGCCTTCCTGCTGCCGGCCTATTGCGCCCTGTGGCTCGCCGGCCGCGGCGCCGCGGCCGGGCCGGCCGTCGGCGGCTTCGTCGGCGGGCTCCGGCTCGGTGCCCTGCTGCTGGCCGGCGTCGTGGCCTATTTCGTCCTGTCGAACCTCGGCTATTTCCTCGGCGGCGGCTTCGCCGCGACCACCGGCGTGGCCGGCTACGCCGAGACGGTCGCGCATTATTTCCCGGCCTATTTCGCGGTCGCCGGCGCCTATGTGGCGGGCGCGCTCGCGGCTTCGCTGGCCGGCCGCCGCCTCGGGGTCCCGCACACGGGGGCGTGACATCGCCGACGACCCTCCCCATATCGAGGGACGCCTCGGGTTTCGAGGCAGGGGATCTGAAGCGATGTTCTCGCGATCTTCGCGCGTTCTGACCGTGATGGCAGCGCTCGCGCTGGCGTTCACCCTCGCGACGGCGGGCACCGCCGAGGCGCGGATGCTGGGCGGCGGCAGCTTCGGCAGCCGAGGCGCGCGCACCTTTTCGCCGCCGCCGGTCACCCGCACCGCGCCGGCGCCGGCGGCGCCGATCCAGCGCTCGTTCACGCCCCAGAACGGCGCGCCGGGCAGCTTCGCCGCCGCCCCGGGCGGATTCGCCCGGCCGGGCTTCTTCGGCGGCGGCTTCCTCGGCGGGCTCGCCACCGGCTTCCTCGGCGCCGGCCTGTTCGGCCTCGTGTTCGGCCACGGCTTCTTCGGCGGGCTCGCCGGCGGCACCTCGATCCTCGGCCTTTTGATCCAGCTCGCGCTGGTCTTCTTCGTGGTGCGCTGGGCGATGCGCCGCTTCGGCCTGATGCCGGCGACCTATCCCGGCGGGCCGGCGGCGAGCTGGCGCGACCGCATGCCCTCGAACGGCTTCGGCGGCGGCTCGGCTGCCGCAGCGCCCCCGCCGAACGCACCGGGCAGCGACGGCGTCGGCATCGGCCAGGCCGATCTCGACCGCTTCGAGCATATCCTCGCGACGGTGCAGGAGGCGTTCGGCCGCGAGGACGTGAACACGCTCCACCAGCATCTCACCCCGGAGATGCTGAGCTACGTCACCGAGGAGCTGACCCAGAACGCGAGCCGCGGCGTCGTCAACCGCCTCGCCGACATACGCCTGCTCCAGGGCGACCTCGCCGAGGCCTGGCGCGAAGGGCAGACCGACTATGCGACGGTGGCGATGCGCTATTCGCTGAGCGACACCATGGTCGATCGCGCCAGCGGCCGCCTGGTCTCGGGCGATCCGTCCCGGCCGGTCGAGGTGGTCGAGGTCTGGACCTTCCGCCGCGCGAGCGGCGGCCAATGGCTGGTCTCGGCCATCCAGCAGAGCTGACGGCCAAGGCTACGGACTCTCCGTCATGGCCGGGCTTGTCCCGGCCATCCATGACTTCGTCCCCGGATCGCGGTCTCGAACTCGTGGATGCCCGGGCCAAGCCCGGGCATGACGGGGAAGGTTACCGCCTGACGAGGTCGCCGCCGCCGAAGAAGACGCGCTCCCACGCCTTCTGCGCCTTGTAGCCCTCGCGGATGAACGGCGTGAACACGGCGAGGTTCAGCACCAGCCAGTTGACCAGGCTCGCCGGGAAGCGGGTCGGCTTTACGAAATCGACGAACAGCACCACCCGGACCTTGCCGCTGAGGTTCCAGGCCTCGTGCTCGAAGGCGTCGTCGAAGATCAGCGCCCGGCCCTCGTCCCAATGGCAGAGCCGGCCGCCGACCCGGATGCCGATCTTGTCCGGCGCATCCGGCACCCGAAGGCCGAGGTGGAAGCGCAAGACGCCGTTATAGGGGCCGCGATGCGGCGGCAGGTGCTTGCCCGGCTCGAAGATCGAGAACAGCGCGGTCTTCAGCCCGGGAATGCCCTGCACGATGCGCCACGTCTCCGGGCAGAGCCGGATCGCCTGCTCGGAGCGGATGCCGTAGCCGCAGATCAGGAACGACTTCCAGCCGTCGTCGGCGCTGATCGAGCGGACGTCGGCGGCGATCTCGTGGAAGCCGGGGAGCTCGTTCTTCCGCGTCAGCACGCGGTCGAGCTCGGCCCGGATCTTCGGCCACCCGGCCTCGACCGCCTGCGCCCAGGGGAAGGTGGCGGTGTCGTAGACCGGCGGGTTGCCATGGATCGCGCAGCGGAGGTTGAGCCGCTCGGCCCAGGCGACGAAGCCCTCGACCAGGCGGTTCACGAGGCCGGGGCGGGACATGGTGTCGACCAGGCCCTCCGTCTTGTGGGCCTGCGCCGGCGCAGCGCCGCCGAGCGCCGCCTCCCGTCCCTCCGCCATGACCGCCTGCTCCCGGAACACCTGCTGGCCGAGGATTCGCACCGCCGCGCGGGTTCGGCAAGGTCGGCGGCCCCTCTCCACCATGCTTCGCATGGTCCCCCTCCCCCGTCTGCGACGGGGGAGGACTATGCCCCAGCCGTCGCGCAGATCCTCCCCCGTGAAACGGGGGAGGTGGCGAGCGAAGCGAGCCAGAGGGGGCCCGCGAACCGCCCGATCGGACCTTCAGGCAACTTAAGCCGGAACAAGCTCCCGCCGGCTGCGCTCGGCGATGGTGCTCCCGCCCGGCGCGAAGCCGCGGGTCGTCACGGTGCAGCGCCAGGCGCCGCCGACGCGCTCGATGGCATAGAGATTATAGGCGCCGGGCGCGGTCGGATCGTTCGGCCCGGCCGAGGCCGAGGGCACGCCGATGACCGGCACCGGCCCGTTCGGACCCGGCAGCGCCGCAACTACCGGCCGGTGCTCGTGGCCGTGCAGCACCAGCTCGGCGCCGGCCTCGGCGATTGCCGACGCGACCGCCTCGGCATCGACCAGGCGGCGGAGATAGTGGCCGCCGGCGATCGGCGGGTGGTGGATCAGGACGACGCGAAAACGCTCCTCGCCGGCAAGGGCCAGCAGCGTGCGGCGCAGCCGCGCGGCCTGGCCCCTTCCTAGCCGCCCCGTCGCCGAGAACGGCGCGGTCGGCACCGCGGTCGAAAGGCCGACGATCGCGAGCGGCCCGCGCCGCCGGACATAGGGGAAATGCGGCAGGCCGCGATCCTCCACCGCGTCGCCGCGCATGTAGTCCGACCAGTGCAGCAGCGGATGATGCCAGGTGGCGCGGACATAGGAATCGTGGTTGCCCGGGACGACAGAGACCCAATCGGGGCCCCCCAGCGACGCCAGGAAGGCGCGGGCCGGCAGGTATTCCGCCTGGGCGCCGACCACCGCGAGGTCGCCGGTCAGCGCGACATGGTCCGGGGACTCGACCTTGAGATCGGCGACCAGCGCGGCGAGCGCGTCCATGTCGTGGCGCCGGTGCCGGCGGGTCTGCCAGTTGATGAAGCCGAGGACGCGCTTCGACGCCAGCTCGCGAAGATGCGGGCGGCTCACCGGATGGAGATGCGGGTCGGACAGGTGGGCGAGGACGAACACGGCGCTTCTTACCACGCGCCCGGAGCATGATCCGAAAAGTGTGCAGCGGTTTTCGGAAAGATCATGCTCAAACAAAATCCTGGCGGACCTACGCGCTGCCGATCAGGACGCCCGACAGGAAGACCAGCACCCCGCCGACCACGACCTGGAACGCCGCCCGGAGGAACGGCGTGTCCATGAAGCGGGTGCGGATCCAGGAGATCGCGGCAAGCTCGACCACGACGACCGCCACCGCCACCGCGGTCGCGGTGCGGAACTCCGGGATCAGGTAAGGCAGGGTATGGCCGAGACCGCCGACGGCGGTCGCGAGGCCGCAGATGAGGCCGCGGATCCAGGGCCGGCCGCGGCCGGAGAGGCGCCCGTCGTCGGACAGCGCCTCGGCGAAGCCCATCGAAATGCCGGCGCCGATCGCCGCGGCGAGGCCGACCAGCAGCGCGTCGTGGCTGCGCTGGGTGGCGAAGGCGGCCGCGAACAGCGGCGCCAGCGTCGAGACCGAGCCGTCCATCAGCCCGGCGAGGCCGGGCTGCACCACCTGGAGCACCAGGAGGCGCCGCTCCGTCGCGGCCTCCTCGCGTCCGCCCTGGCCGGCGCGCGCCTCGGCAGTCAGTGTCGCGGCGCGGCGGCCATGCTCGGCTTCGGTCGCGGCAAGGTCGCCGAACAGGCGTCGGAGCGCGACGTTGGAAGTGCGCGCGGCGGCGCGGTCGTAGAAGGCCTGCGCCTCCTGCTCCATCGCCTCGGCCTGGGCCTGCACGGCCTCGAGCCGCAGCGGCCGGAGCAGCCAGATCGGCTGGCGCTCGATGAAGCCGGAGACGTGGTCGCGACGGATGAAGGGCAGATGGTCGCCGAACTCGCGGCGATAGAGGTCGAGCAGGCGGCGGCGATGGTCGTCCTCCTCGCGCACCATCGCCTCGAACATCGCGGTCGAAGCTGGGAACTCGTCGCGCAGCCCCTCGGCGAAGTCGCGATAGATCCGCGCGTCCTCCTCCTCGTTGGCGATGGCGAGCGCGATGATCTCGGCCTCGCTCAGGTCCTCGAACCGCTTCATGCATCATCCCAATTTTTGAACTAGTCTAAACTAGAGAAAGCGGTCCCAAGAGTCGATGTAATCGACGCTCAGCCCGTCCCCTCCGTCATGGCCGGGCTCGTCCCGGCCATCCACGACTTCCTCTTTTGGATGTGCTGCAAACTCGTGGATGCCCCGGCCAAGCCCGGGCATGACGGGCGGCGCCCCGCGCATCTTGAACCACCGCGGCGATGGGTCTATCGACGGCGCAGCCCGCTTGCCCGTTCTCCGGGCGCCCACCCATCTCAGGAACCATCATGGCGCGCAGCAAGATCGCATTGATCGGCGCCGGCCAGATCGGCGGCACGCTCGCCCTTCTCGCCGGCTTGAAGCAACTCGGCGACGTCGTCCTGTTCGACATCGTCGACGGCGTGCCCCAGGGCAAGGCGCTCGACCTCGCCGAAAGCGCGCCGATCGAGCGCTTCGACGCCAAGCTCGCCGGCACCAGCGCCTATGCCGACATCGAGGGTGCCGACGTCGTGATCGTCACCGCCGGCGTGCCGCGCAAGCCCGGCATGAGCCGCGACGACCTCCTCGGCACCAACCTCAAGGTGATGGAGCAGGTCGGCGCCGGCATCAAGAAATACGCGCCGGACGCCTTCGTCATCTGCATCACCAACCCGCTCGACGCCATGGTGTGGGCGCTGCAGAAATCCTGCGGCCTGCCGCGGAAAAAGGTCGTCGGCATGGCCGGCGTGCTCGATTCGGCGCGCTTCCGCTATTTCCTCGCCGAGGAGTTCGGCGTCTCGGTCGAGGACGTGACGGCATTCGTCCTCGGCGGCCACGGCGACGACATGGTGCCGCTGGTGCGCTATTCCGGCGTCGCCGGCATCCCGTTGCCCGACCTCGTCAAGATGGGCTGGACCACCCAGGCCAAGCTCGACGCCATCGTCGACCGCACCAGGAAGGGCGGCGGCGAGATCGTGGCGCTGCTCAAGACCGGCTCCGCGTTCTACGCACCGGCGGCCTCGGCGATCTCGATGGCCGAGAGCTATCTCCGCGACAAGAAGCGCGTCGTACCCTGCGCCGCCTATCTGTCCGGACAATACGGGGTCGACGACCTCTATGTCGGCGTCCCGACGGTGATCGGCTCAGGCGGCGTCGAGCGCATCGTCGAGATCCAGCTCGACCGCGACGAGAAGGCGATGTTCGAGAAATCGGTCGCCTCGGTGCGCACGCTGGTCGACGCCTGCCGCAAGATCCAGCCTGCGCTCGGCGCCTGAGTGTCCAGAAAAACGGCGGCTTCGGCCGCCGTTCGTGTCTTCGAGGCCCGCCCATGAACATCCACGAATACCAGGCCAAGGCCATCCTCAAGGAATTCGGCGCGCCGGTGTCGCGCGGCATCGCGGTGCTGTCGCCGAACGAGGCCGAATCGGCGGCGAAGGAGCTCGGCGGCCCGCTCTGGGTGGTGAAGTCGCAGATCCACGCCGGCGGCCGCGGCAAGGGCCGCTTCAAGGAGGCCGAGGCCGGCACCGGCGGCGGCGTCCGCCTCGCCCGCTCGGCCGAGGAGGTGAAGGCCTTCGTCCGCCAGATGCTCGGCAAGACGCTGGTGACGCACCAGACCGGGCCCGCCGGCAAGGTCGTGAACCGGCTCTATATCGAGGAAGGCTCCGACATCGCGCGGGAGCTCTATCTCTCGCTCGTCGTCGACCGCGAGAGCGGCCGGGTCGCCTTCGTCGTCTCGACCGAGGGCGGCATGGACATCGAGGCGGTGGCGGCCAAGACGCCGGAGAAGATCGTCTCCTTCGCCGTCGATCCCGCGACCGGGGTGATGCCGTTCCACGGCCTCAAGGTCGCCAGGGCGCTGGACCTCAAGGGCGACCTCGCCAAGCAGGCCGGGCGGCTCGCGACATCACTCTACCGGGCCTTCGTCGAGAAGGACATGAGCCTGCTCGAGGTTAACCCGCTGATCGTCACCAAGGACGGCCGGCTGGTCTGTCTCGACGCCAAGGTGAGCTTCGAGGACAACGCCCTCTTCCGCCATCCCGACCTGCAGAACCTCCGCGACCTCACCGAGGAGGACGCCAAGGAGATCGAGGCGTCCAAGCACGACCTCGCCTATATCGCGCTCGACGGCACCATCGGCTGCATGGTCAACGGCGCCGGCCTCGCCATGGCGACGATGGACATCATCAAGCTCTACGGCGAGGAGCCCGCCAATTTCCTCGACGTCGGCGGCGGCGCCTCGGCCGAGAAGGTGACGGCGGCGTTCAAGATCATTACCGCCGACCCCAACGTGAAGGGCATCCTGGTCAACATCTTCGGCGGCATCATGCGCTGCGACGTCATCGCCGAGGGCGTCATCGCCGCGGTGAAGGAGGTCGGCCTCAAGGTGCCGCTGGTGGTGCGGCTGGAGGGCACCAACGTCGCCCAGGGCAAGGAGATCCTGTCGAAGTCCGGCCTCAACGTCATCCCCGCCGACGACCTCGACGACGCCGCGCAGAAGATCGTCGCCGCCGTGCGCGCCGGTGCCGGCAAGGCGGCGGCGAAGGAGGCTGCACGGGGTTGAAAGGTGCCCGCAGTTACACATATTCTGTGTAATTGGAGGATCGGTCATGAAGAACATCACCCTCGCAATCGACGAGAAGCTGCTGGATCAGGTTCGTGTCGTTGCGGCCAAGCGCAAGACCACTGTCAACGCGATGGTGCGGGAGCACCTCGAACAGGTGGCGCGCAACGAAAATCGCGCCCGCGAGGCGATGGCGGAACTGCGGCGGATGAGTGAGACGACCGAGGCTCGGCTCGGGCCTGATTACAAATTCGACCGTGACGCGATCTACGAGCGTTGAGGCCCGTGACGAAGCTGACGGTCCAGATCGACGACACGCTGCTGCAGCGGGCTAGCGCCTACGCGGCGCAGCGCGACATGACGGTCGCCCGTCTGGTTCGGCAGCATCTGGAATTGCTTGTGGGCGAGGAGTCGGCGGCATCCGATCGAGCGGGGTCGGCCCGCGATCGCCTGCTGAAGCTCATCGACGAGTCGCCTGGCCGAATGGGCCCTGGTTGGAAATTCGACCGGGCGTCGATCCATGAGCGTTGAGTGTTTCATCGACACCAACGTCCTGATCTATGCCGCGGTCGGTCGACGGGACCAGCCGACGAAATGGGAGCGCGCTTGGACGCTACTCAACGAGGCCCGATTTGGCGTGTCTGGACAGGTGCTGGCCGAATTTTATGTCAACGTGCAGAAGAAATCGGTGAAGGTGCCATTCACGCCGCACGAGGCAGCAGCCTGGGTCGATCGCCTCGCCGAAGTACCTGTCGTGGCGGTGGATGCAAGTCTGGTCCGCGAAGCGATCGGATACAGCCACCGCTACATGATCAGCTATTGGGATGCTGCGTTGATCATCGGTGCCGAACGGCTCGAAGCGCCGATCCTCTACACCGAGGACCTGAACCACCAGCAGCTTTACGGGTCGGTCCGCGTCATCAATCCCTTCCGCGTCAACTGAGCGAAGCCGGAGCCACGGCATGTCCATCCTGATCGACAAGAACACCAAGGTGATGTGCCAGGGCTTCACCGGGAAGAACGGCACCTTCCATTCGGAGCAGGCGATCGCCTACGGCACGAAAATGGTCGGCGGCACCTCGCCCGGGAAAGGCGGCTCGACCCATCTCGGCCTGCCGGTGTTCGACACGGTGCAGGAGGCCCGCGAGGCCACCGGCGCCGACGCCAGCGTCGTCTTCGTGCCGCCGGCCGGCGCCGCCGACGCGATCCTGGAGGCGATCGACGCCGAGGTGCCGCTGATCATCTGCATCACCGAGGGCATCCCGGTGCTCGACATGGTCAAGGTCAAGCGCGCGCTCACCGGCTCGAAGTCGCGCCTGATCGGGCCAAACTGCCCCGGCGTCATGACCGCGGGCGAGTGCAAGATCGGCATCATGCCGGGCAACATCTTCCGCCGCGGCTCGGTCGGCATCGTCTCGCGCTCGGGCACCCTGACCTACGAGGCGGTGTTCCAGACCACCAACGAGGGCCTCGGCCAGTCGACCGCCTGCGGCATCGGCGGCGACCCGGTCAAGGGCACCGAGTTCATCGACGTGCTGGAGATGCTGCTCGCCGACGACGAGACCAGGTCGATCGTGATGATCGGCGAGATCGGCGGCGCGGCCGAGGAGGATGCGGCGCAGTTCATCAAGGACGAGGCCAAGCGCGGGCGCAAGAAGCCGATGGTCGGCTTCATCGCCGGGCGCACCGCCCCGCCCGGCCGCCGCATGGGCCATGCCGGCGCCATCATCTCGGGCGGCTCCGGCGGCGCCGAATCGAAGATCGAGGCCATGCAGTCGGCGGGCATCCGGGTTGCGCCGTCGCCGGCAAGACTCGGCAAGACCCTGGCCGAGGTGTTGAAAAACTGAGCGTTTTCGACGATCTTGACACCGCGCCGGACCGGCGCGGCATCGCCTCGCGAAATTGGTAAGAGCCGCCTGCTATCCCCATCTTGCGATAGCTGAACTCGTCCGCTTCCGGACGCCGAGACCGATCATGCCACGCCAACCGGCGAACCAAGCCCTGACGAACTCCGCCTTCCTCTATGGCGGCAATGCTCCCTGGATCGAAGACCTCTACGCCCGCTACGAGGCCGACCCGGCCTCGGTCGAGGCCGACTGGCGCGCCTTCTTCGCGGGACTGAAGGACGCGGGAGCCGATCCGGCCAGGAACGCGCGGGGCGCCTCGTGGCGGAAGCCGGGCTGGCCGGTGCCGCTGAACGGCGAACTGGTCTCAGCGCTGGACTCGAACTGGGGCCAGGTCGAGCGCGCGGTCGGCGACAAGATCCGCATGAAGGGCCAGGCCGCCGGGCAGGAGGTTTCCGAGGCCCAGGTCCAGCAGGCGACCCGCGACAGCGTGCGCGCGCTGATGATGATCCGCGCCTACCGCATGCGCGGCCATCTCGCCGCCGACCTCGACCCGCTGCACCTCGCCGAGCCGATGGTCCACGAGGAGCTCGACCCTGCCTCCTACGGCTTCGTCGAGGCCGATTTCGACCGGCCGATCTTCATCGACAACGTGCTCGGGCTCGAATTCGCGACCATCCGCGAGATGCTGGCGATCCTGCGGCGCACCTATTGCTCGACGCTCGGCATCGAGTTCATGCACATCTCCGAGCCGGCCGAGAAGGCCTGGATCCAGGCTCGCATCGAAGGCCCGGACAAGGAGATCAGCTTCACCCCCGAGGGCAAGCGCGCGATCCTGAACAAGCTGATCGCGGCCGAAGGCTTCGAGAAATTCTGCGACCTCAAATATACCGCGACCAAGCGCTTCGGCCTCGACGGCGGCGAATCGCTGATCCCGGCGCTGGAGCAGATCATCAAGCGCGGCGGCGCGCTCGGCGTCCGCCAGATCGTGCTCGGCATGCCCCATCGCGGCCGCCTCAACGTGCTCGCCGAGGTGATGGGCAAGCCGCGGCGCGCCATCTTCCACGAGTTCAAGGGCGGCTCCTCGGCGCCGGAGGACGTCGGCGGCTCGGGCGACGTGAAATACCATCTCGGCGCCTCGTCGGACCGCGAGTTCGACGGCAACCGGGTGCACCTGTCGCTGACGGCGAACCCCTCGCATCTCGAGATCGTCGACCCCGTGGTGCTCGGCAAGGTCCGCGCCAAGCAGGACCAGATGCACGACACCGAGCGGGCCGAGGTGCTGCCGCTCCTGATCCACGGCGACGCCGCCTTCGCCGGCCAGGGCGTCGTGGCCGAGTGCTTCGGCCTCTCGGGCCTCAAGGGCCACCGCACCGGCGGCTCGATCCATTTTATCGTCAACAACCAGATCGGCTTCACCACCGACCCGCGCTACGCCCGCTCCTCGCCCTATCCGTCGGACGTGGCGAAGATGATCGAGGCGCCGATCTTCCACTGCAACGGCGACGACCCCGAGGCGGTCGTCTTCGCCGCCAAGGTCGCGACCGAGTTCCGGCAGACCTTCCACAAGCCGGTCGTGATCGACATGTTCTGCTACCGCCGCTATGGCCACAACGAGGGCGACGAGCCGGCCTTCACCCAGCCGCGCATGTACAAGGAGATCAAGGCCCACCCGACGACGCTCGAGCTCTATGCCGAGAAGCTCGAAGGCGAGGGAGTGATCTCGAAGGACGAGGTCGACGCCGCCCGCGCGGCCTATCGCGCCGAGCTCGACCAGGAGTTCGACGCCAGCCAGGCCTACCGCGCCAACCGGGCCGACTGGCTCGACGGGCGCTGGGCCGGCATCAAGCCCGCCGACAAGGACAGCGAGGAGGAGCGGCGCGGCAAGACCGGGGTCGACCTCGCGACGCTGACCGATATCGGCGAGCGCATCACCGCGCTGCCGGAGGGCTTCACCGTCCACCGCACCATCCAGCGCTTCCTCGACAACCGCCGCAAGGCGATCGAGACCGGCGAGGGCATCGACTGGGCCACGGCCGAGGCGCTGGCGTTCTGCTCGCTGCTCCGCTCGGGCTTCCCGGTCCGCCTGTCGGGCCAGGACGTCGAGCGCGGCACCTTCTCGCAGCGTCACTCGGTCCTGATCGACCAGGAGACCGAAGAGCGCTACCTGCCGTTCAACCATCTCGGCAACGAGGAGCAGGCTCGCTACGAGGTAGTGAACTCGATGCTGTCGGAGGAGGCGGTGCTCGGCTTCGAGTACGGCTTCTCGCTGGCCGAGCCGAACGCGCTGACGCTATGGGAAGCGCAATACGGCGATTTCGCCAACGGCGCCCAGGTCGTGATCGACCAGTTCATCGCATCGGGCGAGTCGAAGTGGCTGCGCATGTCGGGCCTCGTGATGCTGCTGCCCCACGGCTACGAGGGCGGCGGGCCCGACCATTCCTCCGCCCGGCTGGAGCGCTATCTCCAGGCCTGCGCCGAGGACAACATCCAGGTCGCGAACTGCACCACGCCGGCGAACTACTTCCACATCCTGCGCCGCCAGCTCACCCGCGATTTCAGGAAGCCGCTCATCCTGATGACGCCGAAGTCGCTGCTCCGCCACAAGCGGGCGACCTCGCGGCTCGACGAGATGGGCTCGGGCTCGACCTTCCACCGCGTTCTGCTCGACGAGGCCAGGAACCTCAAGCCGGACGACAAGATCCGCCGCGTCGTGATCTCGACCGGCAAGGTCTATTACGACCTCGTCGAGGAGCGGGAAAAACGCGGCGTCGACGACATCTACCTCCTGCGGCTGGAACAGCTCTATCCGTTCCCGGCCCGTTCGCTGGTCCACGAGCTCGCCCGCTTCAAGCAGGCCGAATTGGTGTGGTGCCAGGAGGAGCCGCGCAACATGGGCGCCTGGGCGTTCGTCGACCCTTATCTGTGCTGGGCGCTCGGCCAGGCCGGTGCGACCACGCGGACGGTGCGCTATGCCGGGCGGGCGCCGGCGGCCTCGACGGCGGCCGGGCACATGCCGCAGCACCTCGCGCAGCTCGCGAAGCTTCTCGACGAGGCGTTGGGCTGAGGGACATGCCCTTGTAGGGTGGGCATCGGCGACGCCGATGCCCACGACGTGGGCAAGCCCTGCTTGCCCACCCTACGCAGAAAGTCGTGGATGGCCGGGGTGCCCCGCACCGCCGATTCGGCTATGTACGCGGCGGATTGACTGTGGCGACCGCTTGGCCGCCCAAAAGGATGGCGGACCCATGGCGACGGAAATCCGGGTGCCGACGCTCGGCGAATCGATCACCGAGGCGACCATCGGGCGCTGGTTCAAGAAGGCCGGCGAGGCGGTGAAGGCCGACGAGCCGCTGGTCGAGCTCGAGACCGACAAGGTGACGGTCGAGGTGCCGGCGCCGGCCGGCGGCGTTCTCGCCGAGGTCTCGGTCAAGGAGGGCGACACCGTCGAGGTCGGCGCGCTGCTCGGCGCGATCGAGGCCGGCGCCGCGGGCGCAGCCGCCGCCAAGCCGGCCCCGAAAGGCGAGCCGACCCCGCCAGCCAAGTCCGCCCCGCCGCCGGCCGCGGCGCCGCCGGCCAAGGCTCCTGCCGCGGCGCCGAAGCTCGTCGCCGCCGACGTGCAGGCGCCGTCGGTGCGCCGCCTCGCCGCCGAGAGCGGCGTCGACCCCGCCGCCGTCGCCGGCAGCGGCAAGGGCGGCCGCGTCACCAAGGGCGACATGCTCGCGGCGATCGAGATGGGTGCCGCCGCCCCTGCGCCGAAGGCGCCGACCATCGCCCGTGCCCCCTCGCCGCCCGACGACGCGGCACGGGAAGAACGCGTCCGCATGACCAAGCTGCGCCAGACCATCGCGCGCCGTCTCAAGGACGCGCAGAACACCGCGGCGATGCTGACGACGTTCAACGACGTCGACATGTCGGCGGTGATGGCGCTCCGGAGCCAGTACAAGGACCTGTTCGAGAAGAAGCACGGCACCCGGCTGGGCTTCATGGGCTTCTTCGTGAAGGCCGCGATCCAGGCCCTGCGCGAGGTGCCAAACGTCAACGCCGAGATCGACGGCGAGGACCTCGTCTACAAGAACTACTATCACATCGGCGTCGCCGTCGGGACCGACCGCGGCCTCGTCGTGCCGGTGGTGCGCGACGCCGACCGGATGTCGCTCGCCGAGATCGAGAAGGCGATCGCCGATTTCGGCAAGCGCGCCCGCGAGGGCAAGCTCGGCATCGAGGAGCTGCAGGGCGGCACCTTCACCATCACCAACGGCGGCGTCTACGGCTCCTTGATGTCGACGCCGATCCTGAACGCGCCGCAGTCCGGCATCCTCGGCATGCACCGCATCGAGGAGCG
>DASZVN010000046.1:0-68934 GCA_035547055.1 Hyphomicrobiales bacterium
GGCCTATCTGGAAGGAAGCGTCGACGAGCAGGACCGGGAGGAGTTCGACCGTCGTGTTCGCGAAACCATCATGCCCGCCATCCGGACCTATCCCGGGATCGAGGATGTCCGCCTGAGGCGGCTCGCCGTCGCCGATGGCGATGCGCCGCCGGTCTACATGATCTTCGACCTCTATTTTGCGAGCCTCCAGGCCATGGACGACGCCTTGGCGAGCGCGACGCGCGCAACAGTTCGCGCTGGCATCGCGAGCGCAATGCCGCTCTTCAAGGGCCGCGTCTACCATCTGGTGTTCGAGGAGAGCTGAGCAGGCTCGTCCCGAGCCGCGACCACCTATCGGTCCCGATTGGGCCACTGTCGCGGCGCCCGCGCGGTCGATGGGGTCTTCGTCCGCGCCATGCTGCGCCGTCTCTGCCGCGATGGCCGATCTCGCCCGCCTCCGATCGCGTGGATTGCTTCGGATGGCCAACCTTGCAGCCTGAATCGATGACCCCGCTGTCCGACGGCGCCGCGACGGGGTCGATGCGGCTGGTGAAAGCAGCCTGTTCAGCCGAGCAGGTCCCGTGCGGCGGCGGCGATGGCGGCGGAGTCCGGCAGCAGGGCGCGCTGAAGGTTGGGCGCCGCGGGCATGCGGGCGTCCGGCGTGCCGACGCGCCGCACGGCGGTGATCCCGGCCGCGACCAGCCGCGCCACGATTTCCGCGCCGACCCCGCCGGTCAGGTTGGCCTCGTGGGCAATCACGGCGCGGCCGCCGGCCGCGCGCACCGCGGCAATCAGATCGGCCTCCGGCAGCGGTGACAGCCATCGGAGGTCAATGACACTGGCGGCGATGCCCTCGCGCGCCAGCAGCTCTGCGGCTTCCGTGACCGGACCCATGCCTGTCCCCCAGCCCACCAGCGCGAGCCCGTCGCCGGCGCGCCGAACCCGCAGGCCGCCGATCGGTCCGACCAGGCCGGCGAGATCGACCTCGCCCGTCGTCGGATAGAGTCCGCGGGCTTCGATGACGATGCAGGGATCGGGATCGGCGATCGCCGCCCGCAGCATGTCGTAGGCATCCTGGGGGGTCGAGGGCAGGCCGATGCGCAGGCCCGGAATATGGAACAGCAGGGCTTCCAGCGACTGGGAATGCTGCGCGCACGAACCCGGCGTCACGCCTTGCTGGGTGCGGACCACCATCGGGACGTTGCTCTGCCCGCCCGTGACGTAGCGCACGTTCGACGCCTGGTTGATGAGCTGGTCGAGCGCGACGAGCATGAAGTCGGCCCACATGATCTCGACGACCGGGCGAAGGCCCGCGATGGCGGCGCCGACCGCCGAGCCGAGGATCGCGCTCTCGGAGATCGGGGTGTCGAACACGCGCCCTTCTCCGAATGCGCGCTGCAGCCTGCGGGTGCAGCCGAAGATGCCGCCGGCAAAGCCGACGTCCTCCCCATAGACGACGACATCGGGATGGTCCTGGAGTGCGCCGGAAAGCGCGGCGTTGACCGCCTCCGCATAGGTCAGCGTCGTGGTCGCGGCGGCGGGCGCGCCCGTCGGCGGGGGGGCAGCCGGAACGGCAACGACGTTGCTGCGGGCGTCGGCCTCGGCCGGCTCGGGCGCGTCGAGCGCGCGCTCGACCAGGCTCGCGACTTCGGCGCTCGCTTCGGCGGCGATGTCCGCCAATTCGGCTTCGCTCGCCGCGCCGGCCGCGACGAGGCGCCGGCCGAGTGCCGGAATCGGATCGCGCCGCTCCGCCTCGGCGCGATCTTCCTTGGGACGATAGTGCTCGACGTCCTTGGTGTAGTGCCCCCACAGCCGCACGGTCTGGCATTCGATGAAGGTCGGTCCCTCGCCGTCGCGGGCCCGCGCCGCGGCGAGGCGGATCGTGTCGCGCACCGCGACGGGGTCGCACCCGTCGATCGTCGCCCCCGGCATGCCGTAGGCGGCGGCGCGTCGGGCCAGCCGCTCGAACGGCACGATCTTGGCGATCGGCGTCATCTCCGACCAGCGATTGTTCTCGCAGACGAACACGACCGGAAGCTTGCGGGCGACGGCGAACACCAAGCCTTCGTGCGTGGCACCCTGGTTCATCGCGCCGTCGCCGATGGTGACGACCGCGACATTGCCGGAACCTTGGGCGGCGAGCGCCAACGCCACGCCGTCGGCGATCGGGACGCCGGCACCGACGATGGAATTCTCGCCGATGAAGCCGCGATCGGGAGCCATCATCAACGCCGAGCCGGCGCGGCCGCCGTTGACGCCGCTGGCACGGTGGCAGATCTCGCTCATCACCGCGAACGCGTCGAGGCCGCTCTCCAGCGCCCAGCCGTGACCGCGATAGGTCGCCACGGTGCGGTCGCCCGGCGTCAGCGCTGCCGCGACGCCCACCGGGATGGCTTCCTGTCCGGCGCACAAATGGATCGACCCGGCGACCTTCCCGGCCGCGCTGAGGTCCCATACCGCCTTCTCGAAGGCGCGGATGAAGATCATGCGTCGATAGGCATGCAGGGCGAAGCCCGTCTCCAGCATCGCCTCGACGCCGGAACCGATCTCCGGCGCAGCGGCCGGCGCATCCTGCTTCATCGGCTTCTCCTCCGTCTTTTCGCGCGATCTGTTCGGTACCTACTGTGCCATCCGGCTAGGCTCAGCCCAGGCCGAGGCTGCGCACCATCGCGGCCAGCCTCGGACCGATATCCTCGACGAGCTGGCCTGGCCTCAGCAAAAAGGCCGGGACGACGCAGTTGAAGGCATAGATCTCGCCGGTGGTGCGAATGCGCAGCGGCACGCCGACTGCATGGATGTCGCTGCGCACATGGCCGAACGACGCGCAGAAGCCGCGCTCGCCGAACTCGACGAAGCTGCGGTCGAGCACGTTGCCGAGATTCTCGAGCTGCTCGGGTGCCTTCACCGCGATCTCGTTGAGCAGTGCCGTCCGCGCTTCGGGGTCGCAGGCCGCGAGATAGGCCCGCCCGATCGCGCTCCGCGCGATCGGATGGCTCATGCCGATGTCGGAAAGCTGGCGCGAATGGATCGAGCGGCAGCGGCTGGTCTCGACATAGATGATCTGCAGGCGATCGCGGATGCCGATCGAAACCGACCCGCCGACCTGATCCGCCAGTTCCTGCATCAAGCCGCGCGCGACCTGACGAAGGCTGACCGTGGCCAGCAGCGGATAGCTCAGCGACAGCACCGCCGGGCCGAGCTGGTACTTGCCGGACCGGCGGTCGACCTGGAGGTGACCGAGGCAGGTCAGCGTGTAGGCGAAGCGTGACACCGTCGAACGGGCGAGCCCGGTGCGGGCGGCAAGCTCGCTGTTGCCGAGAACGGGCTCGTCCGCCGTGAAGCAGTGCAGCAGCTCCAGGCCGCGGGCGAGAGTGATGGCGAAATGGCTGTCGCCTTCGTGGTCGGTCAGCATTGCGCGTCCCATGATATGCAGCCAAGGCGAATTTTAGTTCGAATATTTCAAATCATGTTCCGAATTTTCGTCCTTTGCTGGACGCTGGTTCGGAGTGCCATCAACTCTGGACGGCACGGCGCCGCTGAAAGAGCGCGATCGGACAGGAGGGACGGAGATGTCGATGAACCGCCGCCGCGTGTTGCAGGCAGGCCTTGCAGGAGGAGCGGCCTTGGCCGCGGGCGCGCGGATCGGACTTCCGACCATCGCGTCGGCCGCGGAGCCGATCAAGGTCACCTTCGCCGGCTTCACCTCCGGCGTCGCCGCGCTGATCGGCTCGAACCTGAAGGCGAAGCGGCCGGACCTCAAGCACGGCGTCGACATCGTCGTCACGCAGGACTACTCGTCCGTCGCCAATTACTACAACGACCTCGCCGCCGGCACCTTCGACCTCGGCATCGGCGCCTGGGATACCTTCTACCAGTTCTACGCCAAGGGAGTGCCGATCAAGCTGGTCGCGACGGCGACGTCGGGCAACCTCATCAATGTGCTCGGCGCTGCCGACGGGCCCGACACGCTCGCCGGCCTCAAGGGCAAGACCCTGGCCGCCGTGGGCAGCTCGGGATCCTTCGCGATGACGAAGGTGGTGGCGAACGACACCTATCACATCGATCTCGGCAAGGACGTGACCGTCCAGAGCGTCGCCAATCCGGCGCTGACGATGACCCTGCTGCTCGCAGGCAACGTCGACGCCGGGCTGGCATGGGAGCCCTATATCACCAATACGCTCGAAAAGAATCCCAAGCTCAAGTCGATCTTCAATCTCGGCGAAGTCTACGAGAAGGAAACGAAGAAGGCGCTGCCCTATTTCGCCTTCGCGCTGCGTACCTCGGCGATGAAGAAGAACCCCGACCTGGCGCACCGGCTCAGCGCCGCCATCGACGATCTTACCGCCGGGATGATCGCCAATCCCGAAGAGGCGTTCGAGATCGCCGCGCCGCACGTCCATATGACCTCTGCCGCATTGATGGCGGCGCACAAGGCCGGCCGCCTGAAGTTTCTGACCGCGTCGATGGCGACGCCCGAGGGCCAGGATCTGGTGCGCACCGCCTATGGCTTCCTCCGCAAGGCTGGCGGCTTCAAGGGCGATCTCGACGCCGGTTTCTTCGCGACGTGACGACAGAGCGGAGCGAAGGGCGTCGGCCGTGTCCCAGCAGCAGGCAGTGACCGGCATGGCCCGGCGCGGCGGGCGTTCCGCGCCGGCCGGAGGCCGGGCGATCGAGGCGCCGCCCCTGGCCGCCCCGGCCATGGTGCGGGTGAAGCGGCTGCTCCTGGCCGACCGCACCGCGACGGTCATCGTCGTCGGCGCCATCGTCGTCGCGCTGCAGATCGCCAGCATCTTCGCCCCGGCCTATATCGCGCCGCCGCCGACCCTGATCGTCGCGCGCATGTGGACGAGCCTGACGGTCGATCCGATCCAGATCGCGGTGACGCTCGCCCGCCTTGCGGCGGCGCTCGCGTTCGCGCTGGTCGTCGGCACCGTCATCGGCATCGCGATCGGAACGATCGCCTGGATCAGGCCTTATCTGCGGGCGCTGGTGGTGATCGATACCGGCATCTCCGCCTTGTCGTGGATGCTGCTTGCGGCGTTCTGGTTCAAGAATCCCGAGCTGCGCATCTTCTTCATCATGGCGGTGCTGCTGATCCCGTTCTACGCGCTCAGCGTCTACGACGGCATCCGCGCCATCCCCAAGGACTGGGTCGAGATGTGCGAGAGCTTCCGGCCAAGCCGGATGCAGGTCCTGCACTACCTGATCCTGCCGCATATCGCCGCCTACGTGCTCGGCACCACCAAGACTGTCGTCGGATACGCCACCCGCATGGTGATCTTCGCCGAGCTGATCGGCTCCGCGGTCGGCATCGGCGCACAGATGGGCCTCGCGCAGGCGAATTTCGACATCGCGGCGGTCATCGGCTGGACGGTGCTCCTGGTCGCGCTGAACCTGTTCCTGCAATGGGCGATCAATCGGGTCGAGGGCTACGTCCTGCGCTGGCGTCCGCCGGTGGAGGTGCGCTGATGGGCGCCGACGCCGCCTCGCCGATCATCACCCTGGACCGGGTGACGAAGCGGTTCGGCGATTTCGTCGCGGTCGACGAGCTGTCGTTCTCGGTCGGGGAGGGCGAGATCGTCGCGCTCGTCGGCAAGACCGGCGCCGGCAAGAGCACCGCCCTGAACCTCATCATGGGGAACCTTGCCGCCACCGCCGGCTCGGTCCGAGTCGCGGGCCTCGACCCGATGGCAGATTTCGCCGCCCTGCGCGGCCGTCTCGCCGTCGGATTCCAGACCGACCGGCTGCTGCCGTGGCGCACCGCGGTCCAGAACGTCGCCCTCGGCATGCAGATCCTGCGCGTCCCGTACGGCACGTGCATGGAGCGGGCGAAGCAGTGGCTGGCACGCGTGAAGCTGGAGGCTGCCGCCGACAAATATCCGCATGAGCTGTCGGGCGGCATGCGCCAGCGCGTCAGCCTGGCACGTGCCCTCGCCATCGATCCTGCCATCCTGCTGCTCGACGAATGCTTCAGCCAGCTCGACCACGTCACCTCCAAGGCCTTGCGGGGCGACGTCAGCGGCCTGATCCGCGAGCTCGGCAAGAGCTGTCTCTTCATCACCCACCGCATCGACGACGCGATCGAGATGGCGGACCGCATCCTGGTGCTCGGCGCGCCGGCGCGGCTTCTGCTGGAAGTGACGCCGACCGCGGCGCAACGCATCGATCAGGCCGCCGCCGCGGTGCTGCACGCGCGCATCGCCGCCGCGATGGGCGATGAGGATGAGAACGCCGCCGGAACCGCCGACGCACCCGCCACAGCAACGGATCTGCACGCATGTTGACCGCCGACGACAACCGCCTCCTGACCGAGACCGGGCCGGGCACGCCGATGGGCGAGCTCTTCCGCCGGTTCTGGACGCCAGTGCTGCTGTCACGGGATCTGCCCCAACCCGATAGCCCGCCGACGCGCGTCCGTATCTTCGGCGAGGACTTCCTGGCGCTGCGGTTCACCGACGGGACCGCGGCCGTGATCGAGCCGCATTGTCCCCACCGCGGCGCCAACCTGTTCTTCGGCCGGTGCGAGAAGGGCGGGATCCGGTGCGCCTACCACGGCTGGAAGTTCGCGCCGGATGGCCGCTGCCTCGACATGCCGAATGTCGAGCCGGGGCGGCAGCGCGACGCCATGCAGGCGCAAATCCGGCTCAAGACCTACCCGACGCGCGAATGGGGCGATTTCATCTGGGCCTATCTCGGCCCGGACGGGACCGCACCCGAGCTGCCGCAGATGGAGTTCGCGCTGGTGCCTCCATCCCATCGCTACGTCTCGAAGAAGCTGCAGGAATGCAATTGGGCGCAGTCCGCCGAAGGCGGCATCGACACCGCCCATTTCTCGTTCCTGCACATGTCGGTCGACGAGGCCGAGGACGCCGCGATCGGCATCATGAGCCGCTCGGAGGCGGCCGGCGACAAGGAGCGGGTGCGCTGGCTGCGCCGGGACGGCAGCCCGAAATTCACCGTGATGGAGCATCCCGCCGGGCTGGTGCTGGGCGCCGCCCGCGCGGCCGACGACGGCCGCCTCTACTGGCGCATCAGCCAGTTCCTGATGCCGAACCACGGCTTGGCGCCGAACGCCTTCCCTGGGGAGAACTATCATGGCCAGACCTGGGTGCCGATCGACGACACCTCGTGCTGGGTGTTCTGCTACACCTGGAACCCGGAGCGCCCGCTGACCGACGACGAGCGAGCCAAGTTCCGCAAGGGGCATACCGTTCACGGCGACATCGACGCCGAGGGCCGCCCGATCCGCAATCGCGCCAACGACTACCTGATCGATCGCGAGGAGCAGCGGCTGCGCAGCTTCACCGGGATCGTCGGCGTGTCGGAGCAGGACGCGGCGATCCAGGACAGCCAGGGCTTCATCGCCGACCGGACCCATGAATACCTGGTTCCGACCGATCTCGGCATCGTGCGGTTCCGCCGCCTGATGATGGAGTCGGCACGCCGGCTGACACGCGGCGAGGCGCCGCCTGCAGCGTCGGCGCCGGAGGCCTATGCCGTCCGCTCGGGCGGTGCGGTCGCGCCGGCCGAGGAGCCGCTCGAGGCGGTGATGATGGAGCGCTTCGGCAGCGTCGACGGGCGCGCCGCCCGCGAAAGCGTCGCGTCGTGACCGGCGCGCGGGGAGGGCGGCTGGTGGCCCTTATTGCCGATAACCGGCCGCTGTTCGGCCTGTTCGGCTGCCTGCCGGCGTTCCAGGCGACCGAGGTGCTGGCGGATGTCCCGATGGACTTCGTCGTGCTCGAAGCCGAGCACGGCGCGACCCACCTCTCGGTGCTCCACGCCCAGACCGCGGCGATGGCCGGCAGCGGCATCCCGGTGGTGGTGCGGGTTCCGACGCTCGACTGGATCAAGCCGGTGCTCGATCTCGGCGTGGACGGCCTGATGCTGCCGAACGTGGAGAGCGCCGAGCAGGCCCGCGCCATCGTCGCGGCGACGCGCTATCCGCCGCGCGGCGTGCGCGGGATCGGCGGCAGCGTGCGCGCGACCCGCTTCGGCCGCGACAGCGGCTATTATCGCGATGCCGAGCCGAACCTCTCGGTGTGGGCGCAGATCGAGAGCCCCGCCGGGCTCGCCAACCTGGAGGCGATCGCGGCGGTGGACGGCATCGACGTGATCTTTTTCGGCCCGCAGGATCTGGCGGCGCAGATGGGTCATCCGGGCGAGCCGGCGCATCCCGAGGTCCAGGCCGCGATCGAGGACGGAACGCGGCGCGCGCTGCGGGCCGGCGTGAAAGCCGGGTGCCTGACTGCCGAAGCCGACTGCGCGCGCTGGTGCAGCTTTGGCGCGACCGTCTTCCTGGTGGGCTCGGACATCTCGCTGCTGGTACGCGCCGCCGACGGACTGATGCAGCGGCTGCGCGCCCGGTTTCCGGCCCAACCCGATCCGGTGCTCGCGCCATGAGCGGGACCGAAACGCCAGCCGTCACGCCGGACGAGGTGCGCGCGATCGAGGCGGACTGCAGCCGCGTGCTGCTGCGGCTCTTCCTGGCGCTCGACGAGCGCCGCTACGACGACGTCGCCGCGAGCTTCCTGGAGAACGGCATGTGGCACCGCCGCGGCCAGGCGCTCAGCGGCCCCGGCGAGGTGCGCCGCGCCATGGCCGAACGTCCGGCGACGGCTCGCGTCCGCCATGTGATCACCAATCTCGTGGTGACGCCGCGCGGCCCGGACGTGGCCGACTTCATCCTCTATCTCAGTGCCTACACCCACGATGGGCCGGTCGATGCCGCGCCGCCGGTGCCCGCGACGCTGTGGATGCTGTTCGTCGTCACCGGCACCATGGCCTCGAGCGACGGCGCCTGGCGCATTCAGGAGATGACCATGCAGCGCGAGTTCAGCTTCTGAGAGGCCGCACGTGAGGACCCGCAGCGCTTTTCCGCCGCGAAGAGCCGCGGCATTCGCGGGATCGGGAGCACCGCGTGAAAGCGGTCGGCAGTCGCCGTCGGCTATGTGTCGTGGTGGATTCCGCAATCCGGTTGAGGCGAGCAGAATTCGCCGGCCGTCGGAATCGCTGTCGCAGCGCCGCGGCCGACGCTCATCGTTTGACAGCGGTATCACTTCACTTATTATAGCAACTTCTGTGGTAATTGAAGTGATGGACGGGCCGCGCTGGGCCGTCCGGGGGAAACGATGGGCATCCTCACCGCTACCCGCCGCGCCGCGGCCGTGCCTCGAAACCGGCGTAGCGCGCCGGTCTGTTTCCGCTAGGCCCATCGCAGCCCCGCCCCGGCCATGAACCCGGAACTGGCAGACATCCTGCAGCTCGTCGTCAACGGCGTCTCGATCGGGTCGATCTATGCCCTGATCGCGCTCGGGCTGGTCATGACCTACCGCGCAACCGAGGTGCTGAACTTCGCCCACGGCGACATCCTGATGGCTTCCGCCTTCGTCGGCTGGGGGCTGATCGCCGGCCTCGGCCTGTCGTTCTGGGTGGCGGCGCCGCTCACCATCCTGATCGCGGCGGCGTTCGGCTACGTTCTCGATGCCCGCGTCATCCGGCTGATCGCCGGGCAGCCGCAATTCGCCGGCGTCATGCTCACGGTGGCGCTGTCGTTCATGATCCGCGGCGGGGTCAGCATGGCGTTCGGGCCGACGTCGCGGACCTATCCGACGCCATGGACCGGGCACCAGACCCATCTCGGGCCCCTGGTGATCGCCGACCTCAACCTCGCCATCATCGCCGCCGCGCTGGTCACGACGGCGCTGCTGTTCCTCTTTCTGCGCAAGACTGCGATCGGAGTCGCGATCCAGGCGGCGTCGCAGAACCAGCTCGCCGCCTATCTCTGCGGCATCCGCGTCAAGCGCCTGAACTCGCTGGTCTGGGCGATGGCCGGCGGGCTCGCGGCGATCTGCGGCCTGCTCCTCGCCCCGCTCGCCCTCGTCGACGTGACGCTGTGGATGGTCATGCTGAAGGCCCTCGCCGCGCTGGTGCTCGGCGGCTTCGGCAGCATCCCGGGCGCGATCGTCGGCGGCGTCGCGATCGGGCTGATCGAGCAGTTCGCGGGCGTCTACCTTCCCGACGGTTCGCGGGATGTCGCCGCCTCGCTGGTCCTGATCGTCGTGCTGGTGATCGCGCCGCACGGCCTTCTCGGCGAAGCCCATGGCCGGCGGGTGTGACATGCGCTTTCGCTACGACACCTCGTACCGCCAATCGGGCCGCCTGCTGCGGGGCCCGCGGGAGTGGCTGCCCTATGCGGCGCTCGTCGCGGTGCTCGCGGTGCTGCCCTGGGTGCTGCCGTCCTACTATATCGACGAGGCGACCTATCTCTTCATCCTCGCGATCGCCAGCCTCGGGCTGATGATCGTGACCGGCTACACCGGGCAGGTGTCGCTCGGCCACGCCGCCTTCCTCGCCATCGGTGCCTACGCCCACGCCTGGTTCCTCAGCCACGGCGTGCCGCTGGTCGCCTCGCTCGCGCTGGCGGCGCTGCTCGCCGGCGCCTGCGGATTCGTCATCGGCCTGCCGGCAATCCGCGTCTCGGGCCTCTATCTGGCGATGGTGACCCTGGCCTTCGCCAGCATCGTCGAGCAGGTCGTCGGCAACTGGAAGGCCGTTACCGGCGGCTATTCCGGCACGGCGGTGCCGAGTCCCTCGCTGTTCGGCATCGACCTGTCGAGCTCGACCAGGCTCTACGGCCTTTGCCTCGTCATCCTGGTCCTGGTCCTGGTCGCCCTGGTCAATCTGATGCGGAGCAAGACCGGGCGTGCCTTCGCCGGCATCCGCCAGTCGGAGGCTGCCGCCAACGCGCTCGGCATCTGGGTCGCCGGCTACAAGGTGCTGGCGTTCGTCATCTCCGCCGCGATCACCGGCCTCGCCGGCGGCCTCCTGGCGCACCAGCTCCAGTTCCTGACCCCCGACGGGTTCACCGTCGTGCAGTCGATCGAGCTCCTGCTGATGGTCGTGATCGGCGGCCTCGGCTCGCTCCGCGGCGCCATCTTCGGTGCCATCGTCATCGGCCTCCTTCCGACCTTCATTTCCGGCATCAAGCCGATGCTGCCGCCGAAGATCGCTGCGCAGTTCGGGCTCGACATCTTCGTCTACGGCGCGATCCTCGGCTTCTTCGTGCTGTTCGAGCCGCTCGGCCTCAACGGGCGCTGGCGGCGTGCCAAGGCGGCGCTCGCGGAGTTTCCGCTGCACCGCGCCCAGCGCCATCGCCGCGTGAAGTCCTACATGAAGTCGGAGCGGTATCGATGAGCTATTTCGCCGTCGAGAACCTGTCGCTCCGCTTCGGCGGCCTGCACGCGCTGCGCGGCCTCAGCTTCGGCGTCGACAAGGGCGAGGTGTTCGCCGTCATCGGCCCGAACGGCGCCGGCAAGACCAGCCTGTTCAACGTCGTGACGCGTGTGTTCGCGCCGAACGAGGGCCGCGTCCTGTTCAAGGATCGCGACATCACCGCCATTCCGCGCCATCGCGTGGTGGCCGAGGGCATCGCTCGCACCTTTCAGAACATCGAGCTGTTCGAGGACGAGAGCGTGCTCGAGAACCTGATGCTCGGGCGCCACCGCTTCCCGCAGGGCAATCTGTTCTCCCAGGTGTGTCGGCTGCCGTCGGTCCGGCGCGCCGACGAGGCCTCGCGCGAAAACGTGGAGCGCATCATCGAGCTGCTCGACCTTGCGCCCTATCGGCACCGGCCGGTGGCCGGCCTGCCCTATGGCGTGCGCAAGGTGGTCGAGCTCGCCCGCGCGCTTGCGACCGGGCCGGAGCTGCTGCTGCTTGACGAGCCGGCGTCGGGCCTCAATCCCGCCGAGACGCGAGGGCTCGCGTTCTGGATCGACAGCATCCGGCGCGACCTCGGCATCACCGTCGTCATGATCGAGCACGACATGTCGCTGGTCTCGGAGATCGCCGATCGCGTCCTCTGCATGAACATGGGCGCCATGCTCGCCGTCGGCACGGCGGGCGAGGTGCAGGCCCATCCCGACGTCGTCACCGCCTATCTCGGCGCGTGAGGGGAAGGCCGATGGACACGCCGCTCCTTCGCGTCAACGGCATCGAGACCTGGTACGGTCCGGTCAACGCCATCAAGGGCGTCAGCCTGGACGTCGGCGTCGGCGCGATGGTCGCGGTCCTCGGTGCCAACGGCGCGGGCAAGACGACCCTCCTCAACACCATCGCCGGCGTCATCGATCCGTCGAAGGGCAGCATTCTCTTCGAGGATCGGGCGATCCACGGTCTCGACCCGGACGCGGTGGCGCGCGGCGGCATCGCGCTGGTGCCGGAAGGGCGCCAGGTGTTTCCGTTCCTCACGGTGCGCGAAAACCTCCTGATGGGAAGCTTCGCCCGCCGCGAGCGGCGCGGCACGGGCGACGATCTCGACCGCGTCTTCGGCTGGTTCCCACGGCTCCGCGAACGGCTGGGACAGGCCGCGGGCCTGCTCTCGGGCGGCGAGCAGCAGATGCTGGCGATCGGCCGGGCCCTGATGGCCCGGCCGCGCCTGCTGCTGCTCGACGAGCCCTCGCTCGGGCTCTCGCCGCTCCTGACCAAGGAGATCTTCCAGAACCTCCGCCAGATCAACCGCGAGACCGGGACCGCCATCCTGGTGGTCGAGCAGAACGCGGCGATTTCGCTGGCGACCGCCGACGACGGCTACATCATGGAGCTCGGCCGCGTCGTCATGACGGGCCGCTGCCGCGATCTCGCCGAGCGCGACGACGTTCGCGAGTTCTATCTCGGCCGGCCGCCCGAGCACGGCGACAACGGGCGCGGGCCGCGCCGGATGCGGCGGCAGGCCTGGCGATGAGCGTGCCGGCACCTCCTCCCACCATCGTCGTCGACGGCGAAGCGACGCCGGCGCGCCTCCTGGCCCGGCGCGCGCGCGAATGGGCGGACCGGCCGGCGCTGCGGCACAAGCGCCGCGGCATCTGGCAGACCACCACCTGGCGCGACTATGGCGAGGCGGTCGAGATGCTCGCTGCCGCCATGGCGGGGGCCGGAATCGGCCGCGGCAGCGTCGTCGCCGTCATGGCCGAAGGCCGGCCCGAATGGGTCGAGGTGGCGTTCGCGGCGCTGACGCTGGGCGCCGTCGTCGCCGCGATCTATCCGACGACGCCGGCCGACCGGCTCGGCGCGATCCTGGCCCATTGCGGGGCCGGCATCTTGTTCGTCGAGGACGAGGAGCAGCTCGACAAGGCGATTGCGGCCCGTGCCCGCGCGCCACGGCTCCAGCGCATCGTCGTCATCGACCTGAAAGGCCTGCGCAATCTCGACGACGAATCGACCACCGCTCTTGCCGATTTTCTCGCCCAGGGGCGGGCGGCCGCAGCGAGCCATGGCGAAGCGATCCGAGCCGAGCGCGACGCCGGCCGGCCCGACGACATCGCCCTGCTGCTCTATTCGGGGCGCGGCGGGGCGCGGCCCAAGGCTGCCGCCGTGACGAACGCGAACCTGATGTTCCAGATCCGCGCTGCCTGCGGGCTCCTTGGCGCGGCGCCGCCGGCAAGCTCGGTCTCGCTGGTGTCGCCGTGCCATCCGATCGAGCAGGCATTGACGGTCCAGGCGCAGCTCGGACTCGGCCAGATCGTCCATTTTCCCGAGAATGCCGCAACGGCGATGAACGATCTTTGCGAGGTCGTGCCCGAGCTCGTGTTCGCGCCGCCGCGGGTCTGGGAGTCGTTCCGCATCGGTATCGAGCGTCTCGCTGCCGAGGCCGCCCCGCTCGGCCGTTCGGTCTTCCGACTGGCGATGGCAGCGGGGCCGGCGAGCGTGCCGGGCCGGCTGCTCCGCCGCGCGGTTCTCGGCAATGTCAGGGCCCGCCTCGGCATGGGCCGCGTGCGCTACGCCTTCGTCGGCGGCGGTCCCGTGTCGGAGGAATTGCGGCGTTGGGCCGATCAGACCGGCATCCCGCTGCTGGAGGTGTATGGCAGCGCGGAGACGGCAGGCCTCTGCACCGCCAGCGTGCCCGGCCGCGCAAAGCCCGGCACCGCCGGGCGCCGGCTCGACGGGCTCGAGCTGCGTACCGACGGCACCGGCGAAATCTGGGTTCGGGGCCCTGGAGTCTTCGCCGGCTACTGGCCGATGGGGGTTGATCGCACGGCCTCGTCCGAGTGGCTCGCGGCGGGCGATCTCGCCGAAATCGATGGCGACGGCTTCGTCGCCTGGCGGGGGCGGGTCGAGGACACGCTGACGCTGGCCACCGGCGAGACCGTTTCGGCCCACCGCATCGAGGCGCGGCTGCGGACCTGCCCGCATATCGGCGATGGCGTCGTGGCCGGGGGCGGGCGGCATGGACTTGTCGGTCTCGTCGTCCTCGACGCCGAGGCCGTGACGCGCTTCGCCCAGGAGCGGCAGCTCCCGATCAACGACATCGCGAGCCTGGCCCGCGACCCGGCGGTGCAGGCGCTGATCGCATCCGAGATTGCCGCCGCGACGAACTCGCTGCCGGCGGCTCAGCGATTGCAGCGCTTCCGCATTCTCGACCGGGTGCCCGCGCCCGGCGACGAGGAGCTGACGCCGATGCTGACGCTCGATCGCCGCGTGATGCTGCAGCGGTACCAGGGGCTGATCGCCGAGATCGATGCCGAGGACTTCGACACCGTGACGACATGACGTCGACCAAGAGGGAGGAGTGACGATGACCCATTCGAAATGGTTGCCGCTGGCAGGCCTGCTGGCACTGGGACTGGCCGCCCCGGCTGACGCCGCGGGCGTCACCGCCGATCAGATCGTGATCGGCAGCGACTTCGATCTTTCCGGCCCGGCATCGGCCAACCAGGCGCTGATGCGCGACGGCACCCAGATGCGCTTCGACGAAGCCAACGAGGCGGGCGGCATCAACGGCCGCAAGATCAAGTTCATGGTCGAGGACAACGGCAGCCAGCCGCAGATGGCGGTCCGCGCGGTCAACAAGCTGATCAAGGACGACCAGGTGTTCGCCATCGTGAACGCGTTCGGCTCCGGCCCCAACGCGGCCACGGTCAAGAGGATCGTCAGCGCCGGGGTGATCGATTTCGCGCCGTGGGCTGCATCCGCGGTGCTGCACAAGATCGCGGGCCCGACGCCGCTCCTGTTCACCACGATCCCGAACTACGACACCACCACGGCGGCGGCGCTCGGCTGGATGATCGATCATTTCCACATCCAGCGCGTCGGCTACATCTACCAGGAGGGCCCGCTCGGCGACCTCGTGCGCGCCGGCGTCGACCAGGCGCTCAAGCAGCGCGGCCTGAAGCTCGCCGCAGAGGCTGGCTACAAGGTCGGCGATATCGACTTCTCCTCGCAGGTCGCGCGGATGAAGGCGGCCGACGTCCAGCTCATCATGACCGCGACCCTCCTCCGCGAGATCGTCGGCGTCGCCCGCGAGGTCAAGAAGATCGGATGGGACGTCAAGATCCTGACGGCCGCGCCTTCGCGCAACGGCGCCTCGGTCAAGATCGGCAAGAACCTGATGGAAGGCATCTACGGCATCGGAAGCTGGAGCGCGACGCCGCCCGAGATGGGGCCGCCCGCCTCCCGCAAATGGGCCGCCGACTTCAAGCGGCGGTTCAACAACCAGGAGCCCGACGAGAACGCGCTGCTCGCCTATGCCTATGCCGACTGGCTCGTGCGCGGCATCGCGGCTGCCGGCAAGGACCTCACCACCGACAGCGCGGTCGCCGGGCTGCAGAAGAGCACCGAGGACAACGTCATCTTCTTCCAGCCGCTGCACTTCAAGGACGGCCACGCGACGCCGGAGCTGGTGCGCGTCGAGCAGGTCAAGAACGGCGACTGGCAGGCCGTCAGCCCCTCGCTCATCAAGTAGGACCGATCATTGGGGGCCGGACCGTGCGTCCGGCCCCGCTCCCTTTCTCCGAGGCACTCGAATGTCCGAATCGCGTTCGCCAGCCGGCAGCCGGCTGCCCGATCTCTTGCCGAAGGCCGGCACCCGCGTCGCCGTCGCCGGCGGCTGCGGCGGCATCGGCCGCGCCTTCGTCGAGGCGGCGGTCATGGCGGGGCTCGACGTCGCGGTGCTCGACCTGCCGCGCATGCTCGACCGGGGCCCGCCAGCGGGCGCTGCCGGGATCGCCTGCGACGCCACCAACGAGGCGAGCGTCCGCGATGCCTTCGCCGAGGTCGACACGCGCTGGGGCGGCCTCGACGCCCTGGTCAATCTGGTCGGCTTCACCAACGAGCGCGTCCCGATCGAGGCAATGGCGGCGAGCGAGTGGGACGAGATCATGGGCGGCACGCTCCGGAGCGCCTTCCTGGTCTGCCGCAGCGCCATCCCATTGCTGCGCCGGGCCGGCGGCGGCGCCATCGTCAACACCGCCTCGACCTTCGGCGTGAGGGTGCCGCATGCCGGCTACGGTCCCTATGCGACGGCCAAGGCCGGCATCATCAACCTGACCCGCGCCCTCGCCACCGAATGCGCCCCGGCCATCCGCGTCAACGCGCTGGCGCCGGGCCTTGTCGATACCGCCTTTCTCAAGGGCGGCAGCGGCCGGCCGGAAAAGAAGCAGACGATGGACCCGGAGGCGTTCGGGCGGACGGTGCCGCTCGCCCGCACCGGCCGGCCCGAGGACATGGCGGGGCCGCTGCTGTTCCTGATCGGCCCGGCGGCCGGCTACATCACCGCGCAGACGCTGCACGTGAACGGCGGCCTCTGGTCCTGAGGCGGCTCAGTTCGCCGGTTCGATCGTCGTGGTCTCACGGGACAGCGGCTCGCCGCAGGTCTCGCAGACGAGCACCGGCCGGAAGCGGTGGCCGCAGCCGCGGTGCATCGTGACGAACGCGTCGGGGTCGGAGCTCAGCCAGGCATTGCCCCAGTCGACCACGTTGGCGACCACCGGGTAGAGCGCGAGCCCCTTGTCGGTGAGCCGATAGAACTGGCGGCGCGCGTTGATGCGATGGCGGCTGCGCTCGAGGATGCCGCGCGCGACGAAGCTGCCGAGCCGCTGCGACAGGAGCGCGGGAGGCAGGCCGAGGTCGCTCTCGATCTCGTCGAAGCAGTGGCGTCCGAGGAACAGCGCGCCGAGCAGGAGGTTGCTCCAGCGGTTGCCGACGACGTCCATGGTCTCGCGGGTGAAGCCACGGTCGTCGCCGGCGACGACCGAGCGGCGATAGCGTGGTGGCGCCGTTGCCGCCACCGCTGTGGGCACGCGCTGCGAGGCCAGAAAGGTGTCGTGCGGCCCGACCGTCTCGCCGCAGGCGGCGCAAATCAGCACCGCGCGGGCGGGCGCACCGCATACGGCGTGGCGAAACAGGTCGGTCGGGCCGCGGCGCTGCGGCGTCCAGGCTTCCTGCCAGCTCCAGATCGCAAGGAGGACCCGCCACAGGTCGAGGCCCATCTCGGTCAGGCGGTATTCGTAGGACCGCGTTCCTGGCACGAGGACGCGGATCATCACGTCGAGCGCGGTCAGCCGCTTCAGGCGATCGGCGAGGACGAGCTCGGAGATCGGCAGCGCCGCCCGCCAGTCGCTGAAGCGCCGGCTGCCGCGAAACGCTTCGTAGAGAATCAGGATCGTCCAACTGTCGCCGAGCACGACCTGGGCGAGATGGCCGGGCGCCTCGGAGCGGGGCGTCACGGCGGAAGCGGTCTGGCTGGCCATTCAATCGCGGTTGCGGGGTGGCGGGAGCACCAGTCTATCGCATTGCGCCGGCATCACGTTTCGCTTTTTCTCTTCAATAAATGAAGTTATCATGGCGGCCTCGACAGGGGGCCTCGCTTGCAGACGATTCCCGACCACAGCGTCACCGGCGCCGGCGACGTCACCGTCTTCCTGCTCCACGGGGCATTCGGCGCCAAGGACTACTGGCGTGCCCAGACCGCCGCGCTGGTCGCGGCCGGCTACCGCGTCGTCGCGTGGGATGCTCCAGGCTACGGCTTGAGCCCGCTGCCGCGCCCGTTCACCATCGAGGTCGCGGCCGCCGCGCTCCGCCGCCTGATCGATGCTGCCGGGGGCGCGCGCAACGTGCTGCTCGGCCACAGCATGGGGGGCATGGTCGCGCAGCGCGCCTACGGGCTCGACCCGGCACGCATTCACGGCCTCGTCCTGTCCTCGACCAGCGCGGCCTTCGGCCGGCCCGACGGCGAATGGCAGAGGAAGTTCGTCGCCGACCGGGTGGCGCCGCTCGACGCCGGACAGTCCATTGCCGAGTACGCGCCGCGCATGGTGCCGACGATGATGCGGCCGGGCGCGGCCGGACCTGCGGTCGATCTCGTCGTCTCCACCATCGCCGGCATGCGCGAGGAAACCTTCCGCGCCGCGATCGAGGCCATCGTCGCCTATGAGGGGCGCGACGTCCTGCCGAAGATCCAGGTGCCGACCTTGTGCATCGCCGGCGCGCTCGACCAGACCGCGCCGGCTTCGGTGATGGAGAAGATGGCGGGCCGCATCGCGGGAGCGGAGTTCGTCTGCTTGCCCGATCTCGGCCATTTCGGCTGGGCGGAAGACCCAGCGGCCTTCAATCGCGTGGTTCTCTCGTTCCTGAAGGCCCGGCTGTGACGGTCGCGGTCGAGGAGAGGATGGGGCTGACCTCCGGCGCGCGCCTGCCGGCGGCCTGGGTCGACGCAATGGACCTGCCGCTCATCGTGGCGCCGATGTTCCTGGTGAGCTCGGTCGCGCTCGTCGCCGCGAGTGCGCTGAACGGCGTCGTCGGCGCCATCCCGGCCAGCAACGCGCGCACCAGCGACATCCTCGACACTTGGCTGGGCGAGCTTGCGGCGACGCTCGCCGCTGGCCGCGCCGACGGACGGCCGGCGGCCCCGTGGGCGCTGAACCTCACCGTCCACCGGACCAACGCGCGGCTGCCGAGCGACCTCGCGGTCTGCATCAAGCATCGGGTGCCGCTCGTGATCACCGCACTCGGTAGCCCGCGGGCTGTGGTCGACCAGATCCACGCTTATGGCGGCGTCGTCTTCGCCGACGTCAACACGCCGGATTTTGCCCGCAAGGCAGCCGATGCCGGCGTCGACGGGCTGGTCCTGATCACGGCAGGGGCGGGCGGCCACACCGGCCAGATGGCTGCGCCGGCCTTCGTCGCCGCCGTCCGCGAATTCTGGGACGGCATCGTGGTGGTGTCGGGCGGCATGACCGAGGGCCGCCACCTCCGCGCCGCGCAGGCGATGGGCGCCGACCTCGCCTACATGGGCACGCGTTTCATCGCGAGCCACGAGAGCAGCGCGGTCCCGGCGTACAAGGACATGCTGGTCGCCTCGACCTTCCGCGACATCATCTGCACGGCGGCGATCACCGGCGCACCGGCCAACAAGCTCCGGCCGAGCCTGGTTGCCGCTGGGCTCGATCCCGACAATCTCCCCGCGCGCGGCGGCTTCGACCTGACCAACCGCGACCGCGACGTGAAGGCGTGGAAGGACCTGTGGTCGGCCGGCCACGGCGTCGGGCGGATCGCGGCCGTTGATGCGGCGGCCGCGATCATCGCGACGCTCCGCGCCGACTACGCTGCGACCGTTCGGCGCGAGCAGGCCGATCCGTTCACGCGGAAGGCGCTGATGCCGGCGGAGAGCGGTGTCTCTCGATCATGACCGATGCTTTGCCGGGATCGCGCCCTGAGACGCCTCAGGCGGATTCCGGCAGTGTTCCCACCAGCGCCCGCAGGCGGGCTCGTGCGATCTTGCCGCTGGCAGTGCGCGGAAGCGCCTCGACCGTCACGATACGCTGCGGCAGCTTGAAGACTGCAACCTGCTTCTCGTTGCGGAGAAAGGCGGCGATCTCGACCAGCGTGACCTCCCGTCCGTCCTTCGGCACGACTGCCGCGCACACCTTCTCGCCGAGCTTGTCGTCGGGATAGCCGACGACGGCGACCTCGCGGATCCCGGGGTGGTCGCCGAGCAGCGTGTCGAGCTCTTCGGCCGAGATGTTCATCCCGCCGCGCACGATGATGTCCTTGGCGCGGCCGACGAAGCGGTAGTATTCGCCGTCCTTGCCCGCGATCTCGAACAGGTCGCCGGAGTGGTAGAAGCCTTCGGCGTCGACGGCGCGGGCGGTCAGCTCCGGCGCCTCGAAATAGCCGGGGAACACATTGGGGCCGCGAAAGCAGATCTCGCCGACGACACCCGGCGTCTCGATCCGCTCGCCGCTCGCGGGATCCACCAGCTTGGTCTCCATGTGCCGCGCCGGCGTCGCGTGCCAGGTGAAGCGGCGGTCGCCGTAGCGCGGGAAGAAGCGCGCCCGCTTGGCCGGATCGGGGATGTCCTTGGCGATGGCGGCGAGGGAGGCGCCCTCGCTCGATCCGTAGAAGTTCATCACCTCGACGCCGAAGCGATCGGCGAAGCCGCGCAGCACCGACTCGGCCAGCGCCGCGGAGCCGGAGCTGATGTAGCGCAGCCGCGGGAAATCGATCTCCCGGCGGAGATCGTCGCGCCCGAGGAGATCGTGCAGCACGCCGGGCGGGCAGCTTGTGAAATCGATTGCCTCGTCGCGGATCTGGGCGAGGAACACATCGAGGCGGAACGGCTGATGGAGCACGAGCGTCGCACCGCGGTCGAGCCACGGCAGCATGGCGCCGGTGATGCCGCCGGTCGTGTTCATCAGCCGCGGCGCGAGGATGCGCGAGTCGTGGCCGAGATCGGCAGCTTCCGACATCATCGCGCGGTTGGCGAGGATGTTGTTGTGGCTGCGCGGCACCGGCTTCGGCTCGGCCTCGCTGCCGGACGTCCACAGCAGGATCGCGATGTCGTCGGCCGTCACCGCGGCCGGCTCCGCCACCGCCGTATCTTTCGGCGAGGCCAGCGCCGCGTCGAGGGCGATCGCGCCGGGCGGCACCGCCGCGCCGAAGGCCAGGACGTGGCGCAGCGATGGCACCGCCTCGCGCAGCGCGAGCGCCATCTCGGCATGCGGCCAGCGGCCGATCCGCGCGCAGGTGACGAAGGCGCAGGCCCGGCAATGGCGCAGGATGTAGGTCAGCTCATGGGCCCGATATTGCATCGCGACCGGTGTCGCGATGGCGCCGACGCGCAGCACGGCCATGTAGGCGACGAGGATCTCGTGGGTCGTCGGAAGCTGGATGCAGACGAAATCGTCTCGTCCGACGCCTGCTTCCGTCAGCACCGCAGCGAGGCGATCGACCTTCTCCGCCAGCGCCGACCAGTTCAGCCGCTGCGGCTCGCCGTCGGTGAACTCGGCGCGGTTGGGCGGGTCGACCACCGCCTCGTCGCCGGGGTAGCGCGCGACATTGGCGCGGAACACGTCGTAGACCGTCTCGCTGCCCCAGCCACGGCCGGCGCGATAGGCGGCGATCGTCTCGGCCGGCGCCAGGATCATCGCCCCGCCTCCGCAGGCACCCCGGCAGCGGCCGGCATCGCCATCCACGCGGCGAGGGCATGGGCGAGGTCTGCCGGCCGCTCAACCGGAAGCATATGCCCGGCGCCGGATACGGCCACGAAGCATGCACCGGGAATGGATTCGGCCATTTGCCGCTGGCGTTCCGTGGGCACGACCTGATCGGCTTCTCCCGCTGCGACAAGGACCGGAATGTGCGAGGCGGCGACGAGATCAGAGCGGTCGGGGCGGGCGATGCATGCGGCGAGATGGGCCATAAAGCGCTCGGCGCCGTATTCCCGCGCCATCGCCCTGCGCAGGTCCTGGAGGTCGGAGCGGTCGAGATTGTCGGGGTGGAACACGAAGCGGGCCTGGCTCGCCGTCAGCGCCTCGTATTCCCCGGCGGCGGCGCGGGCGATGCTGGCGCGCCGCGCCTCCTTCTGCCGCTCGCTGTCGGCGCGCGCCGTGGTGGCGACGAGGGCGAGCCCTTTCACCCGCTCCGGCGCCCGGGCGAGCATCGCCAGCGCGACATACCCGCCGAAGGAAAACCCGCATAGCCAGAACCACGGCGGCAACCGGCTGAGGAGTGCCGCAGCGACGGCATCGACGTCGTCGAGCGCCGGGCACTCGACCGGATGCGGCGCGATCGATCGGGGGAGGGCGGCAATCAGCCCGTTCCACAGGCGGGTCGAGTTGTTCAATCCTGGGACGAGCACCAGCGGCTCGCCCGGCGCGTCCACGAGGTCGCTCATCTCAGGCCCCGCGGATCCGCTCGCCGCGGATGCGGTCGCCCTCGACCCAACAGGCATGGGTGCCGACCGAGATCCGGTGGGGCAGCACGATGCGTGCGACGGGGCCGGCAGCGATGTCGGCCGCATTCAGGACCAGGCACTCCGAGCGATTGGCGGTGAGGTCGGTGACGAAGGTCAGGAGATAACCGTCGTCCTCCGCCGTGGCGCCGACGCGGCGGCCGATCTGCGCCTCGCTGCCGAACCGCCCCTCGCCATAGTCGTAGCGAGCCTCGCCCCCGCCGACGAGATCGAAGCGCTTCACGCCGGTCATCAGCCAGGCGCCCGGCTTGAACAGCGCATTGTAGCTGTAGCGATAGGGCCGGCCGACGAAGTCGTTGCTGACGATCGGGAACTCGGTCACCTCGTCGTCCAGGAACTCTTCATGGGTCTGCCCGGTCTTCAGGTTGAAGCGCCAGCGGTGCATGCGGGTCCGGGTGTTGTGCTTGTCGAGCAGCGCCAGCATCCGGGCGTAGCGGTCGGGAGAGTTGGTCGGTGCCGGCGGCGTCGGGTCCAGCGAGATGCAGCCGTCCATGACGACCTCGTCGCCGTCCTCGTAGCCGTTGGCGAGGTGCAGGATGTAGCAGGGCGTGCCCTCGAACCAGCGGATGTCCTCCGAGCGGCCGCGCCGCGGGATGATGCCGAACCGGGAGGGAATGTCGCGGTAGAAGCGCAGCCGGTGGCGGCCCTGCGCCAGTTTCTCGGGATCGAAGAACATCGGCAGGTCGTGGAGCACCGCGTAGTTCTTGGTGATCGCCATGTCGTGCGGCCAGCGGCAGCCGGGCAGGTCGATCGGCACGTAATGGACGAGCCGGTTGTCGGGATCGACCACGCCGTAGTTCATGTACGGCGCATCCTCGCCGTAGTTGAAGAACATCATCTCGCCGGTCTCGGGATCGGTCTTGAAGTGCGAGCTGATGCCGTGGGGCATGATCGCCGGGCCCCATTCGGCGTCCGGGCCGAAGGTCTCGAGCGTCACCGGGTCGAGCCGGTAAGGCTCGCTGCATTGCGACATCGAGGCGAGCAGGCGGCCGCCATGGGCGATGACGTCGGTGCCGGCATTGTCCTTCATCGCGCCGATCGAGCCCCAGCCGCGGCGCTGGTAGCGGTCGGGCGCCGTCAGCCCCGGCCATAGCGACCGCCCCGCGCCCTGCTCGGCGAAGAAACCGGTCGTCCGCACGAAGCGATTGCGGTATTCGACCTTGCCGTCGTGGAAGAACATCGCGTGCAACATGCCGTCGCCGTCGAACGGATGGTACATCCCGATCGGCTCGTGGACCTGGTTATGCGTGTTGCGGATATAGATCCCGAACAGATCCTTCGGGATCTCGCCGATCACCTGCAGCGTGTCGCTCGTGGCGGTGTATTCGATGTCGTTCGGCTGGTAGCAGCCCTGGAGGAAGGGGTTGTCGGTGTCGGGGCGGATGGTGAGCGCGACCCGATTGAAAACCTCCAGCATCCAATTTACTCCAATAAGTGAAGTGTTCCGGACCGTAGCCGCAACGGGACGGATGCGCAATCGGATTTGCGGCGGATCGGACGAGCGGGGAGGGCGGCGTGCACAAGATCGACATTCCGGAGGAGCTGGTCGCGCGGATCGTGGGGCGTCGCGGACGCCTGCATCTGTTCGACGCGATCGAGGGACGGCGCACCGCCCATCTCGTCGTCGACCTGCAGCTCGGCTTCATGGCGCCGGGACAGCCCGCGGAGATCGCGGCCGCGCGCGAGATCGTGCCGAACGTCAACCGCATCAGCGCGGCGCTCAGGGCCGCCGGTGGGCTCGTGGTGTACCTTCAGCACACGGTCGACGCCGAAGGCCGCGCCGGCTGGGACAACTGGTATCGCGCCTTCTCGCATCCGGAGCGGCGGCAGCGCCTCGATGCCGTGTTCGGGGCAGGTGGCTCAGGCCATGCGCTGTGGCCCGACCTCGAGGTCGGGCCGGAGGACTTGCGCGTTCCAAAGCGGCGCTTCAGCGCATTCATCCCGGGCAGCTCGAACCTGCACGAGACGCTGCAGGCCCGCGGCATCGACACGCTGATCGTGTCCGGCACGGCGACCAACACCTGCTGCGAATCGACGGCGCGAGACGCCGCGATGATGAACTACAAGGTATTCTTCGCGGCCGACGCCACCGCGACCCATACCGACGCCGAGCACAATGCGACCCTGGCCAACATGATCGCGCAGTTTGCCGACGTTTCCACCACGGAGGAGATCGTCGCGCTGCTGGCGCCGGATGGAACCGGCTGAGCGTTCCCGCCGGCCGGCTACGCCAATGCAGTTGCCGCGGCGCTCCGAGCGTTGGGGCCCGCTGCCGCGCCGCTACCCGCGCCGCTCGATCCTCCCGGCGAGCTCGGCCTGGAACTCGGCGACGGGCTTGAAGCCGGGGGCCGTGCGGCAGAATGCGTCCGAGCGGCGGCGGATCTCGTCCGCCGGCAGTGACAGGTCGAGCTCCTCGATGCACGGCTGTTCGATGTACCACTCGGTGTCGCAAAAGATCTCGATCCGGTTGCCCTCTGGATCGCGGAAATAGATCGACCAGGCATTGCCATGGTTCACGGGCCGCAGGTCGCGGATCTCCGGTTCGTCCTTGACCCTGCGCCAGACCGCCTGCAGGTCCTCGACGGAGTCGACCCGGAACGACATCTGATTGATGTGGTTGAGGCGCAGGTCGCCCTCGCGCCCGGCGACGAGCACGACCTGATGGTGCTCCCGCGGGTCCCAGCTCGTGAAGACGATGTCGTTGCCGTTCACCCGGCCCCGGTCGGTGACGGTGAAGCCGAGGGCTCGCGTGTAGAAGTCGAGCATCTTGGGCAGGTCGCGGACGAAGAACCCGACATGGCTGAAGCGCAGCCTGACCGGGCTGTCCGCCGCCGGCCTCGTCGCCGTGTCGGCCTGGCTCATCGAAGCGCTCTTTCCGTTGTGGAGCCGTCTCGCGCCAGCCTAGTCGTGCCCGGCGATCCCCGTCAGCAGGCCGGCGCCGTCCGTCCGGGCTACGGACAAGCCGGCCCGTCTGCCGCACGGCGGCGCAGGATTTCGGTGCGAATGGCGGATTTCAGGACCTTGCCGACCGGGCTCCGCGGCAGCTCGGCGAAGACGTGCAGCTCTTTCGGCGTCTTCACCGAGCCGAGGTCGCGCTTGACGAAGGCGAGGAGATCGGGCGCATCGAGGCTATGGCCGGCGCGAAGCTGCACGGCCGCGTGCACCGCCTCGCCCCACTTGGCGTCAGGCACGCCGACGACCGCCGCGTCCAGCACTGCCGGGTAGCGGGCCAGCACGGTCTCCACGTCGCTCGGATAGACGTTGAAGCCGCCGGTGATGATGACGTCGCGGATGCGGTCGCCGAGGAAGAGGTAGCCGCGCTCGTCGAGGCGGCCGCTGTCGCCGGTACGGAGCCAGCCGTCCGCGAACACGCGCCGGGTCTCCTCTTCCGCGCGGAAATAGCCGCTCATCACGAGGTCGCCGCGGACGGCGATCTCGCCGGTTTCGCCGGGGCCGAGCACGGTGCCGCCGGGACCCGCGATCGTGACCTGGGTCATGAAGGTCGGGCGGCCGACGGAGGCGAGGTTGTCGCCGGTCATCTCCTCCGGCGGCAGGTAGGCGATCATCTGCGACGCCTCGGTCTGGCCATAGCAGGTGGCGACGACCGGCCCCAGGATCGACTGGACGTCCCGGATCTGTTCCGGGCGCATCGGGCCGCCACCATAGACGACGCAGCGCAGGGAGGCGAGGTCGCGCGGCTGCCGGCGTTGTGCCTCGGCAAGCGACAGGAGTAGCGTCGGCGGCGCGAAGAAGACGGTCGCACGATGGGCGGCGATGGCGTCGAGCAGCCCGTCCGCCCTGGGCGTGGCCGGAAATACGATCGTGCCGCCGCTGGCGAGGATCGGCAGCATGTAGGTCGAGGTCCCGTGCGTCAGCGCCGCGGCGACCAGGTAGCGGTCGTCGGGCGTGTAGCGCATGTGATGCAGATGATTGAGGATGTTGGTGTTCCACGTCCGCAGCGGCTGCAGGACGCCCTTGGGCGCCCCGGTGGTGCCCCCGGTGAACTTGATCGCCTGCGGGCGGTCGAGCGGGATGGCCAGGCGCGGCGTCGGTCCCATCGGCACCGAACCGATGGCGTCTTCGCCGGATCGATCTTCCCCGATCGGGTGGACGGGCCGTCCGCACCCGGCGAGCCGCAGGGCCATGGCGTGATCGGCCATGACGAGGCCGCCACCGACGAATTCGACGATCCGCTCGAGTTCGGGATCGCCGTTGCGCGGGTTCAGCGGGATCCAGACCTTTCCGGCTGCGAGCACGCCCAGGATGGTGACGAGGTGGTCGAGGCTGTCGCCGGCTCCGACCAGGACGAAGGAGCCGAGCCCCGGATCGAGCGTGACGAGGCGGCCGGCGCAACGGAGCACGCGCGCGGCGAGCGTTCGGAAATCCAGCGTCCCGCCGGGATGAATGACGGCGATGCGGTCCGGATTGCGCTGCACCGAGCGCCAGAAGAATTCGATTGGAAACATTGGCTTCAGACTCCTGCCTGGCTCGCGAGGCGAAGCCGGGAGGGCGATGATCGGGCTTTCGGAGACGGCCGAATTCCCCCAGGATGAGGCCGGCCGGCGCGCGGGACGGCGCGGCCGTCAGGGAGGGGCGTTCCGGCGTGGGCGAGGCAGGCAGAGCCGGCGTCAGGGCATTGCAGCGCGGCCTCGACGTGCTTGCCGAGGTCAGCCGCACGGGTGGCGTGCGCGCCGGCGACATCGCCCGCCATCTCGGGCTGCCGCGGCCGACGGTCTACCGGCTCCTCGAAACGCTGGAGGAGCTCGGCTATGTCGCGCGCAGCGCCTCGGACGAACGCTTTCGCGTGACGGTGCGGGCGCGCGGGCTCGGGGCCGGGTTCGATGGCGGCACGGGCCTCAGCCAGGTCGCCGGCCCCATCCTGGTCGAACTCGGCCGGCGCCTGGTCTGGCCGGTCGATCTCGTCACCTGCGCTGCCGGCGCCATGGTCATTCAGGAGACCACCCACGCGCGCAGCCCGCTCTCGATCGACCGCGGCATGATCGGCACCCGGCTGCCGATCATGCGCACGGCCGCCGGACGGACCTATCTCGCCTTCTGTCCGGATCCCGAACGCCGCGCCCTCGTCGATCATGTCCGCCGCCTGGCCGATCCTGCGGACGAGGGCCTCGCCACCGCTGCCGCAATCCGCCGGCTGGTGGTCGAGACGCGGGCGCGGGGCTATGGCAGCCGGGCCAACAGCGATCTGCCGATCGCCGGCACCTCGGCAACCAAGACCTCGAGCATCGGCGTGCCGATCCTGTCGGATTCCGCCGTGCTGGGCTGCCTCACGGTCATCTGGCTCGCCCGCGCGCTCGAATGGGACGCCGCGGTCGCGCAGTTCTTCCCGCCGATGCAGGCCGCCGCCGAAGCCATCGCCGCGGGATGCCGGGGCGTGCCGGCCGAGGTGTCGGCGGAGCGGTAGCGCCGCGCGCGTCCGCAGCACGAACGCGCGCGCCCCGGCGCGGGACAGCGCGGGCCAGGCGGGGCAGGTTCCGGCGGTTTCCGCGCTCCACGGCGGCGGGTCGGAGGACAGGGCATGACGGGCGTCTTCATCGTCGGGGTCGGAACGACGGCGCTCGGCCGGGCTCCCGACAAATCGGTCAAGGACCTGACCCGCGAGGCGGTCGGCGCCGCGCTTGCCGACGCCGGCGCCACCCTCACGGACGTCGAGGCGGCGTGGTTCTCCAACACCCGTCAGGGGATGATGGAGGGGCAGAACACGATCCGCGGCCAGTGCGCGCTGCGCAGCATGGGCTTCGAGACGATCCCGATCGTGAATGTCGAGAACGCCTGCGCCAGCAGCTCGACCGGCCTGAACCAGGCTTTCGCCTCGATCAGGGCCGGGCTGTGCGAGGTCGCGCTCGTGGTCGGCGCCGAAAAGATGTTCTATCCCGACAAGCGCGACCTGATGTTCCAGGCCTTCCTGGGCGGCTGGGACGTCCACGACCAGGAGCGCAGCCGTGCCGCCCTGCTCGGCCTCGGGGAGGGGCTCGCGCTTCCGCCGGAGGCCGCCGACGACGGCGGCCAGCACAGCGTGTTCATGGACATCTATGCGGCGCTCGCCCGCCAGCACATGCGCCTCTACGGCACGACCCGCGCTCAGATCGCGGCCGTCGCGGCGAAGAGCCACTACCACTCCACGCTGAACCCGCTGGCGCAGTACCGCCGCGCCTTCTCGGTGGAGGAGATCCTGGCTGACCGGCCGATCGCATGGCCGCTGACGCGGGCGATGTGCGCGCCGATCAGCGACGGCGCCGGCGCCCTCGTCGTCTGCGGCGAGGGCGCGCTCGATCGCTTCGGGGCCGGCCGCGCGGTCGAGGTCATGGCGAGCGCGCTCGTCAGCGGCTCGGCGCGCGCCCCCGACGATCTCGGCCGCCATCTCGGCCGGGTCGCCGCCGACAAGGCCTATCGGCAGGCCGGTATCGGCCCCGCCGACATCGGCGTCGCCGAGGTTCACGACGCCTCCGCCTTCGCCGAGATCCTGCAAACCGAAAATCTCGGTCTGTGCGAGCCCGGCCAGGGTGGCTGGCTTGCCGAGCATGGCGACACCGGCCTCGGCGGGCGCATCCCGATCAACACCTCGGGCGGCCTCGTTTCCAAGGGCCATCCGATCGGGGCGACCGGCGCCATTCAGCTCCACGAGCTCGTCACCCAGCTTCGCGGCGAGGCCGGGCCACGCCAGGTCGAGGGCGTGCGGTTTGCCGCGGCGGAGAACGGCGGCGGCTTCTTCGGTCTCGAGGAAGCGGCGACGGTCGTGACCATCCTCGGGCGCCGGTGAGCCGTCGGCGCGGCTAGCGCACATGGATCGCGAGGCCGGTGGGCCGGCGGCTCGCGGTGCGGTCCATGAAGACCACGGTGTCGTCGGCAAGGCGATAGTCCGGGAAACGGGCGAGGAAGCCCGCGACCGCGACCCGCAGCTCCATGCGCGCGAGGCTCGCCCCGAGACAATAGTGCACGCCGTGGCCGAGGGTGACGTGGCGGTTCGGGTTTCGCGACAGGTCGAGGCGGTCGGGATCGACGAACGCCTCGGGGTCGCGATTGGCTGCGCCGATCATGAGGTGCAGGATCTCGCCCTCGCGAATATGGCGGCCGCCGATCTCGAAGTCCTGGCGGGCGGTCCGGATGCCGCGCTGGGTCGGCGCCTCGTAGCGCAGGAACTCCTCGGCCGCGCGGTCGATCAGGGCCGGATTTGCCTTCAGCAGCGCGAGCTGGTCGGGAAACTGGCTGAGCCGCCACAGCGCCATCGAGATCGCGCTGCGCGAGGTGCCTCCGCCCGCGGTCAGCATCATGTTGCAGGTTGCGAGGATCTCGAGGTCGGTGAGGCGCTCGCCATCGACCTCGGCCTCCACCATGGCGCTGATCATGTCGGGCCCGGGCCGGCCGCGACGCGCCTCGATCATCGGCCTCAAATAGTCTTCCTGGGCGTCGAGGATGGCGCGCTGCTCCTCGGCCAGCGCCTCGCGGTCGGGCGCGACCGGCTGGAACAGGAAGTTCGAGCAGCGGTCGCTCCAGTGCCGGATCAGGGCCTCGTCGGATGACGGCAGCCCGAGCAGGTCGAGCATGACCTGGACGGGGAGCCGGGCGGCAAAGTCGAGATAGACGTCGAACCGCTCGCGCCCCATCAACTCGTCGAGCAGGCGCTCGGCGCGCTCATGGATCATCGGCCGCAACCGGTCGACCGCACGCGGCGACATCGCCCGCATGAACAGCGCCTTCAGGCGGTCGTGATAGGCGTCGTCGCGGTAGAGCAGCCAGCGGGTGTAGTGCTCGACGATCGTGCTGAACCGCTCGCGGCCCGCGCGCGGCAGGTAGGAATAGAGCGTCTCGACCCGGTCGACCGAGAGATCGGCGCGGGTCTGGAGCGCCATCACGTCGCGGTGGCGGGTGAAATACCACGCCTCGGCTTGCGCCGACCAATGGACCGGGTCGCTCTCGCGCAGCATTCGGTAGTAGGGATAGGGATCCTGGACGGCCGCAGCGGTGAAGATGCCGAAGCTGTCGGCGGCATCGTGGGCCTCGGCCGCAGTCGCCGGCGCCGCCATCACGCCTGCCCCCAGGCGCGGGTGCCGACCTCGACCAGGCGGGCGAGCTTGGCCCGCTGCAGCTCCGCGGTGATCGGACTTGCGAGCACGGCGAACTTGGACATCGCGGCGCTGCCGAAGCCGCATTGGGGACAGAGCCCGAGCCGATCGAGCGGCGCATGGCGGGCGGCCTCGTCCAGCCGCCGCATCAGCGCGTCGCTCTCCTCCACGACCGGCTTCTTCGAGCTGATGAGGCCGAGATAGGCACGCTTGCCCGCCGGCAGATGGCGGAGCGGCGCGAAATCGCCCGCGCGGGGCGAATCGTATTCCAGCAGGAAAGCGTCGACCTTCGCGTCGTTGAACAGGCGCTCGGCGATCGGCTCATAGCCGCCCTGGCCCATCCACAGGCCTTCCATGTTGCCGCGGCAAAGATGCACGGCGATCGTCATGTCGGGAGGCCGGTCCGCCACGGCGCGATTGAGGGCGTCGACATAGAGGCCGACGAGCGCATCGGGATCGTAGCCTTCGTCGCGGACGATGCCGCGGATGTTCTCGTCGCAGAGCAGCGGCAGGGGGACCTCGTCGAGCTGGAGGTGGCGGCAGCCGGCAGCGTAGAGTTCGGCGATCTCGTTGCGATAGATGCCGATGAGATCGTCCCAGAAGACCCGCTCGTCCGGGTAGGCGTCCTGCCTGAATTGGCCGAAATGGAAGTGCGACGGGGTCGGCATCGTGACCTTGGCGCGACCCGGCGCGATCCCATCGAGAAAGACGAAATCGTCGGTGACGATCGGCCGCGTGCGGCGGAGGGGAGCCGCGGCGACGGGCGCGGGAGCGGGCGTGCTGAAGCCCTCGTCGTTGCGGAAGGTCAGGCGCGACGGCCGGAAGTCGAAGCCCGAGACCGCGGCGAGGAAGCCGCGGGACCAGCCGCCTCGCCGGAATTCGCCGTCGGTGACGCGTGGAAGCCCAAGCTCCTCCTGCATGGCGACGGCATCGCGAATGGCGCGGTCCTGCACGGCGCGCAGCGCGTCGTCCGAAACCTCGCCGGCCTCGTTGCGATGCCAGGCGTCCTTGAGCTCCGGCGGGCGGACGAAACTGCCGACATGGTCGATCGGATGAAGGGGGGCGGCGGGCATCGAACGGACCTCGACGAATCAGGAAACGGCGAGCGGAGACGCGACGGGCGCCGGCGGCGCCACGTCGCGAAGCGGGATTTGATTGAGCCGGGCGGACAGTTCATCTGCGGTCGTGGCCGTACCGAGGATCGCGCGGTCGGGCCGGATCACGACGGCCGGTGCGCCGAGGCGCGCGAGATAGTCCGCGGCGTCGCCGTCGGCCGCGATCACGCTCACCGGACGGCGGGCGAGGCGTTCCCTGCAGCCGGGCGGAAGCCGCGCCAGCCAGGCCGGGTCGGCCAGCAGCGCGAAGCCGTAGCCGGCGCGGTCGTCGAGACGCGTGCCGTCGCCGAGGAGCGGCTGCGCCGCACGCGTCGCGGCCGGCGGCGGTGCATCGCCGTGGAGGCCCGGCCCGAGCGGCGGCGTGATGATCTCGAGGAGCCTGGGGTCCGCAAGAAGCGCGCGGTCGCGGTCCGCGGCGCGCTTTGGATCGGTCGCCTGGATGATCCCTCCGAGCTCGACCGCGAGCTCGATATAGGCGCGGACATGCGCCGCGCGCTCCCGCTCGTAGGTATCGAGCAGGCTCGCCGGGGCGTCGCCCGAGACGACGGCGGCAAGCTTCCAGGCGAGATTCATGGCGTCGCGGATGCCCGAGCACAGCCCCTGTCCGAGGAAGGGCGGCATCTGGTGGGCTGCGTCGCCTGCAAGAAGCAGCCGATCCCGTCTCCAGCATGTCGCCAGCGCCGAGTGGAAGGTGTAGACGACCGCCCGCTCGATGCGTGCGCTGTCGGGGCCGACGTTCCATGGCGCCAACAGTCGCCAGACCTGGTCGGGCTCGGCCATTCTCGCGGCATCGTCGTCCGGCAGCAGCATGAACTCCCAGCGATGGCGGGCCCCCGGCATGGGAACCGACGTGGTCGGTCGCGCCGGGTCGCAGAGCTGGACCGCATCGAGGAGGATTCCGTCCTCGTCGGCGACATGGCGGATCGCGCTACGCGGCCCGTTCAGGATCATGTCGAGGACGATCCAGCGCTGATGCGAGCGGAGATCGTCGAGGCTCACGTCCATGAAGCGCCTGACGGTCGAGCGCGCGCCGTCGCAGCCGACGACGTAGCGCGCGGTGGTGCTGGCAAGCCTGCCGGCGCCGAGGTCCTCGAAACGGATGCGGACATGGTCCGGCCGCTCGTCGATGGCGAAGACATCGCTCCGCAGCCGCAGCTCCACGCGCGCAAAGCGTGCGAGGCCGCCGCGCAGGACCGCCTCCGCGCTCGGCTGGTGGAAGCGGTAGGCGCCCTGCCATCCCTCGGGGCCGATGCCGGGCGGCCGCTCGAGCCTGAGCAGCAGCCGGCCGTCGGCATTGAGATGACGGATGTTGCGGCCGGCCTCGGTCGTCGGGAGGATCTCCTCGGCGAGACCGATCGTCTGGAAGGTCCGCATCGCCTCGCCGTCGAAGGAGGCGGCGCGCGGCTGGTGGTAGACCGAGGCCTCGCGCTCGAACACGACGACCGACAGGCCGCTCATGCCGAGAAGATTGGCGAGCGTCGCCCCGACGGGGCCGCAGCCGACCACGGCAACGTCGAATTCGGCCGTCATCTCGCACCCCGTTCCATGGCCGGATTGGGCCGGAGCGTCCGGGTCGGGCGCAACTCGTGCGGCCGTCGCGTCCGTAGCGCGGACGGGCGCTACCCCTTCAGCAGGCTGGGAAGCCAGAGCACGAGCTCGGGGAACAGCGTCAGGAGAACGAGCACCGCGAAATCGGCGATGAGGAAGGGCACGACGCCCCGGTAGATCATGCCCATCGACGTCTGCGGAGAGATTGAGTGCAGCAGGAAGACGATGATGCCCATCGGCGGGTGGATCATCGCGAGCTCGACCTGCACGAGGCACATCACCCCCCACCACAACGGGTCGTAGCCGACGCTCGTGACGATCGGCAGGACCAGCGGCAGCGTGATCAGGATCGAGGACATCTCGTCGAAGAAGATGCCGAGGATCAGGTAGATCACGAGCAGCATCGAGATCACGGCGAGCGGCGCCAGATGATGGCCCTCGATCCAGTGGACCAGCGTCTCGGGAACGTGCGCCAGATTGAGGAAATAGGTGAAGATCGGCGCCGCCATCAGGATCATGTAGAGCATGGCCGCGACGATCGCGGCCTCGTACATGCCGCGCGTCAGGTTCGCCCAGGTCATGCGCCCGCGCAGGACGGCGAAGATCAGAGACAGGATGGCCGCTGCCGAGGCGGCTTCGCTGACGGTGAAGATGCCGCTGTAGAGGCCGATGAAGATGCCGAGGAGCAGGATCAGCGACGGCCCCGCCTTCCATCCCGCGGCGAGACGCTCCCGCCATGCGACCCGCTCGCTCACCGGCGCGAGCGCCGGATTGACGCGCACGGCTACCGCGATCGCCGCGAGATTGAGGACCACCGTCAGGAGCGCCGGCACGATCGCGGCGATGAACATGTCGAAGATGAAGGTCTTGGCGACGATGCAGTAGACGATCATCACCAGCGATGGCGGGATCAGCGATTTCAGCGTGCCGCCGGCGGCGATGACGCCGCTCGAGAAGCCGCGGGCGTAGCCGCGCTGCAGCATCTCGGGCAGGGCGATCTTGGCGAAGGTTGCCGCGGTCGCCGTGCTCGAGCCGCAGATCGCCCCGAAGGCCGCCGAGCCCGTGATCGTGGCATAGGCGAGGCCGCCGCGGCGGTGGCCGAGGAACGCGGCGGCAGCGACGTAGACGTCCTCGGAGAAGCCCGCGACGCTCGCGAACGTGCCCATGAGGAGGAACAGGGGGACCGCCGCGAGGTCCTGGCTCGACAGCACATAGGCGGGCTCGCTCGCCATGAAGGACAATGCCGGTCCGAGGCCGCCCCCGACCACGACATAGCCCAGCACGCCGACGATGATCATCGCGAAGGCGATCGGCACCTGGGCGAGGATCAGCGCGAAGAGCGCCGCGATCCCGATACTGCCCGCGATGGCCGCTTCCACCTGGGTCGCTCCTTCGCCGGCTTATCTGTGCTCGTCGTGCAGGCCGGCCGGTGTGTAGCCGGCGGCATACTCGACGACGACGACGGCCTGCACCAGCACGCCGGCCGAGATCATCGCGGTCACCACCCACCAGAACGGCGCGGTCGGAATGTGCAGCATCCAGGTCGCGTCGCCGTTCCGCGCGCTCTGCCCGGCGAACAGGAAGAACTGCCAGGCGATGCCGATCAGCACGATCTCGACGAGCACCGCGGCGAGGATGTCGGCGATATGGCCGGCGCGGGGCCCGACGAAAGTGCTGAACAGCCGGATCGCGATGTTGCCGCGCTCGACCAGGACCATCGGGATGCAGGAGGCGACCGCGACTGCCGCGACGTTGCCGCCAATGTCGTTCACCGCGTCGATCGGATGGGCGAAGAAGAAGCGCAGCAGGCCGTCGGCGACGATGGTCGCCGCGAGGCACAGCAGCAGGCCGAGTCCCAGCACGGCGAGCACGCGCGCCGCATTGCGGGTGGCACGATGCAGCCGATCGAGCGCACGCTCGCGCGGCGGCCGGGTCAGCGCGAAGGCCGCCGGCAGGGCGTGGTCCGGAAGGGGCGGGCGGCCTTCGGTCTGCAGCAGGCTCATGCTTTGCGGTAGCGGGCGATCTCGGCGTCGACCGCCGTCTTCAGCTCTTTGTGCCGCGGGCTCTTGGCGACCCAGGCATCGCGTACCGGCGCGAGCTTTGCCTGCACCGCGGCTTCCTCGGCCTCGGTCGGGAAAATGACATGGTGCTTGGGATCGTCCTGGAGCCGCTTCAGCAGGCCGGCGTTGTAGGGCCCGATCGAGTCGACGAACTTCCCGGCGAGGGCGACGCCGCCGTTCTTGACGATCGCGTCCTGCGCCTCTTTCGGCAGCGCATCGAACTTCTTCTTGTTCATCAGGATCGCGAGCGGAACGATGCCGAGATGGATCATGAGGTGGTAATTGGTGACGCGATCCAGGCCGAAATCGAAGAACGGGGACATATGGGAGGTAGTGCCGTCGATCGTGTGGCGGCCGATCGCCTCGGGAATGGCCGTCACCGGCATGCCGACGGGAACGGCGCCGAGGGCGCGCAAGGCTTCGCTCTCGGTTGCGCTCGACGCGCGGATCTTCTTGTCGCGCAGATCGGCGACCGTCTTGACCGGGAAATTGGTGTGGACCGAGTAGGGCGCGGTACCGAACAGGGCGACGACGTGGAAATCGCCGTAGTCGTGAAGCGCATCGCCGGCGCCCATGCGCGCCGCGACGATCGTCGACTCGCGGATGTCCCGGAACAGCCCCGGCAACTCCAGGACTTCGGTGTCGGGGAAGCGGCCGGGCGTGTAGGAGGGGACCATCCAGCCGACGTCGGCGACGCCGTCGACCACCATCTGCGGCTGCTGGCCGGGGTTGCGGCCGAGGGCGCCGTTCGGGAACATGTCGAAGGCGACGGCCCCGCCGCTGTCCTTCTCCACCGTGGCGGCGTAGGGCTTCATCACGGTGACGAAGGTCCGCTCGCTGTCCGGCGTGAAGACCGCCCATTTCAGGCGGACCGTCGCCGCCCAGCCCGGCCGTCCGGCCAACAGGGCTGCCGCGGGGACCACGGCCGCCGTCGTCAGGAATTCGCGTCGGTTCATCGTTTCCTCCCCCTCTTGTCGTCGCTCACAGGCCGTCGCGGAGGTCCGCGGCGCGGCCGGTCAGGCAAAGCTGCTCTGCCGTTCCCAGGCGACCGGAAAGACGCCGTCCAGCACGAGCGGATCACCGGGCCGCAGCCGTGCTTCGGGCTCGCCTTCGACCCGCATCACCTTCGGTCGCGGATCCCAGCGCGCGTCGGCGCCGGCATAGCGCACCGAGATGGCGGCGCGCCGGCGGTCCAGCGCGTTGCCGCTCGCGCCGTGGACGACGAGCGGATGGTGGCAGATCACGTCGCCCGGCGCGCATTCCCACGACAGGAAGCGGTACCGGCCGTCGTTCTTGAGCCTGGAGAAATCCGGGCAGGGCTCCAGGTCCTCGGACGAGAAGCGAGGATCCTCGTCGGGTGTCGCCGCCCGATAGAACTTGCCCCAGCGGTGCGAGCCGGCGACGTACTCGACGCCGCTGCCTTCCACCGTGACGTGGGTCAGGGCGACCCACAGCGAAATGATGTCGTTCCCGCGGGCCGGCCAGAACGGCAGATCGTGGTGCCACTGCGTGACCTCGCGGGTGCCGGCCTCCTTGACGAAGGCCTGGTCGTAGAACAGCGAGACCTTGTCCTGGCGCATCAAGGTCGCGGCGAGTTCCGGCAGGGGCGAATTGAGCGCGAAGGCGCGAAAATCGGGGTCCCAGCGCCACATGAAGACGTTCATGTGGAAGCGGCCGGGATTGCCGGTCGCGGTGGCCTCGCGCGCCCGGGCGCCGGGATTGGCGAGCAGGCGGTCGACGGCGCCGTTCATCCGCTCGATCCACTCGCGGTCGAACACCTCGCGGATGCAGACGACGCCATCCTGCTCGAAACGGCTAGCCTCGTCGGAGCCGATGGGGTGCAAGGGGTGGCGATTCATCCGGGCTCTCCCGCCGTGGATGTTCTTGCGGCTCCATCGGCGCTCGAAGCCTATCCAGGCGCTGGATCCGCCGACAACGGCTCGCCGACGACCGTCCGCTGTACGGACGAGCCGGGCGAACCGAAGGGTGCCGCCGTCGCGCCGGACTTAGGACTGGCGTCGGCGCGGTGCCATTGCGAGCCTTGGTGGGCGGGAGAGTGTCATGGCCGATGGGGAGCTCGTCCTCTATCATGCACTGGGCTCGACGGCGTCGAAGAAGGTCCGGCTGACGCTGTACGAGAAGGGGATCGACTTCGGCAGCGTCGTCCTGAACCTGAAGACCTTCGACCATCATGCGCCCGATTACGTCGCCCTCAATCCGAACGGCGTCGTGCCGACGCTCGTCCATCGCGGGCGGCCGCTCGTCGAGTCCTCGGTCATCATGGACTATCTCGACGAGATCTTTCCCGAGCCGCCGCTGAAGCCGGAGGATCCCTTCCTCCGGGCGCAGATGCGGATCTGGGTCAAGCTGTCCGATGACGTCGCCGCCGGCGCGGTCGCCGCGCCGAGCTGGATGATCAGCAATATCGACGCCTTCGACGGCAAGAGTGCCGAAGAGCGCGACGCGATCCTGGCGCGCGTTCCGACGCGCGAGCGGCGCGAGCGCTGGCAGGCGATGGCCGCCGGCGGTTTCAAGCCGCAGGAAATCGAACGCGCCGAGGAGCGCATGCACATCTGTCTGGGCCGCATGGAGGTGGCGCTGGGCGATCGCGATTGGCTGGTCGGCTCCTATTCGCTGGCCGATATCGCGCTGGTTCCGTTCATCGATCGCATGCGCAGCATCCGGCCGCAGTTCTTCGAGGGCGACCGCTACCGTCGGGTCGGCGACTGGTTTGCGCGGCTATCGGCTCGCCCCGCATTTGCGCCGGCCTTCAATTTCAGGCCCGCGGCGCCGGCAGCCGGCGTGGCCTGAGCGCAACCCCCGGTGCGGGGGGCGCCGCTTCGGTGCGAGCCTGAACGCTCGGGTGAGGACGGACTGTGCTGAAGCGGCGGTGTCGCCTTGTGCGACGGATTCACCCGCCGGATCGCCGTAACGCTTCACATCAAGCATCTTGCCCGGAAATCGCCGTCAGGTATCATCACGGGGTAAGGGGATGGGGTCCCCCACAACCGCCTCGGGCTGATGACTCCTGCCGAGCGTTCCGCGCGCGGTAGGAGCCTGTTTGCATCCTCCGGATCGGAGCGTCCTCGCGCGATCGGAGGAGGCGATGGCGGAGATGTTCAGCGAGGCGTTGAAAGAATTTCGCGCTCTTTTGACGGACCCGATACTTCCGGCACTCATACTTGCCGTAGTCTGCCTTGCAAGCCTTGCATTGCTCCTGGTCGACGAAAATCTGGCGACAATCGCGCTTGCCATTGGTTGCGTGACCGTCGTCGTCGAGCGCGCTCACCGGCGCCGGCAATGATGCCCCGAAATGTGTGGTCCGGCACGGCGTCGGCTTCTTGCGAGCCGCACGGCTGGCTGGTGGCGCCATGAGTGGGGTTGCCCCGCATCTCCAGATGCAAGACGCGTTCATCTGCATTCTCGACGAAGCATCCGCCCTGCTCGGCCGCGGATTGAACGAGGATCGGACGCTGCGTCTGAGGGAGCTTCGGCGGCGGCTGCTGGCCGGGCGGCTTCAGCTTGCCGTCGTCGGCCAGTTCAAGCGCGGCAAGAGCAGCGTGCTCAATGCCCTCCTGGGCGCGCCGCTGCTGCCGACCGGCGTTGTGCCGGTCACCGCGATCCCGGTGTTCATCGCCTGGGGCGAGCCATGCCTGAAGGTGCAGCGGCGATCCGCCGAGGCCGAGACCTTCCCTTTCGCCGATGCCGCAGCGGGCGCTGCCATCCTTCGCCGTTTCGTCGCCGAGGAGGAGAACCCGGAGAATCGGCTCGGCGTCACCCGGGTCGATCTCCATTGGCGCGCGCCCATCCTGGAGACCGGCGTCGTCCTGATCGATACCCCCGGCATCGGCTCGACCCATCGCCACAATACCGAAGCGACCGTCGCCGTCCTGCCCGAATGCGACGCCGCGGCCTTCATCGTCTCGGCCGATCCGCCGATCACCGAGACCGAGCTCGCCTTCCTGAAGGAAGTCGCGCCGCAGGTCGCCCATCTCTTCGTCGTTCTCAACAAGAGCGACTACCTCGCCCCCGGCGAGGCCGAGGAGGCTCTGCGCTTCCTGCGCCGCACGTTGGTCGGGCAGGGAGGATTTCCCGAAACCATCCGCATCTTTCCCCTATCGGCACGGCAGGCGCTGGCGGGGCAGGGCGGCGGCCTCGGCGAGGTCGAGGACTATCTCCTCGGCTACCTCGCGCGCGAGAAGACCGCCGCGCTTGGCCATGCCGTCGCCGGCAAGGCCGTCCGCCTGCTCGACGAGGCGGCGGCCGATCTCGCGCTTCAGATCCGGGCGCGTGAGCTGCCGCTCGCGGAGCTCGAGGCAAAGGGCGTCGCGTTCGAGGAGGCGCTCGGCGCGATCGCGCTGGAGCGGCAGGGCGCGGCGGATCTTCTCGCCGGCGACCGCCGCCGCCTCATGGCGGAGGTCGAGGCCGAAATCGCGCGGGTGCGCGAGGCTGCAGCCATGACCCTCGCCGCGCTCGTCGACGCGCGCCTCGCCGAAGCCCTCAACGAGACGCCGGCACAGGAGGCGGTCGTCACCGCCATCCCACAGGTCTTCGCCGAGGCGGCGACGGGTCTTGCGCGCCGTCTCGGCGCCGATCTCGACCGGGTGCTCGATCGTCACCAGGAGCGGGTGGAGGCACTGATCGGGCGCATCCGCCAGACCGCGGCGGAGCTGTTCGATATCGCGCCAAGCGGCTTCGAGCGACCGGAGCCGTTTCGTACGGAGCACAATCTCGCCTGGGTCAGCCGGCAGCGCGAGTCGCTGAATCCGCTACCGAAGGGCGCCTTTGACCTGCTGCTGCCGGGGTCGCGCCGACGGGAGCGGCTTCGCCGCCGCCTCGTCGAGCAGACGCAGGAGCTCGTCGCCCGCAATGCCGAGGCCTTGCGGTGGAGCCTGCTGCAGCATCTCGACGATACGCTCCGGCGGTTCGGCCCGCAGATCGAGGCGCGGCTGGAGCAGGCATTGGCCTCGACCCGCGGCGCGCTCCAGGCGGCGCTGGCCGAGCGCCGCGCGAGAGGCGCCGAGGCCGACGCCACGCTGCCGCGCCTCGGCGCAGACGCCGCACGGCTCGCGGCGGTTCGAGACGCGTTGGCCCGGCTGGCCGGCGGCTGAGCGCTCCACCGTCATTGCGAGGAGCGAAGCGACAAAGCAATCCAGGGGGGAGGCACCAGCATCTGCGGCCCCTGGATTGCTTCGCTTCGCTCGCAATGACCGCGGAATCGACCCTCGGCCCTGTATGCTCCCGTGCGGCCGCAGCGCAGCCATGCCGTCATCGCGATTGACAGCCAACGGCTGATCCCCAAGACTTCACCATGGGAATGGGGTCTCCCATCAAGCGCCGTCGTGGCTGATGACTCCTGTGCGCCGGCGCGCGCAGGGGAGAGGCTTGTTCCGCAAGCAGGCCGCTTCTGTGCTTGACCGGGCGCCGTGGAGAGCGGTGGTGGTGCCCATTCTCGTTTTCCTCCTGCCGGCGTCTCGCCCGTGCGGTTTCGCGGACGGGCTTGCCGGCGGCCGGAACTCCTCCCGAACACGCGATGCGGCGGCGATCTCGCTCTCGCCGGAGCCGCGCCGTGCATGCGGGGCAGGATGGGCAGCCCATGCCGGTCGCCACGGCGCTCATGCAATGCCGGCCCACCTGCCGCGGCGCGGGACGCGTTGGGAGGAACGCCCTTGCCCAAGCAAGCCCGCACGGCCTGGAGCATCCCGCCAAGGCCGGCACCGGGACCGTCACACCACCTCGCGACGATCCGGCGCCGACCGTGCCGCCGGGCCGATGCCACGACAGGAACTGCGGCTCCCACCCGACCCAAGCAGGGTGGGAGCCGCCTTTCCTTTCAGAGTACACGCGCGGCCGTGGGAGCAGCATTGAGCGGGCGCGTCGCGCCGCCGCCGGCCGTGCCCGTCGACCGCCGGCGCGTCGCGCTGCGCTTCGTCTTGCTCGTCGGCGTGCTGAGCTTTTTCGCCGACTTCACCTATGAGGGCTCGCGCAGCGTCCTCGGCCCCTATCTCGCGAGCCTTCAGGCGAGCGGCACCGTCGTCGGCATCGTCACCGGCTTCGGCGAGCTTGCAGGTTACGGCCTCCGGCTGGTTTCCGGCCGCGCCGCCGATCTCACCCGGCGCTACTGGCCGATCACCATCGTCGGCTACGTCGTGCAGATGGCTGCGGTGCCGGCGCTGGCGCTGACCGGAAGCTGGCCCGCCGCGGCGGCGCTCATCGTCCTGGAGCGCATCGGCAAGGCGATCCGCAACCCGCCGCGCGACGTGATGCTGTCGCATGCCGGGCAGGCGGCCGGCGGGGTCGGCTGGGCTTTCGGCCTGCACGAGGCGCTCGACCAGTTCGGCGCGATGGTCGGCCCGCTCGCGGTGGCCGCGGTGCTGGCGCGGCGCGGGAGCTATCACGAGGCCTTCGCGGTGCTGCTCGTCCCGGCGCTCGTCAACCTCGCGCTGGTCGCGACGGCGCGGCTGCTCTACCCGATGCCGGCGGCGCTGGAGGCGGGCGTGCCCGCGGCGCGCGAGCAGCGCCCGCAGCCGCGGCTCTTCTGGGTCTATCTCGCCGGGGCGGCGCTGGTCGGCGCCGGCTTCGCCGACTACCCTTTGATCGCCTATCATTTCAGCCGCGCCGGCACCGTGCCGACCGACTGGATCCCGATCTTCTACGCGGTCGCGATGGCGGTGAGCGGCACCGGCTCGCTCGTCCTCGGCCGCCTGTTCGACCGCCACGGCTTCGCCGTGCTGATCGCGCTGAGCGCGGTGGCGCTGCTGTTCGCGCCGCTGGTCTTTCTCGGCGGCTTCTGGCCGGCCCTCGCGGGCGCCGCCATATGGGGCCTCGGCATGGGCGCGCACGAATCCATTATCCCCGCCGCCGTGACGCCGATGGTGCCGGCCGACCGGCGCGCCTCGGCCTTCGGCCTCTTCACGGCGGGCTACGGCGCCGCCTGGTTCCTCGGCAGCGCCATGATCGGCATCCTCTACGACCTGTCGCTGCCGGCGGTGATCGCCTTCTGCGTCGTCGTCCAGGCGGCGGCGCTGCCGCTGTTCGCCTGGGTCGGGCGGCGGCAGAAGCCGGCGAAGGCGACGTCGTGACGGCCGCGGCCGACGCGAAGCCGGCGCTGGCGCTCGCCTGCGCCCTCGGGCTCGTCCTCGCCTTCGCGGGGACGATGCCGGCGAACGATGTCGCCATTGATGGCCGGATTGGGCTGAGCCTTCCGGAATGGCTGCTGCCGGCCGTGGTGGCGGCGCTCACCGCCGCGGCAGCGCTGCTCTTCGCGTTCGTCTTCCCCTGGCGCCGCCGTCGCCGGAAGAAGGACGAGGAGGAGCCCGAGCGGGAGGAGGAACCGCCGCGGGCGACGCTCGTCACGAAGCTGCTCCTCGCCTTGCTGCTCCTCGTGCCGCTCGGGCTTGTGGCGGGCGCCTTCTATGTCGCGCGGACGCCGACCGCACCGGTGCCGGCGACGATGCGGAGCGTCGCCCGGCCGGCTGCCGTTCCTCCGACGGCCGCGCGGCCGCCCGCTCCCGCCGCGGCGCGCTCTGCGGCAGCCACCATCATCCTGGAAGGAATTGCGGTCGTGGTGGCGGCCGGGGCGCTCGGCTTCGGCCTGTGGCTGCACCTCGCCGACCGCGTTGGGCGCGCTCCGTTCGAGCCGCGGACGCCGGAGGCGGAGGTCGCGGCGGCGGTCGAGGACAGCCTCGACGACCTCGCCGCCGAGCCCGATGCGCGCCGCGCCATCATCCGCTGCTATGGCCATTTCGAGCGCGCGCTCGCCGCTGCCGACGTGGCGCGCCGGCCGGCTGAGACGGCGCTCGAGTACATGCGCGAGGCGCTTGGCCGCCTGACGCTGCCCGAGGCCGCGGTGCGCGAGCTGACCCGCCTGTTCGAGCTGTCGCGCTTCAGCCGCCACCCGCTCGGCCGGCGCGACCGCGACCTCGCCATGGATGCGCTCGTCGCCATCCGCGGCGCGCTCGACCGCCGGGCCGATGCCCATGGCTGAAGGACGCCGCCTCCGCGTCGCGCTCGCCTATGCCGGCCTCGTGCTGGTGTTGGCGGGCGTCACGACCGCGGCCTACGCCGCTGTGCTGCCCGAGCACCGCGCGCTTGTCGTCCGCCTCGCCGCGGCGGCGCTCGCGGCTGTCGTGCTGCTCCACCTCTGGGCCGTGCTGCGGCGGCAGGTGCCGCGCCTGCCGTCCGATTTCGAACGGGCACGGCGGCCCGACCCGCCGCCTGTCGCGGTCGCGCCAGAGCTCTTGAAGCTCGACGAGGAGATCCGCAGCGCGCGCGCCGACCGCCGCTTCTTCGAGAACGTGCCGAAGCCGCGGCTCGACGCGCTGGCCGCACGCCGCGGCCGCGCGTCGCCGCCGGCACTGCCCCCGCGGCCGCTCGGCCGCGGCCCCTCCTACGCCGAACTTGCCGGCCTCGTCGCCGCATTGGAGCAAACACGCCATGACGATTGACGAGGTCGAGCGGGCCGGCCGCGCCGTGCTCGGTGCCCTGTCGGCGGTGATCGTCGGCAAGGCCGAGGTGCTGCGCCTGCTGCTCGTCGGCGTGCTCGCCGACGGCCACATCCTGATCGAGGACTATCCCGGCCTCGCCAAGACGCTGATCGCGCGGCTGCTCGGCCAGGCGCTCGACCTGCCCTTCGCCCGCGTGCAGTTCACGCCCGACCTCCTGCCGAGCGACCTCACCGGCAGCTTCCTCTACGACCAGCGCGAGGGCCGCTTCGACTTCCGCCGCGGCCCGATCTTCACCAGCCTGCTCCTCGCCGACGAGATCAACCGGGCGACGCCCAAGACGCAGTCGGCGCTGCTCGAAGCGATGCAGGAGGGCCAGGTCACCGTCGAAGGCACGACCCACGCGCTCGACCGGCCATTCATCGTCATCGCGACGCAGAACCCGATCGAGTTCGAGGGCACCTATCCCTTGCCCGAGGCCCAGCTCGACCGCTTCCTCATGCGCATCGCCGTCGGCTATCCCGGCCGCGAGGAGGAACGTGAAATCCTCCGCCGCCGCGCCGAGCGGCGGGCCGATGCCGCGACAGTGCCGATGGTGCTGCCGCGCGCGACGCTGGTCGCGATGCAGCGGGCGCTGGAGGAGGTCTTCGTCGACGAGACGGTCGAGGCCTATATCGTCGACCTCGTGCGGGCGACGCGCGAGGACGCGCGGGTCCTCCTCGGCGCCTCGCCGCGCGGCACGCTGGCGCTGCTCAAGCTCGCCCGCGCCGAGGCGGCGATGGCGCGGCGCGATTTCGTCACCCCGGACGACGTGAAGGCGATCGCGGTGCCGGCGCTGGCGCATCGCCTGGCGCTGAAGCCGGAGCTCTGGCTGTCGCGCGTCTCGGCCGTCGAGGTCGTCGGCGACATCCTCGGCCGCGTGCCGACGCCGAAGGCGACGCCGCCGTGACCCCGCGCCCGACGCCGCTCGCGTCAGCGTTGGCAGCGCTCGCCGCGGCCGCGCTGCTTCTCGCAATCCTGCTTGGGCGGCCGGAATTCGTCGCGGTCGCGGTACCGGGGCTGGTCGCGCTCCTCGCGGCAGGCCGTCCCGCCCCAGACATCCGTGTGGAGACCGCGCTGTCGGAGACGCGGCTCGTCGAGGGCGGCGGGCTGACGATCACGCTGGTCGCAACGAACGCCGGGTGCGCTGCCGCGACGGTCGAGTTGCTGCTGCCTGTGCCGCCCGGCTTTGCCGTGCTGTCCGGCGCGCATCACGTGGCATTGCGGCTCGCGCCGGGCGGGGAGCGGCGCCTGACTCTCGTTCTCTGTGCGCTGACGCGCGGGCGCTTTCAGCTCGGCGAGGTACATCTCCGAATCACCGACGCCTTTGGCCTGCGCGTGGCCGAAGCACGGGGCGGTGCGGCGGCCAATGTCGAGGTCTATCCGCCCGTGCTCCAGGTTCGGCATCTGCCGCACCCGCGGCACATGCGGGCGACCTTCGGCAATTATGTTGCGCCGGGCGCCGGCGAGGGGCTGGAGCCGGCGGAGATCCGCGCCTTCGCGCCGGGCGACAGCGTCCGGCGCATCCATTGGCCGGCCTCGCTCCGCCACGACCGGCTTCACGTCGCCACGTTCCACCCGGAGCGCAATGCCGACGTCGTCGTGCTGCTCGACAGTCTCGCCGAGACCGGCGCCCGGCCGCAATCGAGCCTCGACCGCTCGATTGCGGCCGCTGGCGCCATCGCGGCCGCCTATCTCGCGCGGAACGATCGGGTCGGCCTGATCGACTACGGCGGCTATCTCCGCTGGGTCGCGCCCGCGACAGGGCGGCGCCAGCTCGACCGCATCACGGCGGCGCTGGTCGAGAGCGAGGCGGTGTTCAGCTACGCCAAGCGCGATCTCGACGTGCTGCCGCGTCGCGTCCTGCCGGTGGGCGCAATCGTCATCGCGGTGAGCCCGCTCCTCGACGAGCGCTTCACCCGTGCCCTGCTCGATGCCGCCGGCCGGAGCATTGACCTCGTCGTCCTTGCGGTCTCGCCGATCGAGGCGACCCGCGGTGTCGTGGCGGCGACGCCGAGCATGGACCTTGCCTGCCGGCTCTGGCGGCTCGACTGGGAGGACCGTGCCGAGGCGCTCGGGAAACGCGGCATCCCGCTCCTGATCTGGCACCCGCCGGAGGAGTCGCTGGAAGCGGTGCTGGCCTCGTTGCCGCCACGGATGCAGGCAAGCCGGGCCACGGCATGACACCGCTCTTCGCCGCCGGCGCGGCCGGCATCGCCATCCTGGTCGGACTGCCGCTCTGGTGTAACGCAGCCCCCGAAATCGTGGTGCCCGCCGTGCTCGGCGGCATGGTCTGCGCCGCCGGAATCCGGCTTCGCTTCGTCGCGGTGGCGGTCCTCGGCGGTATCCTTGCACTGCTGGCGCTCGCACTGGCGGGGAGGGGGCCGGGTGGTCTCGCCGGCCTCGTCGTGTTCGCCGGTTTCGGCCTCGCCCAATGGCTGGTGGTGGAGACGGCGGCGCTTGCGGCACGCTTCCATGGCGCGGCGGTAGAGGGTGCGATCTGGCGAGCCTGGGGCCTGGAATGGGTGGGCCGCATTGCCGTCGTGCTCGGTGCGGCCGCCATTCTCGGCGCGCTCGGCATGGTCGTCGCGCCAGCTCTGCCTGCGCTCCCGAGGGCGCCGCTGGCCGCGCTTGGGTTGCTCGTCGCCGCAGGGGCCGCCTGGCGCGCGTCATGCCGGCCGGAGCAGACGAGCCGTAACCCCGCCGCTCCTTCGCTGGATGTTGAAACCAGCCGCTGCTAATCTATGTCTTTCCCAGGGGATGGGGTCCCCCGAAACCGCCGAAGAGGCTGATGACTCCTGCCGCGCGGAAGCGCGGCGGGAGCGATTCATGTCAACGCCTCGGCGCTGCACATCGTCGCTCGCGCTAAGGCCGGCCCGGTGCCGGCGCGAGAGGTGTGACGATGGCGTTCGGCAGCATCCTTTTCCCGGAAGGCGCGCAGGAAGTCCCGGAGCGGCGCGAGCAGCCCGATTTCTTCGTCGACCTCGCGCTCGACCAGATCGTCGGGACGGTGACTGCCGGCTGGGAAGAATACGACCTCAAGCCGATCTTCCACACTGCGCCGCAGGACGCCACGGTCGTCGCTCACCGCCATGCGGTGATGGCGGATCTGGAAGAGGCCGACATCATGGCGGCGGTCACGGCCTTCTCGCAGGCAATGCGCGAATCGCGCGCCGGTGTCGCCGAGACCACGAAGATGCATTACCGGCATCAGCGCGAAGCCTCCTTCCTCGACGCCGTCCGGCTCTATTGCGCGGGCCTGCGCGCCCTCGCCGCTGCGCTGAAGGAACTGCCGATCCGCTCGCCCGGCCTGCGCTCCTTTCACGAGTATCTGGCCGCGCATCTCGCCTCGCCCGCCCTCGCCCAATTGTCGGACGGAGCCGACGATCTCAAGCGCGACCTCGCGGCCGTCCGCTACACCGTCCTCATCAGGGATGGCGGATTCCGCGTCAGCCAGTTCGAGGACGAGGACGATTATGGCGATGAGGTCCGGCGTACCTTCGAGAAGTTCAAGCAGAAGGACGCCGCGGCCTACACCTTCAAGTTCCCCGAGTTCGCCGAGATCAATCACATCGAGGCGGAAGTCCTGAAGGGTGTCGCCATCCTCAATCCGGCGCTGTTCCAGCGCCTCGACGACTATTGCGAGCGGCACGCAGCATTCATCGACCCGGTGATCGGCCGCTTCGACCGCGAGATCAATTTTTACATTTCCTACCTCAAGTTCATTGGCAAATTCCGGGAACGGTCGCTCAACTTCTGCTATCCGCGCCTCGCGCTCGGCGACAAGACGGTCTCGGCCCGCGAAAGCTTCGACCTGGCGCTGGCGCACCGGCTGATCGAGGCGGACCTCCCGGTCGTCTGCAACGACTTCCACCTCGACGGCGCCGAGCGCATCTTCGTCGTCAGCGGGCCGAACCAGGGCGGCAAGACCACGTTCGCCCGCACCTTCGGCCAGATGCATTACCTCGCAAGCCTGGGCTGCCCGGTGCCGGGCCGCGCGGCGCGCCTCCTCCTCTACGACCGGCTCTTCACCCATTTCGAGAAGGAGGAGGCGCTTTCGACGCTCCGCGGCAAGCTGCACGACGACCTCGTGCGCATCCACGGCATCCTGGAAGAGGTGAGCCCGCGGAGCATCGTCATCCTGAACGAGATCTTCAATTCGACGGCGCTGCAGGACGCGATCTTTCTCGCCCGCAAGATCCTGGATCGGATCGTCAGGCTCGATTGCCTGTGCGTGTGCGTGACCTTCATGGACGAACTGGCGTCGCTCGGCCCGCAGACGGTCAGCGTGGCCAGCACCGTCGTCCCCGGCAATCCCGCCGAGCGCACCTTCAAGATCGTTCGCAAGCCGGCCGACGGCCTCGCCTACGCCCTCTCGCTCGCCGAGAAATACCGCCTGACCCACGACAGCCTGAAGGAGCGGCTTCGCGCATGAAGGCGTTCCTCATGTATCGCGACCAGGACTTCGACCGGGAGCGCCCGCTGCCGCCGAACGAGCCGGATCTGCGCCAGGATCTGGAGCTCGACACCCTGTTCGCCGCGATGGCTGCCGGCGACGACTTCCTGCTCAAGGCCGCGACGAAGGCGGTGCTGACCAGCCTTGCCGTGGACGTCGACACCATCCGCTACCGCCAGGCGATCCTGCGCGACTGCCTCGACAACGTCGAGGTGATCCACCGCCTCTACGCCATCTCGATGGAGCCGATCGAGCGGAAGAAGCACATCTATCTTGCCTTCGGCGGGCGCTATCCGGGCTCGGCATTGAGCGGTTCCGTCAACCTGCTGGACGCGCTGAAGGCGGTCCTGAGGGAACTCGCGGCGGTCGGGCGCGACCACGGCGGCAAATTCCGCTCCGAGGGGTTCCGCAATTTCTTCGCGATGATCGCGACGGAGCTCGACGACGACTATTTCCGTGCGATCGACGACCACCTGGCGCGCTTGAAGTTCCGCAATGGCGTCCTCATCAGCGCCCAGCTCGGCCCTGGCAATCGCGGACGGAACTACGTGCTGCGCAAGCAGGTCGTCGAGAAATGGGAGTGGCTGAAGGAAAAGCTCGGCTATGGCCGGCCCGGCTATCGCTTCACGCTCCACCCGCGCGACGAGGCCGGCTTTCGCGCGCTCTCCGAGATCCGCGACCGGGGCCTTGCCGCCGCCGCTGGCACGATGCTGCAGTCGACCGACCACATCCTCGATTTCTTCGCGATGCTGCGGACCGAGCTCGCCTTCTATATCGGCTGTATCAACCTGCGCGACCGGCTGGCGGCCAAGGGCGTGACGTTCTGCTTTCCCGATCCGGCGCCGGCCGAGGAAAGGCGCCTGTCCTTCGAGGGATTGCGCGAGCCCGGCCTCCTGCTCAGCCTCGCCGGCCCGGTGATGGCGAACGACCTCCGCGAGGCGCAGACGCTGATCGTCGTCACCGGCGCCAACCAGGGCGGCAAGTCGACCTTTCTTCGGAGCGTGGGCGTCGCGCAGCTCATGATGCAGGCGGGGATGTTCGTGCCGGCTGATTCGTTCTCCGCCAATGTCTGCGATGGCCTCTTCACCCATTACCGGCGCGAGGAGGACACCGGGCTCCGCAGCGGCAAGTTCGACGAGGAGCTGCGCCGCATGAGCGGCATCGTCGATGAGATCACCGCCAACCCGATGATCCTGTTCAACGAGTCCTTCGCCGCCACCAACGAGCGCGAGGGCTCGGAGATCGCCCGCCAGATCGTCGCCGCTCTCCTCGAAAAACGGGTCAAAATCGTGTTCGTGACGCACATGTATGAGCTCGCGAGCCGTCTCGCCAAAGACGATCCCGAGGCCATTTTCCTGCGCGCGGAACGCGGCGCCGGCGGCCGCCGCACCTTTCGCCTCGTCGAAGGGCCGCCGCTGCAGACGAGCTACGGCCGCGACCTCTACGCCCAGGTCTTCGAGGAGATTGACGAGCCGCTCGGCCTGCGGATGCTGGCCGATGCGCCGCCGCTCGCCGAGTGAGTGCATCGCGTCGGAAGGGAGCGAAACGACTTCTTTTCCAGACGTTAAGATGGTAGATTGTTGCCAAGGGGATGGGGTCCCCCTTTGAATGCCTGCGGGCTGATGACTCCTACCGCGAACGCGGAGGAGCCCGATGACCTCGATCGCCATTGCCGTGACTATTTCGCTGTTCCTGCTCGCCGGCGTGCTGGCCACCCGGCGGCGCGGTGATGCGTTTGTGCCTGTGCGGGTCACGCAACGATACCGCCGGGGTGCGCCCCCCAACGTATTGAGGGAACGCGACCGCGATCCGACGGCGTCCCGCCGCGGCTGAAGTCGCCGCCGCGCCTGTTGCTGTGAGCCGTGATCGCATGCCGTCGGCGGCGACTGCCGCCGACATCGAGCGGGTCGTTGCCGGGCTGCGCTCGTTCGTCGATGGGGATCGCGCGACTTTCGCGGTCATCGGCCTCGGGCCGCGCGCGGTCCCCGCGTTGCGGGCGCTCCTGTTCGAACGCGAGCCGAGCGGCCTTTACCAGCCGCGGTGCCGTGCCGCCCGGGCGCTGGCGGCGCTCCGCGCCTTCGACGTGCTCGCCGCGTTCCTGCGGCGCGAGACGGCCATCCCCGACGCGGTCGAGCGGCTGGGGGAGGAGGCGGTGATCAACGCCGCCGCAGAGGGATTGTCGCATCTCCGCGAGGGCTGGGTGTTCGATCTGCTGCTTGCCGTCGCCCGCCGCCATCCGAGCGGTGCACTGGCGAACGCGATCGGCTCCTTTCGCCGCGCCGAGGCCATTCCCGTGCTGGTCGAGCATCTGATCGAGGACGAGGCCCGGCCTGCCGCCGAGACCGCCCTGCTGGCCCTGGGTCCGGCCGCGCGGCCGGCGCTTCTGCGTGCAGCAAGAACGGCTGTGCCCTCCGCCCCGGAGGAAAGCCCGTCCAGTCGACGGCGGCGAGGCAGCGCCCTCAAGCTGCTCGCCGAAATCGGGGTGACGAGGGAGGAGTGGCGAGCGTTGGCACCGCTGGTCGATGATCCCGATGCCACCATCGCCCTCCGAACCTGTGTCGTTGGACTGACCCTGGGCGACAGTCCGGCGATCTGGCGACGCCTGTCGACGCTCTTGCGTGCGGCCGATCACGCCGACGCCGCGCGAATTTGCGCGCTGCTGTCGGCGCCGGTCGCGAAGGGCGAATGGGGCGGAGACGCGAGCCCCTAGGACGGCGGGGTGTGGCGGTCCGAATAGCCGCTGGCGTTCCACGTGCTGCGGCTCTGGCGCAGGCGGATGATGCGGCGCTGCCGCGCAATATCGGGCGAGGTGCGAAGGGCGGAGATGTCTTCCGGCTCATCGGTGATCGCAATGCCGAGCAATGCCTCGAGAAGGTCCTCCAGGGTCACGATGCCGACGAACCCTTTCGCTCGATCGTGCACCAGGCCGATCGCCTCGTGCGCGGCGAGCAGGGTTTCGGTCGCGATCCGCACCGTCAACTCGCTCGCCAACCGTGGGAGGGGGCGTGCGAAAGGCGCGAGCGGCTGGTCCGGCGCTGCGCCTTCGGCGACTGCCCGAAGGATCTCCTTCACGAAGACATAGCCGAAGACCTCGGCCGGCTCGCCGCGAAAAACCGGGACCCGGCTGAATGCATCCGACTCGGGCGCCGCCAATAGGGTATCGATCGGGCTATCGGCACTCACCATGAAGACCAGCGGCGCGGGCGTATGGACCTCGGCCAGGGTCACTTCCTGCGCGTAGACGAGGCTGGAGAGCAACTCCGCTTCCTCGTGGGTGATCGTGCCTTCACTCGGCGCCGCGGTAAGAAAGGCTGCGAGCTGGCGCCGAGTCATGCCGGTCGTCGTCTTGCCGGCGAAAAGCCGCGTGAGCGCGCGGCTGAGCGGCAGGATGGGCCGCATCAGAACGAGGGCGGCTCCGAGAATGCGCCCCGTTGATGGGGCGAGGGCAACGCTGTGGGTCGCCGCGAAGGTCTTGGGGCCGATCTCGGCGAAGATCAGCAGAAGGATCGTGAGGCCGGCCGATGCGTAGCCGACCGCGCTGCCACCCCACAGGCGCGCCGCTTCGGCGCCGACGAAGCCGGGGCCGATCGTGCCGGCCAGGGTGTTCACGATCAGGATGGCGCTGATCGCGTCGCCGAGCTCGCCGCGGCGGATCTCGAGCAGCCGGGCCGCGCCGCGGGCGCCGTGGCGAGACAGACCCAGGAGATCCGGCGTCCGGGTGCTGAGGAGCACCGTTTCCAATATCGAACAGATCGCGCAGAGAAAGACGGCGAAGAGGATCCAGAACGCGAGCATCATGGCACGGCGCGCGACGGCACCGCCGCCTCGGCGAGAGCGGCCAGGTGGGAGACGTCGTTCATGAGCAGGAGCTGCGCACGACGCACGGTCAAGCGGGCGACGCTGATCGCGCACGGATCCTGGGCCAATCGCCAGTAGGCGGAAAGCGGCAGGCCGAGCAGTTGGGTCAGGAGCACGCGGTTGGTGCTGTCGTGGCCGACGAGAACGACGGTCCCGTCGGTATCGCGGCCGACCACCGTCCGCAGCATGTCCGCGGTCCGCACCGCCATGTCCTGAAGCGATTCTCCGTTCGGGAACCGGACGAGGTCCGGCGCATCGTGCCAGTGTGCGTAGCGCTCCGGGTCGCCGCGCTTCACCGCGTCGTGGGTCTGCCAACGCCAATCGCCATAGTCGAGGTCGGTCAGGTCGGCCGCAGTCGCGACCGCGGCGCCCGTCGCGGCCGCGATTGCCGAAGCCGTCGATATGCAGCGCGCGAGAGGGCTGGCATGGACGACGGCTGGTCGCCAGGAGCGGGCGACCCGCTCGGCCGTGAGCCGCGCCTGGGCCACGCCGGTCGGCGAGAGCGGCACGTCCGTCCGGCCGCGAAACCGCGGCGGCGCGATGCCCTCGACATGCCCGTGGCGGACCAGGACGAGGATCGTCACCGGCGGCCCTCCACGCCGGCCGGTCGCTTGGCCTCGATCGCCCGTCCTTCCTGCCGAATCCATTCGAGGATGCGCGCGCGGGAACCCGAGACGTGCGTCGTCCAGAGCTGCTTGCGGAGCGGCTGGTGCTTCTCGTCCCACCAGTGCTCGGACACCACCATGATGCTCCAGCGCTCGCCGGCGGGGCGGCTATCGAGCCGATGGACCTCGACTACGGCCGCATGATCGGGCGCGGCCAGGCTGTAGCGATGCCGCTGCCATTCGACTGCGCCGACGCTCCACCTCGTCGCTTCCGGATCGGGCTGGGTCGCGGCCCGGATCATCTGCCAGGCGAACAGGAAGGCATGGTCGCCGATCCGGGCCATGACGTGTGCGTACCGCCGTCAAGTCGATGCGGACGGCGGCCAATGCCAGCCGTCGAAGACCGCGGGCCACACGGCGGCCGAGCCCAACTCGCGCTCTATCTCGATCAGGCGATTGTACTTCGCGACCCGCTCGGACCGCGTCACCGACCCGGTCTTGATCTGTCCGCCGCCCATCGCCACGGCGAAATCGGCGATGAAGCTGTCTTCCGTCTCGCCCGATCGATGCGAGATGACGTAGCGGAGGCCCGCGGACCGGCACAGCTCGATGGCCTCGATGGTTTCGGTCAGCGTGCCGATCTGGTTCGGCTTGATCAGGACGGCGTTGGTCGCGTGCTCCGCGATGCCGCGGCGGATGAGCCGCGTGTTGGTGACGTAGAGATCGTCGCCGACGATCTGGATGCGGTCGCCGAGGCGGCGGGTCTGCTCGCTGAAGCCTGTCCAGTCGGTCTCGTCGAGGCCGTCTTCGATCGAGACAATCGGGTAGCGGCTGCACCAGCGCGCGAAGAGGTTGGTCATCTCCGACGCGGAAAGCGGACCGTCGCCGCCGCCGGGCCGATAGCTCCCGTCCTCCCAGATGTTCGAGGCGGCAGGGTCCAGCGCGATGGCGATGTCGGTGCCGGGCTCGTAGCCAGCATCCCGGATCGCATCCACGATCAGCTCGCAGGCCTCCTCGTTGCTTTCGAGGTCGGGCGCGAAGCCGCCCTCGTCGCCGACGCCGGTGGCGTAGCCGCGCCGCTCCAGCTCGCGCTTCAGGGCATGAAACGTCTCCGCCGCGAAGCGCAGCGCCTCGGCAAAGCGCGGGGCGCCGAGCGGCACCAGCATGAATTCCTGGAACGACAGCGTGTTGTGGGCGTGCTTGCCGCCGTTGATGACGTTCAGCATCGGCACCGGCAAGGTTGCGGCGCCCGGCCCGCCGAGGAAGCGGTAGAGCGGCTCGCCGGCCGCGGCGGCTGCGGCCCGGGCCACCGCCATCGACACCCCGACGATCGCATTGGCACCGAGCCGCGCTTTGTTCTCGGTTCCGTCGAGATCGATCATCAGCCGGTCGATCTCGCCCTGCCGCGCGGCATCGAGCCCGATCAGGCGGGGGGCGATGACGTTGCGGATGTTGGCGATCGCCTTCAGGACGCCGCGGCCGTCATAGCGGCCCGGATCGCCGTCGCGAAGCTCGACGGCCTCGAGCCGGCCGGTCGATGCGCCGGCGGGAACCGACGCCGTCCCGGTGGACGAATCCGCCAGGCCGACGACGACGCGCAACGTCGGATGGCCGCGCGAATCGAGAATTCCGTAAGCGTCGATGCCGGCGATGGTGCGGTCCATCAGACCCTCCCGCCTTGCGGCTTCAGGATGCGGCGAGGTCGCTGCATTCCGCCTGCCAATGAACCATGTGGCCGTCGGGCACGAGCCCTTGCAGCAGGCGCATCGCCGCGTCGGCGACCGGCGGCTCGTCGAAGAACTCGATGACCAGCGGCAGCTCGACGTTCAGCCGTAGCAGGTCGGCCGAATGGACCTCGCCGGCGCTGCCGAAGCCGGCGATGCCGCGGAAGACCGTGACGCCGCGGACGCGCTGCTGGTCGTGCAGGATGTTCAGCACCTCCTGCATCAGCGTCGTCCGGCGGCCGTGCTCGCCTTCGTGGATGTAGATACGCACCACGGTGATCGGCTTTCCCATGCGCGTCTCCTCACAGATTGCGGGCGACGTAGGCGCCGCCGAACGCGGCCAGGAAGCCGAGCCCGACGGAGAGCAGGACATAGAGAACAGCCTTCGGTCCCTCGCCACCCTGCGTCAGCAACAGCGTCTCCATCTCGAACGTGGAAAAGGTCGTGAACCCGCCGACGAAGCCGGTCAGGATCCCGGTGCGCAGAACCGGCGAGATCGCGAGCCGCTCCAGCGTCTCGATGAACAGGAAGCCCATCAGGAAGCTGCCGAGCAGGTTGATGCTCAGCGTGGCGTAGGGAAAATTTCGTCCGTAGATGGCCTGGACGAGATTGGTCATTCCGAACCGCGCCCAGCAGCCCAGCGTGCCGCCGATGGCGATGGCCACGTAAGTATACATTCGTTCCCTTCGGCATTTTCTTCAGGTCAGCGACAGGCCCAGGATGACGACCAGGAGCAGGCCGATCAGGGCGAGATAGAAGTTGAGGTTGCCGGACTGTAGTGCCCTGAGCCTTTCGGCCAGGAACAGCACCAGCGCCACGGTCGGCCGGAAGAGAGAGCGGCCGAACACCGGCGCAACGTCGTGGGTGAACACCAGGCGGCGGATGAAATAGCGCTGGCCGTTGGTCTCGCGCGCGGTGTGGACCTGGGGACGGTAGATGAAGCCGTAGAAGGTGCGGAGCGCGTTCGAGAAGGTGAGGGCGGTCGTCGACGCGCGGTCGGGATCGTGATCGAGGCCGCCGTACCAGACGGCACTTCGCCGGTGGGCGAAGCCGCGGCTCAGGACGAGGAAGATGACCGGGATCAGCGCGAGGAGCGGCATCACGACGACGAGCAGGCTCGGCGAGATGAAGGCGAAGGTCTTCGCCGGATCGATCGGTGCGCCGGTGCCGGGAACCAGGACGAGGCCGACCTGCATGTTCCGGACCGTGTCGGCGCCGAAGCGGCCGGCGACGGCCTGGTCGAGCGAGCCCAGCCAATGCGGCATGCCGACGGCGAGCGCGAGCACGGCGAGGCCGAGGGTTGCGACCGCGGCGACGATGCCGCCCGGGACGGGCGGCACGCGCGAGGCGGCGCGGCCGAGGAGACCGAGGCCGAATACCTTGACGAAGGTCGCGAAGGCGACTGCCGCGGTCAGCGCCAGGCCGGCGCCGGCGATCGCGAGCGTGAGGCGGGCGCCGAGCGTCGTCAGGTGGAAGCCCTGGAACACGGTCTGGAACACGTACCATTCGCTGACGAAGCCGGCCTGGGGCGGCATCGCCGCGAGGCTCGCCGCCGCGAACAGGGCGCCGACGCCGAACGGCCAGAAGCTGCGGCGGAGCACGCTGCCCTGCACGACGGCATAGCTCCCGGTCGCGCGGAAGACGCCGTCGGCGGCGAGGAACAGGCCGCCTTTGGCGAGGGCATGGCCGGCGAGGTGAAGCAGCGCCACCGTCCAGGCGAGGCCCGAGAGGACAGGCGCGCCGTCGGCCCGGAACAGCAGCGCGGCGCCAAGCGCGGTCACGGCGATCGCGGCGTTCTCGGCCGAGGAGAAGCTGAGGAGCGCGCGCCAGTCCTCCTGCTGGAATGCGTAGAGCGCGGTCAGGATGGCGCTCAGCACGGCGAACAGCACCAGGAAGATGCCGAGCCCCGGCGTACCCGTCGGCATCCACTCGGAGAGCGTGCGGCCGAGCGCGAAGAAGGCGGCGTTCAGCACGACGCCCGACATCAGCGCACCGGTCGCGCCGCTGCCGCTGCCATAGGCGCCCGGGAACCACTCGTAGAAGGGCAGGAGGCCGAGCTTGGCGCCGAAGCCGGCGATCAGGAGCAGCCAGACGATCACGCGGACCGGCTCCGGCAGGGCTGCGCCCGCGGCGGGAAAGCCGGCAAAGGCGAACGACCCCGTCTTGGCGCCGAGCAGGAGGAAGGCGACGAGCAATGCGACCGCACCGACTTCGAGCAGCGCCAGCATGAACAGGACAGGCCGCCCCGGCCGCTGAACAAGCCGCTCGCCGAGCAGCATCACCGCGCCGCCGAGGCTCATGACCTCCCAGGCCACCAGGAAGGCCGTGCCGTTCTGGAGGCCGAACACGCCGAGCGCGCCGATGAGGCTGGCAGAGGCGCCGAGCAGCCAACCCCGCTGACCTTGGCCGGTGGTCGAAAGCGCACAGGCGAGGATTGCCGGCACGAGCCCGAAGCCCATCAGCCAGAGCGCGTCCGGTGCGAGGCGGAAGCCGACCGCTTCGCCGGCGAGTGTCGTCGGCAGGATTACCGCGTCGGTCCCAGCCGGCAGCGCGACGAAGGCTGCGGCGATGGCGAGGAGCCCGCCCGCGGCGAGGAGCGCGCGGGCGATCGTCGCCCAGCCGATCAGCGCCAGCGCCGCAGCGGCGAGCCAGAGCAGGAAGGCCGCGGCGATAAGCTCATTCGCCATAGCGGCCCCCGCGGACGCGCTGCGGCACGCGGTCGAGGAACATCAGCAGCGCCTCGATGATCGCCGCCGGATTGGGCGGGCAGCCGGGCAGGTAAAGGTCGACCGGGAGCACGCCCTTGAGCCCGTGGCCCGCCGCGTAGCCGCCGCCCGCGACGCCGCCCGAGACGGCGCAGGTGCCGACCGCCATCACCCAGCGCGGTTCGGGCATCGCCTCGTAGGTCGCCCTGAGCGGCTCCAGCATCGGCTGGGTCACCGGCCCGGTGACGAGCAGGAGGTCGGCGAAGCGCGGCGAGGCGGTGAAGAAGATGCCAAGGCGATGGAGGTTGTAGAACGGGTTGTTCAGCGCCTGCAGCTCGGACTCGCAGCCGTTGCACGAGCCGGCATCGACATGGCGGATGTGGAGGCTGCGCTTGAACGCGCCGGTCGCCGCTGCCGCAGGTGCCGGCGAGGCTGGCTCCGCCCGCCACGCGAGGTCCTCGCGCCGGCGCACGCCGAAGGCCCAGTCCTGCGAGGCTTCCATCGCGCCGGTCGGGCAGGCCTCGGCGCAGAGCTGGCAGACGACGCAGCGGCCATAGTCGATGTCGAGCAGGCCGTCGTCCCGCATGGTGATGGCGTGCGTCGGGCACGCTTCGGCGCAGGCGCGGCAGCCTTCGTCGCAGCGCTCGGGGTGGTAGCGCGGCATGCCGAGAAGGCCGTCCTGGCCGTCCTCGCCGTTGCCGCGCGGCCAGCGCGTCGAGGCGCTGCCGCGGGTCAGTCCGAACAGGGTCCAGAGCGCCATCGCCGGTCTCCTAGCGATCGCAGCCGGCAATGGTCAGCCCGAAGCTGGCCTCGTTGATGGCGTAGTCCATCATGTTGCTGTCGTGCACGGTGAAGGGGAACACCCGCCAGTTGGAGAAGGACGGGGACTTGATCTTGACGCGCGCGAGCCGGCCGTCGCCGTCGAGATGAACGGCGTAGAACAGCGAGCCGCGCGGCGACTCCGCCCAGCCGAGGCCGAAACCGCCCTGCGGCGGCGGGCAGGGCGCCCGCGGCGGCCCGTCGGGCAGGAGCAGCAGGACGCGCTGCATGAGCACGATGCTGGCGTCGATCTCGGCGACGCGGACCTGGAAGCGGGCGTTGGCGTCGCCGGCCTCGCGGAGCGGCACCGCCACCGGGAGCTCGCCATAGGCGGCATAGGGATGGTCGCGCCGGAGATCGCGGTCGAGGCCCGAGGCGCGCTCGATCGGGCCGGTCGCGCCCTGGTCGAAGGCGGTCTTGCGGTCGAGCGGGCCGGTGGTGATGAGGCGGTCGAGGAAGCTGCCGCTGTCGTCGAGGAGGCGCGTGTAGATCGCGGCCTCGTGGCGGACCCTCTCCAGCGCATCGCGGAGCCAGGGGCCGACCGCGAGGTCGCGGCGGAGCCCGCCGGGGACGAGCAGGCTCCTGAGAAAGCGGCTTCCGGTCAGGCGGGCGTTGATCTGCTTGACCCGTTCCTCCAGCAGCCGGCCTTCGGCCTGGCCGACCTTGAGCGTCGTGGTGTCGGCGAGATGGCCGAGATAGTGGAGGTGATTGTAGAGCCGCTCCAGCTCGGCCAGGAGCACGCGGAGCCACCCCGCCCGCTTCGGCACCTCGCATCCGGCCGCGGCTTCGATCGCCTGGCAGTACGCCAGCGCATGGGCGAGGCTGCCGACGCCCGAGACGCGCTCGGCGAGGACGACGGCGCGCGCGGGGTCGCCGCCCTCGAAGCGCTGCTCCATGCCGCGATGCTTGAAGAAGAGCTGCGGGTGATAGTGGATGATGTGCTCGCCGAGATAGAAGAACAGGAACTCGCCGGACTCGACGACGTCGGCGCGCACCGGGCCGTAGGGCAGGAGCTGGACGTCGCTCTCGGCGCCAGCGACCTCCGGCGTCCGGTGCGGCACGGGGCGCACCGTGGCCGGCCTGTCCGCGGGATAGCGCGGATCGAGCGGTGGTACCGGGATGTCGGCCCCTTCGTGGAGCACGAGACGGTGCGGCTCCGGATGGTCGGCGAAGCGGAGACCGTAGAGGTCGGTGATCTCGCGCTCGTACCAGCCGAGCAGGGGCGCGATGTCGGCGAGGCTCGGCACCTCGCCGTCGACCGGGCAGCGCCACAGGAGGAACGGCTGCCCGTCGCCTTGGCTTGCGAGATAGCGCAGCTCCAGCCTGCCCGGCGCTGCCCAGCGGGCATAGGCCATCTGCATCCGGCCGCCGGCATCGAGGAGGCCGCGCACCGCGTCCGGCAGGGCCGCCGGCGCGATGGCGGCTTCCTCGATGCGGGAGGCATGCCTCGGCCGCGCCGCCGCCGGGCGTTCGCGCAGGGCATCCATCGGCGGCTCGGGCGCGCTCATGGCGCGTTCCCGGCGAGGGTCCGCGCCACGTCGGCGAAGTAGCTCCAGAGCGTCGTCGGCCACCACAGGCCGAGCACCAGCAGCGGCACCACCGCGAGCCACATCGGGGCGATGCACCAGGCGCTGAGCCGCGCCGGCGCCGCGGCGCCGCCCTCGGTCGCTGCTTGCCCGTCGTAGAGCATGGCGCGGAAATGATTGAGGAAGCCGATGAAGATGACGATGAGCAGCACCGCCATCGCGAAGGTCGCCCAGGCGAAGGACCGGTGCAGCCCCGCGCGCAGGATGGCGAGCTCGCTCTGGAACAGGCCGAAGGGCGGGGCCCCGGTGATTGCCGCGGCGCCGGCGAGCCAGAGCGCGGCCTGCACCGGCAGGCGCAGCGCCACCTCGCGGATGCCGCCCATCTCCTTCGTGCCGTAGACGCGCATGGCGTTGCCGGCGCCGAAGAACATCAGCGACTTGTTCAGCGAATGGTTCAGCATGTGGTAGAGCGCGCCGGCGATGCCGAGCGTGCCGCCGAAGCCGAAGCCGAGCGCCATCACCCCCATGTGCTCGACGCTGGAATAGGCCATCAGCCGCTTCACGCCGCGCTGGCGGACGATGAAGAGCGCCCCCACCAGGATCGAGAACAGGCCGAGCGCGACCAGCACGGTACGCGCCGTGCCGCCGAGATGGGCGGCGTCGGCCACGGTGAGGTAGCGCACGATGCCGAACATCGCGGTGTTGAGGAGCGCGCCCGAGAGCATCGCCGAGACCGGGGCCGGGCTCTCCGAATGGGCGTCGGGCAGCCAGGTGTGCATCGGCGCGAGGCCGACCTTGGTGCCGTAGCCGATCAGGACGAGCAGGAAGGAGAGAATGACGATGGCCGGGCTCGTCTTGGGCGCGACCTTCCGCAGCGCGTCCCAGGTGAGGTCCCAGGTCGGACCGTTGGCGAAGCTGCCGCCCCAGTAGAACAGCACCGTGCCGAGCAGCGCGATGCTGATGCCGGCCGAGACGATGATGATGTATTTCCACGCCGCCTCGATGCTGGTGGCGTCGAGCTCGAACGCCACCAGGAACGTGCTGACCAGCGTCGTCAGCTCGATGGCGATCCAGTAGAGCCCGGCATTGTTCATCAGCGGGGCGAGGAAGATCGTCAGCGCAAAGCCGGCGAACAGCGCGTAGAAATGACCGAGCCGCGCGTCCTCGCCGAGGAGCCGCATGTAGCCGACCGCATAGATCGAGGCGAGGAGGTAGACCACGGCGCCGCACAGCAGCACCCAGGCGCCGCCGCGGTCGATCACGACGTAGTCGTTCCAGAAATAGAGCGGCTGCGGCGGGGCGAGCACGACCAGCGTCACCGCTGCGGCAAAGGCGATGATCGCGGCGGCGAGGTTGAATGCCTCCGAACGCCGCGGGCCTCCGACCACCAGGCAGAGGAGCGCGGCGGCGGCGGGCGCCGCGACGAGGACGATGGCGGCCGGTCCGATCATCAGCCCACCAGGCGCCGGAGCTGGAAGCTCGAGGTGCTGCCGACCTGCGCGAGGAGGTAGCGCACCAGCACGCCGAAGCAGGCGACCACGATCAGAAGGTCGAACAGGATCACGAGCTCGATCAGGATCGGCATGCCCGGCACCAGGATCTGGGCGCCGAGAAAGATGCCGTTCTCCAGCACGAGCAGGCCGAGGATCTGGCTGATTGCCTCGTGGCGGACGGTCAGCATCAGGAAGCCGATCAGCTTCATCGACAGCATCACCGTCAGTGCCAGGACGACGACGGTCCCCGCGAGGTCGAGCTCGGTGCCGATATGCTCGGCCACGACCAGCGCGAAGACGACGGCGACCGCCCCGATGACGAGGCTCGAGCTCGGCCGCACGATCTCGTGGAGCTCGCGGTCGATGTCGAGCCGGCGGATGATGCGCCAGACGAGATAGGGCAGCAGCAGGCCGCGGAACAGCGCGGTGAGGAGCGCGATCAGGTAGAGCTCGGGGAAGCCGCCGTAGTAGCCGATCGTCGCCGAGAGGGCGGCGATCACCCAGGACTCCGCGGCGAAGGCGTAGAGGTAGTTGTTGAGCCAGCGCGAGCCGAGCATGACGAACGCGAGCAGGAGGCTCGCGATCGCCATCAGGCTGAAGACCGACGATGCCAGCGGACCGAGATGCGCGACCAGCATGGGCTATCCGAGCTGCGTGCTGATGATGGCGATGATGGCGAGGAGGAACGACGCGGCGAGCGGCTCCTGGTAGCGGTAGAAGCGGAGGCGCGCCTGGACCGTCTCGACGAAGACGACGGCGCAGGCGACCAGGAGGAACTTCAGGAGGTCGGCGCCGAGCCCGCCGAGCGCCCCGACTCCCGTCCCGGCATGCGACAGGCCCCAGGGGAGGAGCAGGACGTTGCAGAAGATGGTGTAGAGGATGAACTGCTTCATCATCGACGACCATTTGAGCAGCGCGAGCAGCGGCCCGGAATACTCGAGGATGCGAGCCTCCTCGATCATGTAGACTTCGATATGCGTGCTGGAATGGATCGGCAGCCGGTCGGTTTCGACCAGGATCAGCACGAAGAACGCCGCGACCAGGAAAAGGTGGGCCGGGCTCCAGTAGACCGCCGGGCTTCCCACCAGGAGGTGGTTCACCACGAAGGGGATCATCGACTTCGCGACCAGCGTGATGCCGACGAAGACCAGGATCAGCGTCGGCTCGGCCAGGATCGAGATCATCACCGCCCGGCTCGAGCCGACGCCGCCATAGGCGCTGCCGCTGTCGAGACCGGCGAGCACGATCATGAACGAGCCGAGGGTGAGGATCAGCCCGCCGCCGAGAATGTCGCCCATGTCGGAGAGCGGCAGCGGATAATCGGTCAGCACCGGGATCAGGATCGGCACCGTCAGCATGCAGGTGAAGGCGACGATCGGCGCCGCCCAGAAGATCCAGGACGCGGTGCGGGGGACGACGGTCTCCTTGTGGAACTGCTTCCAGAGGTCGCGATAGGGCTGGAAGATGCCGGGCCCGCGAGCGCGCTGCACGCGCTCCTCGAACTGCACGACGACGCCCTGCAGCAGCGGCGCGAAGACGAGCACCGCGAGAACCTGGGCGACCTGGAGCAGAATGTCACGCACGCTCATGCCGGCTGCCCGACGGCAGCCAACGCGCAGGCAACGATCTCCGCGTTTCGCGGGGGTCCCATGGACAACCTCCTCCTGCGGCCGAACGGCCGCCGCGTGGAGGAGTCATCAGCCCCGAGGGCGGTTAGAAGGCGAACCCCATCGCCTTAGGGCACGAGTCGTACCCGAAGCTCAGATTAGCTCAGGTGCTCGCCGGGTGCCAAGCGTGCCGTGTTCATCAGTGCATCATCAGGAGCGGGATCTCCGCGCGGGCCAGCAGGTCGTGCGTGACGCCGCCGAGGACGAGCTCCAGGAGCGGGCCGTGCTTGAAGGCTCCGGTCACGAGGCACGAGGCGTCCAGCAGGTCGGCTTGGCGAAGGAGACAGGCGCCCACGCTCTCGTTGCTTGCCGTGACGCATTCGATCCGTGGAGGAAGACCGAGATCGGCGAGGAGGGTGGCGATACTCGGCCGATAGGGGCGGTCGGCCGGCTCGTTGACGCAGACAACCGTGAGCTCGCCGGCGGCCTTCAGCCACGGCGCGGCGGCGGCGATCGCGCGGCGGGCATGGTCGCCGGGCTTCCAGCCGATCATGACGTGCCTGGTCAGGGGTCCGCGCCGCGGCGGTTCCGCGCGGCGCGGCGCGACCAGCACGAGGCGGCGGCTCTGGAAGATGGCGGCATGCAGTGCATCGCTGGCGTCGAGATTGCCGGGATGGACGACGACGAGGAGGTCTGCCTTTTCGGCCTCGCGATCGACGCAGCTCTCGACATCGCCTTCGCCATCCCGCCAAGCGGCGTCCGCCCGCACCGGATCGGCGTGTCGCCACTCGTCGAAGGCGGCACGGATGAGGGCCAGGCGCTGATCCGGCGTGCCCTCCCGCCGCTCGCGGAGGCCCTGGAGCGCCGTTTCTTCGGCGGAGGTCCAGACGTGGGCGGGATGATAGCCGACATGAAGGGCGACGATGCGGCCGTCCACTGCTTGCGCCGCGCCGAATGCGGCATCGAGACATCGCGGGGCGACATCGGGCTCCGCGAGCAGAGCAAACACCACGACTGGATCGAATTGATAGTTTCGCTGCCGGCGCTCCAATCGCTCGCGCACCAGGGCTCGTGTCGTGAGCGAAGGGTTGCCGGGCCCGATGGCCGGCACACCGTCATGATCGGTCATCCGAGCCTCCTGCGAACGAAGCATTCGCATCGGCCTCGGGGAAGCCAATCATTCCCCTACCGCCGACCTGGCATGCGGTAGGAGTCATCAGCCTCTTCGGCGGTCTTGGGGGACCCCATCCCCATTGCTGGCAGGCTATTCCCTAGGGCGGTGGGCTGACAAGCCGCGCACATGCCCGTGCCCATTTGCAGGCCGCCGCCACGGCGTCCCGTTCGAGGAAGCAGTCTTGCGCTGGAGGGAGGTTCGGCCAAACGATTGGACTTGGCTGCCCCTCCGGGGCAATTTCCTTTGATGGCGGCAAGAGCATCGTGCAGTCTGCACGCCACGAATATCCAGCAAGCCGAACTCCCTTCGAACGTGAGCGAGATGCCGATCGTGCGTGCCGATAATCCCCCCTACGGATCGCCAAGCCGGCAGACGTCCCCGGTCGATCCCGTCGCTCTCGACGTGCTGGTCCCCGAGGCTGCCGGCAAGGTGGCCGATGCGCCGCGGGTGGTTTCGCAGCCGGTCGTGGCCCAGCTCACGCGGGCGGCGATCTTCCTTGTGGTGACGATCAATCCCGGAACGGAGCATGAGACTGCGGTCAGGGCGCTGTGCGCCGATCTGGCCGCGCTTCTGCGCGCGGTCGGCTTCCGCGACCTGGAAGGGCGGCTGTCGTGCGTCATGGCGTTCGGCTCCGGCGCGTGGGACCGGCTCTTCGGCGCGCCGCGGCCGAAGGACCTGCACCCCTTTCGCGAGATCTGCGGCGTCCACCACGCGGTCGCGACGCCGGGCGACGTGCTTTTCCACATCCGCTCCACCCGGATGGACCTGTGCTTCGAGCTTGCGACGCAGATCATGGCGCGACTCCGCGATGCCGTCTCGACCGTGGATGAGGTGCAGGGCTTCACCTATTTCGACGACCGCGACCTGATCGGCTTCGTCGACGGCACGGAGAACCCCGTGGATCAGGCGGCGCTCGACGCCACCATCATCGGCGCGGAAGATGTCGCCTTCGCGGGCGGCAGCTATGTGATCGTGCAGAAATACCTGCACGACCTCGACGGCTGGAACGCGATGCCGATCGAGCAGCAGGAGAACATCATCGGCCGGCACAAGCTCTCCGACATCGAGCAGCTCGATTCGGAAAAGAAGCCCTATGCGCACAACGTCCTGACGTCGATCGAAGAAGGCGGGAAGGAGCTTCAGATCGTGCGTGACAACATGCCTTTCGGCGAGGTCGGCAAGGGGGAGTTCGGCACCTATTTCATCGGTTACGCCCGCTCGCCACACCGGATCGAGCAGATGCTCGAGAACATGTTCGTCGGCCGCCCGCCGGGCAATTACGACCGGTTGCTCGACTTCAGCCGCGCCGTCACGGGCACCCTGTTCTTCGTGCCGAGCGCCACGTTTCTCGACAATGTCGTGCCGGACGGGCCGTCGCCGCCGCCGGGGCTCGGCGTTCAAACGCCGAGCGCATCCCCGGCGGCGGACGGGCCGCCGGCGCGCGCGTCCTCCGGCGATGGCTCGCTCGGCATCGGTTCTCTGAAACACGAGGCAAAAGATGAATAATCTCCATCGGGAACTCGCCCCGATCTCCGACCAGGCCTGGGCCGCGATCGAGGAGGAGGCGTCCCGCACCCTCAAGCGCCACCTTGCGGCGCGGCGGGTGGTCGACGTGCCGGACCCGAAGGGCCTCGACCTGTCGGCCATCGGTACCGGCCACATCCGCCCGATCCAGGCGCCGGGCGACGGCGTCGAGGCCGCGCAGCGCGACGCCAAGGCCATCGTCGAGCTGCGCGTTCCCTTCGAGTTGACGCGGCAGGCTATCGACGACGTCGCGCGCGGCGCGGCGGATTCCGACTGGTCGCCGGTGAAGGAGGCGGCACGCAGGATCGCCTTCGCCGAGGACCGCGCCGTCTTCGACGGCTATGCCGCGGCCGGAATCCAGGGCATTCGCCAAGGCAGCAGCAACGCGGCGGTCGTCCTCCCGGCCAATGCCAGGGGCTATCCCGGCGCCGTCGCGCAGGCGGTGAGCCGGCTGCGGCTCGCCGGCGTCAACGGCCCCTACGCGCTCGTGCTCGGCGCCGACGCCTACACCGCGGCGAGCGGCGGCAGCGACGAGGGCTATCCGGTTTTTCACCACATCGAGCGCGAAGTGGACGGCGGGATCGTCTGGGCGCCCGCCATCAAGGGCGGGTTCGTGCTCACGACCCGCGGCGGCGACTTCGAACTCGACATCGGCCAGGACGTCTCGATCGGCTACTCGAGCCATTCGGCCACGGCCGTCGAGCTCTATTTCCTCGAGACCTTCACTTTCCGGCTGCTGACGACCGAGGCGGCCGTCGTGCTCGCCCCCGAGGAGAAGAAACAGGCCGGCGCCTGACGCGGAGGACCCGATGGCCAGCAGCCGCAACGGTATCGCCGACATCTGGGGCCCGCGCACGCCGACGTTGGCTTCGGGCTGGCCGGTCCGGGTGGACCAGAACGTCGACGAGGCGCCAGACCGCTGGGTCCAGGCCTGCTGCTTCCTGTGCTCGAACGGCTGCGGCATCGACATCGCGGTCAAGGATGACAGGCCGGGCGGCCGCATCGTCGGCGTACGCGGGCGCGAGACGGATGTGGTCAACCGCGGCCGCCTCGGCCCGAAGGGGCTCTACGGCTGGGTCGCCAACGCCAGCCCCGACCGCCTGACCGACCCGCTTGTCCGCCGCGGCGGACGGCTCGAACGCGCGAGCTGGGACGAGGCGATGGACCTCATCGTGCGCCGCATGAGGGCGGCGAAGGAGCAATACACCGCCGGCTCCATTGGCTTCTACACGTCGGGTCAACTGTTCGCGGAGGCGAACTACACGCTGAGCGTCATCCGCACCGCCGGCATCGGCACGCTGCACATCGACGGCAATACGCGGCTTTGCACGGCGACCGCCGGCGCGGCGCTGAAAGAGACCTTCGGCGCCGACGGCCAGCCGGGTACCTATAGCGACATCGAGGCTACCGATTGCTTCCTGTTCGTCGGCCACGACGTGGCCGCGACCGCGACCGTGCTGTGGGCGCGCGTGCTCGATCGCCGCCGCGCGGACGTGGCGTCGAAAATGATCGTGATCGACCCGCGCCGCACGGCGACGGCCGCCGAGGCTGATCTCCACATCAGGCCGCGGCTCGGCACCAACGTCGCGGTGCTGAACGGACTGATCAGGGAACTGATCGAGCAGGGCCATGCCGATCGCGCCTTCATCGAGGCGCATACGCTGGGCTATGACGAGCTGGCCCGCACCGTGGCCGCCTACACGCCCGAGCGGGCCGCCGAGATCGCCCGCGTGCCGGCCGACCAGATCCGCGAAGCCGCCGCCATGATCGGCGGCTCCAAAATGTTGCTCTCGACCTGCCTGCAAGGGGTCTACCAGTCCAACCAGGGGACGGCGGCGGCGGTGCAGGTCAACAACGTCAATCTCGTGCTCGGGCGCATCGGCCGGCCCGGATGCGGCATCCTGCAGATGAACGGCCAGCCGACTGCCGAGAATAGCCGCGAGACCGGCTCCGGCGGCGATCTCTCGGCCTTCCGCAATTTCGACAATCCGCGCCATGTCGAGGAAATGGCGCGGCTCTGGAACGTGGACCCGGCCACGCTGCCCAACTGGGGACCGCCGACGCACGCGCTGCAGATCTTCGACTATGTCAGGGACGGCTCGATCAAGGTTCTGTGGATCATCGGAACGAACCCCGCCGTGTCCATGCCCGATCTCGGCCGGTTACGCACGGATCTGCGCCGAGAGGGCGTGTTCGTGATCGTGCAGGACGGCTTCATGACCGAGACGGCGGAATTTGCCGACGTGGTGCTCCCCGCGGCGATCTGGGGCGAGAAGACGGGATGCTCGACCAATGTCGACCGCGTCGTCCACCTCAACAACAAGGCGATCGAGCCGCCGGGAGAGGCGCGATCCGATCTCGACGTCTTCCTCGATTTCGCGAGGCGCATGGACTTCCGCGACAAGGACGGCGCACCATTGATCAAGTGGACCGATGCGGAGAGCGCCTTCGACGCGTGGCGCGAATGCTCACGCGGCCGCCCTTGCGACTATTCCGGTCTCAGCTACGCGAAGCTCAGCGGAGGCTCCGGCATTCCCTGGCCTTGCAACGAGGCGCATCCGGACGGCTCGGAGCGCTACTATGCCGACCTGAAATTCGCGACCGACCCCGACTATTGCGAGAGCTATGGCCACGATCTCCTGACCGGCGCGGCGATCACCGAAGAAGACTATCGCGCCAAGGAGCCGAATGGGCGGGCGTTCCTGCGCGCCGCCGAATACGTCCCGCCGACCGAGGAGCCGGACGAGGACTATCCGTTTTTTCTCTCCACGGGCCGCGTCGTCTACCATTTCCACACCCGCACCAAGACCGGGCGCGCGAGGGAGTTGAGGGAGGCGGCGCCCGACGCCTTCATCCAGGTGAACGAGGAGGATGCACGCCGGCTCGGCATCGCCGAGGGAGAGATGCTCCGCGTCACCTCGCGACGCGGCGCGGCGGAGGCGCCGGCCCGGATCGGCGACATCGAGCCTGGCACGTTGTTCATCCCGTTTCACTACGGCTACTGGGACGATCCCGGCCGCGCGCGTGCGGCCAACGAGCTCACGCTCTATGAGTGGGACCCGGTCAGCAAGCAGCCGCATTTCAAGTACGCCGCCGTGAAGCTGGAGAAGGCGGAGGGCGCACCGCTGCCGCAGCCGGAGGAATCCAAGCCCGGAACCGCCGTCCCGGCGGGGGCGGGCGAGCGTGCGAGCCGCCCCTATCTCGCCGACTATATCGGGCTTCTCGTGGCGAGCGAGGAGCGGCTCGCCCGGGGCTGGGAGGCGCTGCGCCGCAGCCATCCGGACACGCCGGACGTCGGTGCTCAGAGCAAGCTGTTCCTCGAATGGTCGCGCGAGAACGCGGCTGCCGTCCGGCCCTCCGCAGTCAAATACGGCGAGCGGCGGGAGGGCGAGCCGGAGGCGCTCGGCCGGGCGCTCCCGATCGGCCGGCCTGGGACCGGCTTCGGCTTGCTGCGCGACCTGCAGGATCTGTGGCTCATGGTGAACGAGAGTACGGTCTCGACGGCGGTCCTGATCCAGGGGGCACGGGCGCTCGGCGATCGCGACCTGGAGAGGGCTCTTCGGGCGGTCGCGGATCGGAACGAGCGGCAGCGCACTTGGCTCCTGACCCGCATCCGGCAGGCCGCGCCGCAGACGCTGGCGGTGCCGTCGTGACGGTTGGCGCGTTGGATTGAGTGTTGGTGGAGAATTGCCGGGAGGCCCTGCGATGGCCGGGAAGTTCGAGATCGGCGACCACGTGAGCTGGAACTCCGAGGCGGGCCGGGTGTCAGGCACGATCATCGCCGTCCACACCACGGACTTCGACTACAAGGGCCATGTCCACCACGCCTCGGAAGACGATCCCCAGTACGAGATCAAGAGCGATAAGACCGACCACGTCGCGGCCCACAAGGGCGGCGCGCTCGACCGTGCGTAACGACGTGGCGCCCAGGCTCCCCTTTTTCACGATCGGCCATTCCAACCGGAGCCTGGAAGAATTCGTCGCGCTGCTGGGCGGGCCTGGTGTCGATCGGGTCGTGGACGTTCGGACGGTGCCGATGTCCAGGGCCAATCCGCAGTTCAACCGCGACGCGCTTCCCGAGGCGCTCGCGCCGCTCGGCATTTCCTACGACCACGTGCCCGCGCTCGGCGGCTTTCGCGGGAAGGCCCGGGGC
>DASZVN010000047.1:0-20187 GCA_035547055.1 Hyphomicrobiales bacterium
GTTTATATCTTCCTAACTTTTCAAGCCGGCAGCGGATCGGTGCCACGATCGAGCAGGGCCAGATAGTCCGAATAGGCATAAATCCGGCCGCGCTGGCGCCCCGTGGTCTCGCGCACGACGCCGATCTTGGCCAGATTTTCCAGCGCAGAGCCGGCGGTCGGGAAGGAGACGCCGAGCTTCTCCGAGACCGTCTGGATGGTGACGATTGGGCTGGCCTGCATCAGCTCATGGACTCGGAGCGCCGATGGGGCCGCGCGGCCGATGCCGCCGATTGTCTGTCGATGGGCGTCGAACATGGCGATCAGATCGCGCGCCGTCGCTGTTGCCTGTTCAGCGGTTTCCGCGACGCCGGTCAGGAAGAACTCCATCCAGGTCTCCCACGTCCCGGCCTGGCGGACCTCCTGCAGGAGCCGGTAATAGTCGTCGCGCCGGGATTTCAGGAACAGGCTGAGATAGAGGATCGGTTCGCGTAACACCCCGGCCTCACACAGGATCAGCGTGATGAGCAGCCGGCCCAGGCGCCCGTTGCCGTCGAGAAAGGGATGGATCGTCTCGAACTGGACGTGGGCCAGGCCCGCCCGGATGAGCGGAGGAAGCGACGGATCTTCACTGTGCAGGAAGCGCTCCAACGCATCGAGGCATTCGTCCAGCCGGTTCGGTGGAGGCGGCACGAACAGAGCGTTGCCGGGCCGGGTTCCGCCGATCCAATTCTGCGAGCGCCGGAACTCGCCCGGTTGCTTTGCGGCGCCACGCCCCGATTTGAGCAGGATGGCGTGCATTTCGCGGATCAGCCGAAGCGATAGGGGAAATCCGCCCCGCATCCTCGAGACGCCGTGTTCGATCGCCGCGACGTAGTTCGAGACCTCGGTCACGTCGTCGAGTTCGACGGTCGGCGCCTCGTGATTTTCGAATAGCAAGAGGTCGGACAGCGAGGATTGTGTGCCCTCGATCTGCGAAGACAGGAGGGCTTCCTTGCGGACGTACATGTAGAGGAACAATGGCGTCGAGGGCAGGATCGCCGTCACGCCATCCAGGCGGCCAACCGCGGCCATGGCGCGTTCGTAGACGTGCATGAACCGGCCCAGCTCGAGCGCTGGCTTCGGCGGCAGCGGGGCAGGCACGTAGGCGCGCACGCGCTCGCCTCCCGCGCTCGTTTCAACATAGGCGCCGAGCCTTTGATCCTGCTCGTCCGTCACGTGCGATCCTTGAATTAGCCTCTCCGCTATTAAAACATAGCGCCATATATCTTAATAACAAGGCGCGGTAATTCAAGGATGCCAACATGGCGCGACGCCCGCAGGCACGGGCGGTTGGAAGCATGACAGGAAGGGAGGGGATGTTTGGGCTCGATAAATTTGAGCCGTCGGCCGACCTCATCCGCGCTGCGCCACAAGGCGCAAGACCGGGGAGGTTGGCGCACCCGACACGATTCGAACGTGTGGCCTCCACCTTCGGAGGGTGGCGCTCTATCCAGCTGAGCTACGGGTGCATCTCATTTCGCCTAGCCCGACCGACCTTCACAGGTCAACGGATTCGGACACCTTCAACCGAGCCTCTCATTCCAAACGCCCAACGCGCCGTGCTGCTGCACGCCTCGCTACGCGCTTGCTCGCTGCGCCTCTCCCAAATCTGCTTACGCGGTGCTTACGCGAAGAATTTTCGAGATCGGGCGGCTTATCGACAGGCCCTTAACTTACTGAAACTCGTTGCCTTTTTCCACTTCCTTCCAAACCAAATTCCCTTGACATCAGCCTTCGGAGGGCAGCACTCTATCCAGCTGAGCTACGGGCGCCCGCGCGGACCGGTGGCCCGCGAACGGCGCGGACACTAGCCGAGGCGGTTCGGCGGGGCAATCGCCGCGGCGCGGCGGGCTTGAACTCTCGGCCATGGGCGACGATAAGCGGGCCGGCGCCGCTCTGCCGGCGCCGCAGTCGCGGAGCGTCTCTTGGCCGCCGGATCGCCGTCTCCTCTCGCCGCGCGCCCGGGCGGCCCGCTGAAGGGGCGGGTCCGCCCGCCGGGCGACAAGTCGATCTCGCACCGCGCCCTCATCCTCGGGGCGCTGGCGGTCGGGCCGACCGAGATCGAGGGCCTGCTCGAAGGCGCCGACGTCATCGCAACCGCCCGCGCCATCGCCCAGCTCGGTGCCCGGGTCGAGCATCACGGGGCGGGCCGGTGGACCGTGCACGGCACCGGCGTCGGCGCATTGCTCCCGCCGCGCGAGCCGCTCGATTTCGGCAATGCCGGGACCGGCACGCGGCTGATGATCGGGGTCGTCGCCGGCCACGGCATCACCGCGACCTTCGACGGCGACGCGTCGCTCCGCAAGCGGCCGATGCGGCGCGTGCTCGAGCCGCTGGAGCGGATGGGCGCGGTCGTGGTCGAGGCCGCCGAAGGCGGCCGCCTGCCGCTCACCTTGCGCGGCCATCCCGCGCCGGTGCCGATCCGCTACGAGGTCCCGGTGCCCTCGGCCCAGGTGAAGTCGGCGGTGCTGCTCGCCGGCCTCAATGCGCCGGGCGACACCACCGTGGTCGAGCGCGCGGCGACGCGCGACCATACCGAGAGCCTGCTCCGCCTGTTCGGCGCGAGCGTCGAGACCCGGACCCGCAATGGCGGCGCCACCATCACCCTGAAGGGGCGGCCGGAGCTCGTGGGATGCCGTATCGCGGTGCCGGCCGATCCGTCCTCGGCCGCCTTCCCGCTGGTCGCGGCGCTGGTCGTGCCGGGCTCCGACATCTTGATCGAGCGGGTGATGATGAACCCGCTCCGCATCGGTCTCCTGACCACCCTCGTGGACATGGGCGCGCGCATCGACGTGCTCGATCGCCGCCGGGACGGGGGCGAGGCGGTGGCCGACCTGCGCGTCCGCGCCGGCCCGCTCAAGGGCATCACGGTTCCCGCCGAACGGGCTCCCTCGATGATCGACGAATATCCGGTGCTGGCCGTTGCCGCCGCCTGCGCCGAGGGTGCGACGCGGATGCGCGGCCTCGCCGAGCTCCGCGTCAAGGAAAGCGACCGCCTCGCCGCCATCGCCGCCGGCCTCGCCGCGGCCGGCGCCAAGGCCACGATCGAGGGAGACGATCTCATCGTCGAGGGCGCTGGGCGCCCGCCTGGGGGAGGAGTGATCGCGACCGAGATGGACCATCGCATCGCCATGAGCTTCCTGGTGATGGGCCTTGCTGCGAAGCGCCCGGTCACGGTCGACGACGGCGCCATGATCGCGACCAGCTTCCCCGAGTTCGTGCCGCTGATGACCGGGCTCGGCGCGGACATCGGCGCGGCATGACGATCATCGCGATCGACGGGCCGGCCGCCTCCGGCAAGGGCACGCTCGGCGCCCGGCTCGCCGGCTACTACGGGCTGCCTCACCTCGATACGGGCCTGATCTATCGCGCCGTTGCCGCCGGGGTGCTGGCGCGCGGCCACCGCATCGACGACGCCGAGGCCGCGGCTGCCGTGGCCCGCGGGCTCGTTGCGTCCGATCTCTGCAATCCGGCGCTGCGCGGCCGGGAGATGGGCGAAGCCGCTTCCGTCGTTGCCGCCTTCCCGGCGGTGCGCGAGGCGCTCGTCGCGTTCCAGCGCGCCTTCGCGGCGCAACCGGGCGGCGCCGTGCTCGACGGCCGCGACATCGGCACGGTGATCTGCCCCGATGCCGACGTGAAGCTCTACGTCACCGCTGCCGCCGAGGTCAGGGCGCGGCGGCGCTGGCAGGAGCTGCGCGCCCACGGCGAGGAGCCGGTGTTCGACGCGATCCTCGGCGACATCCTCAGGCGTGACGGGCGCGACGCCTCGCGGGCGTCGGCGCCGCTCAAGCCGGCGCCCGACGCGCGCTTGCTCGATACCAGCGAAATGGATATAGACACCGCGTTCCGGGCGGCCGTCGCTCTCGTCGACGGCGCCTGAGCGGCGGGGTGCGCAGCGCGCGCCCTTTTCGCGTTGGTGTCCCAAGAGTCCGCGACGCCCGGATCGACTTTCGCGCCGCTCTCCCGGATTGGCGCCGGCCCTGCCCACGCGGCATGGTCACCGGGAAGCGGTGCTCCGCAACCGAAAGCCGCCGGCGCACCACGCCCGCCTCGCCCGGGCAGGAGATTGCATGAACGCCACCGCCACCGCTGCCGTCCAGCACGACAAGATGCATGACGAATTCGCTGCTCTGCTGGAAGCCTCCTTTGCCGACCACGACCTCGCCGAAGGCTCCGTCGTCAAGGGCCTCGTCACCGCCATCGAGAAGGACGTCGCCGTCATCGACGTCGGCCTCAAGACCGAGGGACGGGTGGCGCTGAAGGAGTTCGCGCAGCACGGCCAGGACCACGGTCTCAAGGTCGGCGACGAGGTCGAGGTGTTCCTGGAGCGGGTCGAGAACGCACTCGGCGAAGCCGTCATCAGCCGCGACAAGGCCCGCCGCGAGGAGAGCTGGGTCCGTCTCGAGAAGGCGTTCAATGCCAACGAGAAGGTCGAGGGCATGATCTTCAACCAGGTCAAGGGCGGCTATACCGTCGACCTGGACGGCGCCGTCGCTTTCCTGCCCCGCAGCCAGGTCGACATCCGCCCGGTACGCGACGTGTCGCCCCTGATGGGCTCGCCGCAGCCGTTCCAGATTCTCAAGATGGACCGCCGCCGCGGCAACATCGTGGTCTCGCGCCGCACCGTGCTCGAGGAGAGCCGCGCCGAGATGCGCCAGGAGCTGGTGCAGAACCTGGAAGAGGGCCAGGTCATCGACGGCGTGGTCAAGAACATCACCGACTACGGCGCCTTCGTCGACCTCGGCGGCATCGACGGCCTGCTCCACGTCACCGACATCGCCTGGCGCCGCGTCAACCATCCGACCGAGGTGCTGAACATCGGCCAGACGGTCAAGGTCAAGATCATCAAGATCAACCACGAGACCCACCGCATCTCGCTCGGCATGAAGCAGCTGCTCGCCGATCCGTGGGAGGGCATCGAGGCCAAGTATCCGGTCGGCGCGCGCTATACCGGCCGCGTCACCAACATCACCGACTATGGCGCGTTCGTGGAGCTCGAGCCCGGCATCGAGGGGCTGATCCACGTCTCCGAGATGTCGTGGACCAAGAAGAACGTCCATCCCGGCAAGATCGTCTCGACCTCGCAGGAGGTGGAGGTGCAGATCCTGGAGGTCGATTCCGCCAAGCGCCGCATCTCGCTCGGCCTCAAGCAGACGCTGCAGAATCCCTGGGAGGCCTTCGCCGAGCAGCACCCGAAGGGCTCCACGGTTGAGGGTGAGGTCAAGAACAAGACCGAGTTCGGCCTGTTCCTCGGCCTCGACGGCGACATCGACGGCATGATCCACCTGTCGGACCTCGACTGGAACCGGCCGGGCGAGCAGGTCATCGACGAGTTCCGCAAGGGCGACGTGCTGAAGGCCGTGGTGCTCGACGTCGACGTCGAGAAGGAGCGCATCTCGCTCGGCCTGAAGCAGGTCCAGGGCGACCCCTTCGCCGATGCCGGCGAAGTCCGGAAGGGCGCCGTCGTCACCTGCGAGGTGATCGAGGTCAAGGAGAACGGCCTCGAGGTGAAGCTGGTCGGTACCGACCTCACCGCCTTCATCCGCCGCGCCGACCTTGCCCGCGACCGCGGCGACCAGCGCCCCGAGCGCTTCGCCGTCGGTGAGAAGGTCGACGCCCGCGTCACCCAGTTCGATCGCAAGGCGCACAAGGTGCAGGTGTCGATCAAGGCGCTGGAGGTGGCCGAGGAGAAGGAGGCGATCGCCCAGTACGGCTCGACCGACTCCGGCGCCTCGCTCGGCGACATTCTCGGCGCAGCGCTGAAGCGTGCCAACGAGCAGGGCGAGAAGTAGGCGGCCGCCGCCACGGCGAGGAGCGAAGCGACGAAGCAATCCCGGAGCAACCGCTGACGCCTGCGGCCTCTGGATTGTTTCGCTCCGCTCGCAATGACGGGTAGGCTGGCGATCGACGCGGAATGGACATCGGCCGCGCGCCGATACCCACGCGAGGCGCCTGCGCATCGCCGCGGCGGGCGAGCGGGAGGCTTAAGATGGCGGCTCAGACCGACTGGGTGCTGGAGAATCGGCGTCTGCGCGGCCGCGCCCGGCTATGGCGCGTGCTGGCGCTCCTGATCGCGGCGGTGGCGATCGCGGCGCTGGCGTGGCGCGGCATCGTCGGTGGTCTCGGCGGCCGCGAGGCGCCGCATATCGCCCGGGTCGCGCTCGACGGCCTGATCGTGCCGAACCAGGCCCGCCACAAGCTGCTCCAGGAGATCGGCAAGAGCAGCGCGGTCAAGGGCGTCATCGTCACGATCGACAGCCCCGGCGGCGGCGTCACCGCGTCCGAGGAGATCTACGACGACCTCCGCGCGCTGTCGGCGAAGAAGCCGGTGGTCGCGCTGATGGGTTCGCTCGCGGCTTCGGGCGGCTATCTCGCCGCGCTCGGCGCCGACCACATCGTCGCGCGGCGGACCTCGCTCACCGGCTCGATCGGCGTCCTGGTCGAGTATCCCAATTTCACCAAGCTGCTCGACACCGTCGGCGTCAGCGTCGAGGCGATCAAGAGCGCGCCGCTCAAGGCCGAGCCGAGCGGGGTTCGTCCGACCTCGCCCGAGGCGCGGGCCGCGATGCAGGCGATCGTCATGGACAGCTTCGACTGGTTCAAGGGGCTGGTGGGGCGGCGTCGCGGCATCAGCGGGGCGGTGCTCGACCATGTCACTGACGGGCGCGTCTTCACCGGCGGTCAGGCGCTTCAGCTTCACCTGATCGACGCGGTCGGCAACGAGGACCAGGCGCGGGACTGGCTGGCCACGCGCGGCGTGCCGAAGAGCCTGCCGGTACTCGACTGGAAGATCAGCAAGTCGTTCTTCGCCCGCCTGCCGCTCGGACGCGCCCTCGCGGCGGACGTCCTCGACGCTTTCGGCCTCTCGACTCTGGCGGCGGAACTCCGTGCGGCGGGAGGTACGCTCGGCGATCTGCAGTCGCTTGACGGGCTCCTCGCGGTCTGGCACCCTTAAGAAAAACAGCAAGCAATTGCATATACTTAAGGGGGGCGTGGCGTGATCAAATCGGAACTCGTGGCGAAGATTGCGGCGGCCAATCCGCATCTCTATCAGCGCGACGTCGAGAGCGTGGTGAATGCCATTCTCGACTCCATCACCGGCGCGCTCGCGCGCGGCGACCGCGTCGAGCTGCGCGGCTTCGGCGCCTTCGCGGTGAAGAGCCGCCCGGCGCGGCTCGGCCGCAATCCGCGCACCGGCGAAAGCGTGCCGGTGTGCGAGAAGATGGTGCCGATGTTCAAGAGCGGCAAAGAAATGCGTGAGCGCCTGAACCGCTCCGCCGCGGAATAGGCGCGCCGCGAGCATGATCTTGGCCGGCAGACGCGACGCTCTTCTCGGAACCACGCTCTGATGCTGCGCCTCGCCGCCGGCCTCCTGTGGGGCGTCGCGGCGCTCGTCCTCGTGCTGTTTGCAGTCGCGAACCGCGGAACCGTGCCGGTGTCGATCGACCCATTTGCCGCCGACCCATCCTTGTCGGCGCGGCTGCCGCTGTTCCTCCTGCTGTTCGGCGCTGCCGCGCTCGGCATCGTGGTCGGCGGCTTCGCCGACCGGCTGCGCTCTCGCCGCCACGCCCGGGCGCTCCGCCAGGAGATCCGTCGCCGCGACGAGGAACTCGCCCGCCACCGCGCCGCCACGCCGCCCGCTCCCGGCCTGCCCGCGCCGCGATGAGGCGGCGCGCACTCTTGTAGGGTGGGCATCGGCTTGCCGATGCCCACATCGTGGGCACGCGACGCGTCCCTACTCTACGAAGTGGCTTCGAGCGTCTGGACCTTGTCGAGGCCGATGGCGCGGTCGAGCACCTGGGGCTTCGCCTTCAGCTCCTCGGTGGTGCCGACGAAGACGGCGATGCCGCGCTCCAGCACGATGATCCGGGTTGCGAATTCCAGCACCACGTCGACGTGCTGCTCGACGAGGAGGCAGCCGACGCCGGTTTCGTCGGCGAGGCGGCGGATGGTGTCCATCAACTCGTCGCGGACCTGGGGCGCGAGGCCCTCCAACGGCTCGTCGAGGAGGAGGATCTTCGGCTGCGGCACCAGCGCCCGAGCAACTGCCAGCATCTGCTGTTCGCCGCCGGAAAGCTGGTTGCCATTGTTGCGGTGGCGCTCCTTGAGGCGCGGGAACAGGCGGTAGGCGAAATCGATCGCGGCCCGGTCGCCCTCGCGCCCGCGGGTCGCCGATTGCAGGTTCTCCTCGACCGTGAGCGACGGGAAGACGTCGCGGGTCTGCGGCACGTAGCCGAGGCCGGCGCGGGCGCGCCGGTAGGTCGCGAGGCGGCCGATGTCGGTGCCGCCGAGGCGGATCGTCCCCGACAGCCGCTCGGCCAGGCCCATGATGGTCGCGAGCGTCGTCGTCTTGCCGGCGCCGTTCCGCCCGATCAGGCCGACCCGCTCGCCCTGCTTCAGCGAAAACGAGATGTTCTCGATGACCGAGGTGCCGGCATAGCCGGCCGTCACCTTGTCGAGGACGAGCTCAATGGACGACGTGTCGGTGCTCATCGTGTTCCCGGCCGAAATAGAGTTGCTTGACGCGACCATCGGCGGCGACCGCCTCGGGCGTGCCGACGGTCAGGACCGCGCCCGACGCCAGCACGATGATCTTGCGGGCGAAGCGGAAGACGAGGTCCATGTCGTGCTCGATCAGGAGCACGGCGAGGTCGGCCGGCAGCGCCGCCACCACCTCCATGATCGCCTCGCTCTCGCCGCGCGGCACGCCGGCAGCCGGCTCATCGAGCAGCAGCACGCGCGGCTCCAGCGCCAGCGCCAGCGCGATCTCGAGCAGGCGCTGCTCGCCATAGGGCAGGTGGCGGACCTCGCGGCCGACGGCATGCTGGAGCCGGAGCGCCGTCAGGATGCGCTCGACCTGGGCCTCGACCGCGTCGGCGTCGGCGCGGGGCTGCACCACCCGGAGCGACTGGCGCCGCTGCTGGTGGATCGCGATGCGCAGATTGTCGCCGACGGTCTGGTCGCGGAACAGCCGGCTCACCTGGAAGGTGCGGGCGATGCCGGCCTGCGCCCGCGCCGGCTGCGACAGGCGGGTCAGCGGCTTGCCGTCGAGCGAGATCGTGCCGGAGGACGGCTTGAGCGCGCCGGTGATGAGGTTGACGAGCGTGGTCTTGCCGGCGCCGTTCGGCCCGATCAGCGCGGTGCGGTCGCCGGCCGAGAGCGTGAAGGTCACGTCGGAGGCGACGACGAGGCCGCCGAAGTTCTTGCAGATGCCGTCGATCCGGAGCTCAGCCACGGGCCGCCCTCCGCTGCCTGAGCCACGCCGCCGGCTTGTCGACGAGGCTGATCAGCCCGCCCGGCAGCACCAGCACCGCGATGATCAGGAGGCCGCCGATGATGAACAGCCAGTGATAGGGGTTCACGTTCGAGGCGACGTGCTGGATCACCATGAAGACGACGGTGCCGATCAGCGCCCCGGGCAGCCGGGCGCTGCCGCCGACGATCAGCATCACGAGCGCGTCGCCCGAGGTCGAGAAGCTGAGGCTCGACAGGCCGACGACCTGCGCCACCTGGGCCGACAGCGCCCCGGCGAAGCCGGCGAACAGGCCGCCGATGGTGAACACGATCAGGAGGTGGCGATAGACGTTGCAGCCGAGCGCCAGCATGCGCTCGCGGTCGGAATGGATGCCGCGCGAGGTCAGGCCAAAGGGCGATTCCACCACCTGGCGGATCAGGAAGTAGGAGATCACCAGCACGACCAGCGAATAGAAATAGGCGGTGTGGCTGTAGAGGTCGAACTGGAAGACGCCGAAGATCGGGTTGACCGCGACGCCCGAGAGGCCGTTGTCGCCGCCGGTGATGCCGCTCGCCTGGTTGGCGATCTCGTAGAGGATCTGGGCGACCGCGATCGTCAGCATGACGAAGGTAAGATGCTGGGTGCGGAGCAGGAGCGCGCCGGTGATCGCCGCCATCGCCGCGCCGGCGAGGCCCCCGATCAGGAGGCCGAGCAGCGGGTCCTGGTTGAAGTGGATCGCGAACAGCCCGGCGACATAGGCGCCGGTGCCCATATAGGCGGCGTGGCCGATGGTCGGGATGCCGGCCTGGCCGAGCACCAGCGACAGCGACAGCACGAACAGGGCGGTGATGACGATCTGCGCCAGGAAGGCGAGGTCGTCGGGAAACAGGAAGAACGCGGCGACGCCGACCACCGCCAGGATGATCTCGGGCAGGAACGGCACCGTCCGCCGGCCCGCGCGGGTGGCCTCGGCGGCGCGCCGCAGGGTGACCTCGGCCATCTCAGGCACTCCTCCCGAACAGTCCCTGCGGCCGGAGCGTCAGCACCAGGAACATGGCGATGTAGAAGGCGACGGAGGCGAGGCTCGGCACCAGATAGATGGCGGCGGTGTTGACGAGCCCGAGCAGGAGCGCTGCGACGAACGATCCGGTCACGGTGCCCATGCCGCCGACGGTCACGACCGCAAGCACCAGCACCAGATATTTCAGGGCATAGGTCGATTCCATCGGCATGATCTGGGCGCCGATGATGCCGCCGAGGGCGGCGAGCCCGGCGCCGATGCCGAACGCCACCGAATAGAGCAGCGAGGTGTTGATGCCGACCGACTGGGCGATCGCCGAGTTGTCGACCGCGGCGCGGACGCGGATGCCGAACGAGGTGCGTTCGATCGCGAACCACAGGAGCCCGAGCACGACCAGCCCGGCGACGATGATGAAGATGCGGTATTTCGGCATGGTGTGGTCGCCGATCGTGACCCAGCCGGTCAGCGCGTGCGGGATCTGCAGCGTCGTGATCGAGCTGCCGAACAACAGGTTCGCCGCCGCGATGATGATGTAGATCATCCCGATCGACAGCAGCGCCTGGTCGAGCACGTGGCGGCCGTAGACGAGGCGCATCAGGTAGCGCTCGATCGGCACCGACACCAGCGCCACGACCACGGTCGCGATCGCGAGCCCGGCCGCGAACGACAGCCCGAGCCAGGCCATGATCGCCGCGGCGAAGAAGCCGCCCAGCATGGCGAAGCCGCCATGGGCCATGTTGACCACGCGCATCAGGCCCATGGTGATCGACAGCCCGATCGAGATGATGAACAGGATCATCCCGTAGGAGACGCCGTCGACCAGGATCGAGATCAGAAGGTTCATGCGCGCTCTTCCAGGATGCTCCGGCCACCGCGGAATGCTCTGCGCTGGTGGGACGGCGGAGCCAGCCATGCAAGCTGCATCATCCGCCGCCGGAATCAAGGCGGGCGGGCGCCGCGGCGCCGCACCCGATCGAACCGGGCCGGGCGGCGAACGGCCGCCCGGCGAGCGATTGCCTTACTTTATCGGCTGCGGCGCGTCGTCGGCGAGAGTCGGCACCGGCGTGCCGGGACGGCCGTAGTCGGGCTGCGCCGGGAACACGGCGAGCTCCTTGTTGTAGAGCTTGCCGTCCTTGTCCTTCTCGACCTTGCGGACATAGACGTTCTGGATCCAGTCGCGGGTCTTGGCGTCGATCTTCACCGGCCCGCGCGGGCTCTCGAAGCTGTAGCCCCTGGCCGCGGCCATCTCGGCCTCGACGTCGTTCTTGCCGTGGGTCGCCTCGATCATGTGGTAGATCACCTGCATCCCGTCATGCGAGGTGACGTGGAAGGCGTTGTAGACGGCCTTGGGGTAGTACTTGGCCATCGCCGCCTTCCACTCCTCGTTCACCTTCGACTGGTGGTCCGAGGAGACGAACGAGATCGTGGTCAGGCCGAGCACGACGTCGCCGTAGTTCGGCAGATCGTTCTCCGCGGTCTCGCCCTGGCCGAGATAGGTCACGCCCGCATCGCGCAGGCCCGAGTTGTTGTAGGCGGTCAGGAACTGGAAGGTCGGCCCGCCGCCCGGCAGGAAGCCGAAGATCGCCTGCGGGCCCATGGTCTTGGCGCGCTGGATGTAGGGCACGTAGTCGGTCGCCGACAGCGGCATCCGGATCTTGCCGATGACCTGGCCGCCGGCCTTGGTGAAGGTGTCGATGAAGGTCTTCTCGGCGTCCCACCCCGGGGCGTAGTCCTCGACCATCGTCACCATCTTCCGGAAGCCCTGTTTGTAGGCGTAGAGCGCTTCCGGCGCCGAGACCTGCGGCAGGGTGTAGGACACCCGCAGGAAATAAGGCGACTTGTCGATGATCGACGACGTGGCGGCGTTGAAGATGACGATCGGCACCTTGGCCTGGTTGGCGAAGGCGCCGAGCGCCAGCGCGTTCGGGCTGTAGGCGAGCCCGGCGAGGTACTGGCAGCCTTCCTTGACCACGAGTTCCTGCGCCAGCGCCTTGGCCTTCAGCGGATCCGGGCCGGGGAGGTCGCGCTCGATCACCTCGATCTTGTTGCCGTCGATGGTGTCGCCGTGCGTCTTCATGAACACGTCGACGCCCTGCCGCCAACTGATGCCGAACAGCGAGGTCGGTCCCGAGAAGGGCGCGATCAGCCCGATCTTGATGGTCTTGGCGGCCGCCGGGCCGGCCGCCAATAGGCCGGTGGCGGCGACGGCAAGCGCCGCCGTGCGAAGGCTGAAGCTCATGAATTATCCTCCCAGGATGGAGCGGGCAGCGCCTCTTTTGCTCCGTTTGGCGGTCGAGTTTACATGGCGGTCTCGGAGGGTCAACCGGAGGCGCCCGCGGCTGTCCATCGCCGCCCCGGCGAGGCGGGGCGCGCGAGTAGAGCGGTCAACATAACAGCGCCCGCGCGTGGCGGGCAACCGTCCAGCGGGGAGGATCAGGCGGTCTTGTCGAGCCCCGCCGTCGGCTCTGCCGCGAGGCGCGGCCCGCCCCTCGAGACCGCGACCAGGGCCGGGCGCAGCACCCGCCCGGAGATGGTGTAGCCGGCCTGCATGACCTGGACGACCGTGCCGGCGGGGACGGAGGAATCCTCCATCTCCATCATGGCCTGGTGCAGGTTGGGATCGAATCGCTCGCCCATCGGGTCGATGCGGACGATGCCGTGGCGCGCCATCGTGGTCTCGAACTCGCGTGCGGTGAGCTTGACGCCTTCGGTCAGCGTCCCGGCGTCGCCGGGCTGGCCGGCCTCGAGCGCGCGGTGGAGGTTGTCGGCGACGTTCAACAGGTCGCGAGCGAAGCTCGTCACCGCATAGGCGCGGGCGTCGGCGGCATCGCGCTCGGCGCGCTTGCGCGCGTTGTCGGCCTCGGCCAGGGCGCGCAGCACGCGGTCGCGCAGCTCGGCGTTCTCGGCCTGGAGGCGGGCCAGCTCGGCGTCGGGCGTCTCGGACGCGTCGTTCGACTCGGGGCGCGGGGCAGTCTCGTCCGTCATGGCTCTCTTACGGGCAGGGCAATCCACAGGAGTTGCCCGCCATATCGGCCCTGGGGCCCGAAAATCAAGCCACCCGGAGCAACAGCGTAACCCGTCGCTGCGAGGAGCGAAGCGACGAAGCAATCCAGGAGCGACAGGGGCGGCGTTCCGCGGCCTCTGGATTGTTTCGCCTCGCTCCCAATGATGCGGCGGAGGCGTTCAGCCGGCCTCGGCCATGCGGATGAAATCGGCGATCCTGGGCAGGGTCTCGGCCTCGAAGCGGGCGCCGTTGAAGACGCCGTAATGGCCGACGCCGGGCTGGAGCCAGTGGCGGCGGCGCTCGGCCGGAATGCCGGTGCAGAGCCGGTGCGCCGCCTCGGTCTGCCCGACGCCCGAAATGTCGTCGCGCTCGCCCTCGACAGTCATGAGCGCGGTGCGCCGGATCGCCTCCGGGCGGACCGGGGTGCCGCGATGGGTCAGCTCGCCCTTGGGCAGGGCGTGGCGGATGAACACCTGGTCGACGGTCTGGAGATAGAACTCGGCGGTGAGGTCCATCACCGCCATGTACTCGTCGTAGAAGGCGCGGTGCTTGTCCGCGCTGTCGCCGTCGCCGGCCACGAGATTCTCGAAGAAGCGCCAGTGCGCTGTGATGTGGCGGTCGAGATTCATCGCGACGAAGCCGCCGAGCTGCAGGAAGCCGGGATAGACCAGCCGTCCGGCGCCGGGATGCGGCGGCGGCACCGGGGCGATGACGCGGCTCCTGAACCAGTCGAGCCCATGGGCCTCGGCATAGCGGTTGACCGCGGTCGGATTGATGCGGGTGTCGATCGGCCCGCCCATCAGGACCATCGAGCGGGGCGCCCGCGGATCGCCCGCGGCTTCGAGCAGGGCGGTGGCGGCCAGCACCGGCACCGCAGGCTGGCACACCGCCACCACATGGCAGTCGCCGCCGAAGCGGCCGAACAGCTCGACGAGATAGTCGACATAGTCGTCGAGGTCGAAGCGGCCGGCGGCGAGCGGGACGGTGCGGGCGTCGGCCCAATCGGTGACGTAGACGTCGTGGCCCGGCAGCAGCGCCGTCACGGTGCCCCGCACCAGCGTCGCGAAATGCCCGGACATCGGCGCGACGACCAGCACCTTCGGCTGGACCGCCGCGGCCGCCTTGCGGAAATGGAGCAGGCGGCAGAACGGCTGCTGCCACACCGCCTCCTCGGCGACCGCGACGGGACGGCCGTCGAGCGTGGTCGCGGTGATGCCGAATGCGGGCTTGGCGTAGCGCCGGGTGGCGCGTTCGAACAGCTCGGCGCCGGCGACGGTCGAGCGGGCGAGGGGGGACGCCGCGAAGGGGTTCAGCGGGGCGCCGTAGAGGCGTCGGGTCGCCTCGGCGAGCAGCCGGGCCGGCTGCATCGCGGCGTGGAACAGCTCGTAGCCGAGATAGAGCGGCGAGGCGAGCGCCGCCGCATCGTCGGGCGGGGTGCCGAACTCGCCGATCGTGCCCGGCGTCCGCCCGAAAGCGTGTGCATCCATCACGCGGGAGCCTCTGCCGCCATCGCTGAGGCGTCAAGGATATTTTGCAGGTGCTAACAACCCGTGTCGCAATGCGCTCGGCCGGTCGCCGCGCCTACTCCGCCGGGGCGGGGTGCGGCGCGGCGGCCGGCTGGCGGTGGCCGGCCTCGAGGTTCGGCAGGAGCCCGGCGAGGAGGCCGAGCGCCGGCAGGAAGGCGCAGACATCGTAGACGAAGCCGATCGAGGTGAGGTCGGCGAACTGGCCGAGCACCGCCGCGCCGAGCCCGCCGAGGCCGAAGGCGATGCCGAAGAACAGGCCGGAGATGGTGCCGACCTTCCCCGGCACCAGCTCCTGCGCATAGACGATGATCGCCGGGAACGCCGAGGCCAGGATCAGCCCGATCGGCACGCTGAGGATGCCGGTCCAGAACAGGCCGACATGGGGCAGCGCCAGCGTGAACGGCAGGACGCCGAGGATCGAGAACCAGATCACGTATTTGCGGCCGAAGCGGTCGCCGAGCGGGCCGCCGACGATGGTGCCGACCGCGACCGCGCCGAGGAAGACGAAGAGGTGGATCTGGGCGCTCTGCACCGAGACGTGGAACGTCTCGATCAGGTAGAAGGTGTAGTAGCTGGTGATGCTGGCGAGATAGAAATATTTCGAGAATACCAGCACGATCAGGAGGGCGATGACGGCGCCGACGCGATGCGTCGGCTGGCCCGCGGCCGGCGTCGCCCGCGTGCCGCGCGGGCGCGCGACCAGGACGCCGTGGCGCTTGTACCAGGCGCCGATGACGCCGAGCACGACCATGCCGATCAGCGCGCCGACCCCGAACCAGGCAACGCTGATCTGGCCGTGGGGCAGGATGATGAAGGCCGCGAGCAGCGGCCCGACCGCCGAGCCGACATTGCCGCCGACCTGGAACACGGACTGGGCGAGCCCGGGCCGCCCGCCCGAGGCGACGCGGGCGATGCGCGACGATTCCGGATGGAAGACCGAGGAGCCCATCCCGACCAGCGCTGCGCCGAGGAGCAGCATCCCGAAGCTCGAGGCGAGGGCGACGACGCCGAGCCCGACCAGGGTGAAGCCCATGCCGGCGGCGAGCGAGAACGGCTTCGGCCGCCGGTCGGTGAAGAGGCCGACCGCCGGCTGCAGCAGCGAGGCGGTGCACTGGTAGACCAGCGTGATGATGCCGACCTGGCCGAAATCCAGGTCGAAGCTGCCCTTCAGCATCGGGTAGATCGCCGGGATCAGCGACTGCATCATGTCGTTGAGGAAATGGCCGAAGCTCAGCCCCGCCAGCACCACGAAGGCGGTGCCGGCGGCGCGCGTCTCGGTCTCGGTCGCAACCGCTGCTTGGCTCACCCTGATCTCCGGCGAAGGATCGGCCGGACCCGCCAGCCAGTGGCTATATGACGCGCCGCAGCAAATTGGGCAAACGCCAAGGGCACATTCCAGCCATTCCCAAGGCGGGGGATCAGCCCCGTCACTGCGAGGCGGCAAAGCCGGCGAGGCAATCCATGGGCAAGAGCGCCAGCTCTCCTGGATTGCTCCGCTTCGCGCGCAATGACGGCAGCGAACTTCTCAGCCGTTCGGCAGCGGCAGGCGCTCGGCCTCGGCGAAGGCCTTCAGCGCCGTGCGGGGATCGGTCTCGCCGCAGAGGATGTCCGAAACCTTGCGCGCCGCGGCGGCGGCGTCGAGCGAAAGCACCAGCGTCTTGATCGGCCCGATCGCGTCCGGCGCCATCGAGAGCGCGCGGTAGCCGAGGCCGACCAGGGCGATCGCGGCGAGCGGGCGGGCGGCGAGCTCGCCGCAGAGCGTCACCGGCTTGCCGGCGGCGCGGGCGGTGTCGGCGATGTGCTTCAGCGCCCTGAGCACCGGCGGCGCCAGCGGGTCGAACCGGCCGGCGACGCGGGCGTTGCCGCGGTCGGCGGCGTAGAGATACTGCACGAGGTCGTTGGAGCCGACCGAGACGAAATCGACCCGCTCGAACAGCTCCTCGAGCTGGAACAGCATCGAGGGCACCTCGACCATGGCGCCGAGGAGGAGCCGCTCGGGCAGGGGATGGCCGAAGCGGCGGAGATGGGTCAGCTCGCGCTCGACCACGGCGCGCGCTGCGTCGAACTCGTGGACCGAGGCCAGCATCGGGAACATCACGCGCAGCTCGCGCCCGGCGCCGGCCTTGGCCAGCGCCCGGATCTGCGAGCGCAAGAGGCCCGGTCGGTCGAGCGCGAGGCGGATCGCGCGCCAGCCGAGCGCCGGGTTGTCCTCCTGCACCGCGCGGAGATAGGGCAGCACCTTGTCGCCGCCGATGTCGAGGGTGCGGAAGGTCACCGGCCTGTCGCCGGCGGCCTGGAGCACGGTGCGGTAGAGATTCTCCTGGGCGCTGGTCCGCGGAAAGGCCGAGGCGATCATGAACTGCAGCTCGGTGCGGAACAGGCCGATGCCGTCGGCCCCGGTCTCGGCGAGATGGGGCAGGTCGACGGCGAGGCCGGCGTTCAGCATCAGCGCCACCGGCTCGCCGTCGGTGGTCGCCGCCGCCTTGTTGCGGAGCGCGCGGTACTGCTCCTGCCGGCGGGCGCGGAAGCGCACCTTCTCGGCATAGGCGCGCTCGACCTCGGCCGAGGGGCGGATGTGGACGTCGCCCGACGCGCCGTCGACGATGATGGCGTCGCCCTGGTCGACCAGGCTGGTGATGTTCTCGACCTGCCCGACGCAGGCGATGCCGAGGGCGCGGGCGACGATCGCGACGTGGCTGGTGGCTGCGCCCTCCTCGAGCACCAGGCCGCGCAGCCGCGTGCGGGCATAGTCGAGCAGCACCGCCGGGCCCATGTTGCGGGCGACCAGGATGGCGTTCTCGGGCAGGTCCACCGGCGCCAGCTCGCTGCGGCCGGTGAGCGCCCGCATCAGGCGGATGGCGAGGTCGTCGAGGTCGTGCAGGCGCTCGCGGAGATAGGGGTCGGTCGAGCGCTGGATGCGGGCCCTGGTGTCCGACTGCACCCGCTCGACCGCCGCCTCTGCGGTGAGGCCGCTCAGGATCGCCTCGCGCATCCGCCGGGTCCAGCCGCGGTCGTGGGCGAACATGCGGAAGGTCTCGAGCACGTCGCGGTGCTCGCCGTCCTCGGCGACCTCGCCGTCCTCGATCAGGGTGTCGATCGATGAACGCAGCGTCTCGATGGCGCTTTCCAGGCGGGTGAGCTCGCGCGAGACGTCCTCGGCGATCAGGCTCTGCACCGCGGCGATGCGGGGCTCGTGCAGGACGACGTAGCCGAGCCCGATCGCGTCGGCGAGCGGCAGGCCGGTCAAACGGAGCGGCCGCCGCACCGCAGGCTCGGCGCCGGGGCGGGCGAGCGCCGTGAGCTCGCCCGAGGCGATCATCTCGGCCAGCACCATGGCCGTCGTCTGCAGCGCCTCGACCTCCTCCTCCGAATAGGAGCGGTAGGCCTTGTTCTGCACGACGAGGACGCCGAGCGTGTTGCCGGCCCGCAGGATCGGGACGCCGAGGAAGGAGTGGTAGATCTCCTCGCCGGTCTCCGGGCGGAACACGAAGGCCGGATGCTCCTGCGCGTTCGACAGGTTGAGCGGCTCGGCCTCCTTGGCGATGAGGCCGACCAGGCCCTCGCCGGTCTTGAGGCTGGTGAGGTGGACCGCGTTCGGGTTCAGGCCCTCGGTGGCATAGAGCTCCAGTGTGCCGTCGACCTGCAACACGTAGCAGGAGCAGACCTCGGCCACCATGTTGGCCGCGATCAGCACCACGATCCTGTCCAGGCGTTCCTGCGCGGTGACCGGCTCCGCCATCACCTCGCGGAGCCGGCGCAGCAGCACGCGCGGGCCGCCATACGCGCCTCGCATCGCCGAATCTCCGGACCGGGACCCCTTACCCGGCGCCCGGCACCCGCACCACCAAGTTGACGGATTTGCGGCGCCTCGCCGAGGGCCGCCGCTCCTCAAGCCCTGTCGAGCCCGTATACCGAATGCAGCGTTCGCACGGCAAGTTCGGCGTAGGCGGCGTCGATCAGGACCGAGATCTTGATCTCGGAGGTTGCGATGACCCGGATGTTGATGCCGCGCTCGGCCAGGGCCCGGAAGGCCTTGGAGGCGACGCCGGCATGGCTGCGCATGCCGATGCCGATCACCGAGACCTTGACGACGTCGTTGTTGCCTTGCAACTCGCCGTAGCCGACCGCGCCTCGGACGCCCTCCAGCACCTGCATCGCACGCTGGAAATCCGCGACCGGCACGGTGAAGGTCATGTCGGTGGTGCGGCCGTCCTCCGAGACGTTCTGCACGATCATGTCGACGTTGATGTTGGCCTCGGCCAGCGGGCCGAAGATCGAGGCGGCGACGCCGGGCCGGTCCTCGACCCGGCGCAGCGTGACCTGGGCCTCGTCCTTGGAATAGGCGATGCCGGTGACGACCTCTTGTTCCACGATCTCGTCCTCGTCGCAGATCAGCGTGCCGGGCGGCAGCCCGCCGGGGCCTTCCTTCACCGCGTCCGGCGCATCGAAGCTGGAGCGCACCATCACGCGCACATTGTGGACCATCGCCAGCTCGACCGAGCGGACCTGGAGCACCTTGGCCCCGAGCGAGGCCATCTCCAGCATCTCCTCGAAGGCGACGCGCTCCAGTCGCCGCGCCTTGGGTACGATGCGCGGGTCGGTGGTGTAGACGCCGTCGACGTCGGTGTAGATGTCACAGCGGTCGGCATGGAGCGCGGCCGCCAGCGCCACCGCGCTGGTGTCCGACCCGCCACGGCCGAGGGTGGCGATGCGGTTGTCGGGGCTGATGCCCTGGAAGCCGGAGACCACCGCCACCTGGCCCTGCTCCAGCCGCTTGATCAGCTCGCTGCCGTCGATGCCGGTGATGCGCGCCGCACCGTGGGCGTTGTCCGTATTGATCGGAACCTGCCAGCCCTGCCACGAGCGCGCATTGACGCCGATATCCTGGAGCGCGATCGCCAGCAGCCCCGAGGTCACCTGCTCGCCCGATGCCACCACCGCGTCGTACTCGCGCGCGTCGTGCAACGACGCCGCCTCGCGCGTCCACGCCACGAGCTGGTTGGTGGCCCCGGCCATGGCCGACACCACCACCGCCACCTGGTGGCCGGCATCGACCTCGCGCTTGACGTGGCGGGCGACGTTCTTGATGCGCGGCACGTCTCCGACGGAGGTTCCGCCGAACTTCATCACCAGCCGTGCCATTGCAGTCCTGTCGCTACGCTCGCCATGCCCGAAAAAGGCGCGCCTTCATAGCGACAGGCGAGCGGCCCGGCAATGGCGGCCGGGCCGGCCCTCAGGAGCGAGGCCTACCACTCGACCCAGTGGCCCTTGGGTTTCTGCCAGACCGAAAGGTCCGGGCGGCCGCTGAACAGCCCGTCGAAATGCTTCATTTCGGCGGGGTTGGCGTAGACTTCCTGCATGCCCTCGGCATCGAACCAGAC
>DASZVN010000048.1:0-2935 GCA_035547055.1 Hyphomicrobiales bacterium
CCCGTTAACCAGCGGTTTACCATGTCTGCCCGAGGGTTCGGCGGGGCCTGGCCGATTCCGGGCGGGGCAGGCGGCGCGATGAACACCTGGTCGGTCAGCGGCGTCACCGATGGCATCATCGGCGCCATCCGCAAGGCTGCAGAGGCGACCGGCTCGGGCTTTTCCTACCTGCTGCACACCGGTGCCGCCGAATCCGGGCTCAACCCCACGGCCAAGGCACCGACCTCGTCGGCCGCCGGGCTGTTTCAGTTCACCAAGGACACCTGGCTGGAAACCCTGAAGCAGGAAGGGCCGAGCCTCGGCCTCGGCGGCCTCGCCGCCCAGATCACCAAGAGCGGCGACGGGCAGTACACCGTCGCCGATCCCGCCCAGCGGCAGGCGATCCTGAAGCTCCGCAACGACCCCACGGTGTCGGCGCTGATGGCCGGCGCGCTGGCGCAGAAGAACGGCGCCACGCTGACGGCCGCGCTTGGCCGCGTGCCGTCGGACGGCGAGCTCTACATCGCCCATTTCCTCGGCGCCCAGGGGGCGACCCAGCTTCTCTCGCTGGCGCAGAAGAACCCCGGCGCCTCGGCTGTCGCCGCCTTTCCCGCCGCGGCCGCGGCCAATCCGTCGGTGTTCTATGCAAACGGCCAGGCGCGGAGCGTCGGCGAGGTCCGCGCCACGCTGATCGCGCGCGAGGGCGCCGCGAAGATGCCCGCCACCAGCACGGCGCTCGCCTTCAGCGGAGCCGACGACGGCAGCGCCGGCAACGACACGACGCAGGTGGACGAGCAGGGGCCGGTGTTCCACTCGATCTTTCGCAGCGGCCGCCGGGCACCGATCGCGGCCTATGTCGATGCGGTGTGGTCCGGTCTCGGCCCCGCGAGCGCGTTCGCCGGCGGCGCCGCGTCGGCACTGACCACGACGGCGCCGGCCGCGGCCGTGCCGAAGGCCGCGGCGGGCGCGGTCGTCCATCACCGGGCCGGCGCGCCGCTGAACCTCCTCGGCTTCATCCGTCCCGCCGGCAGCGGAGCGCAATGATGGTCGCGCGCTTCCTGAGCTGGCTTGCCGCCGCACCCGCCGCCGCCCGCGCCGAGGCCGCAGCGGCACTCGCCCATGCTTTTCTTCACGCCGAGCTGACAGAGGAGGACCGCGCCGCTGCGACCACGGCGATGACGCTCCTCCTCGACGATCCCTCGCTGGCGGTACGCCGGGCGCTGGCCGAAGGCCTTGCCGCCGATCCCGGCGCGCCGCCGCATATCGTCCTCGCGCTCGCCCGCGATGCGGCCGACGTCGCGGCGCCGATCCTCGCGCGGGCGCCGTCGCTCGGCGAGCTCGATCTGGTCGATCTGGTCGCGCTCCACGGTGCGGCGGGGCAGGCGGCGATCGCCCGGCGCGCCCTGGTGCCGCCGACGGTCGCGGCCGCTCTTGCGGCGGTCGGCGCGCCATCGGCCTGCGCGGTCCTGGTGGAAAACCCCGGCGCGATGCTGACCGCGGGCATCCTCACCCGTCTGGTCGCGCGCCACGGCGCCGATCCGGTCGTGCGCGAGCCGCTCTTGGCGCGGCCCGATCTGCCCGCCGCGTTGCGCCAGGTCCTGGTGGTGAAACTCGCCGAGGCGCTGACCGGGCTCGTTGCCGGCCGCGGCTGGCTCGGCCGCGATCGCGCCGAAGCCGCCGCGCGCGAGGCTTGCGATCGCGCCACGCTCGCGATCGCGGCCCGCGCGCCGGACGAAAGCGTCACGGCCCTGGTGGGCCATCTCCGCGCGAGCCGCCAGCTCACGCCGGTCCTGCTGCTGCGTGCTGCGCTCGCCGGGCAAGGCGCGCTGGTGGATGCCGGGTTGGCGCAGCTCTCCGGCCTGCCGTTCGAGCGCGTGCGGGCCCTGGTTTCGGTCGGGAGCGAGGCTGGCCTCGTCGCGCTGCTCCGGAAGGCCGGGCTGCCGGCCGCCACGCACGCCGCTTTCGCTGCGGCGCTCGCCAACCGCGGGACGGCATACGGCGATCGCCTCGATCGCGACCTGGTCGAGCACGCTCTCGCGGCTCATTGCGCGGGCGCCGGCCGCGCGCTCGATCCGGTGGCGGCGCTGCTCCGCCGCTTCGCCGCCGAGGCCGCGCGCGAGGAAGCGCTCGATCGCGCGGCAATCGAGGCGGAAGACGAGATTCAGCTTTCCGCGGCTTGAGCGGCGGCGGCCGGCTCCATCGCCTCGGCCGGCGCCAGCACGACGCGCCGGGCGGCCGACAGGGCGGCGATGACGCCGAGCGCGCCACGGTCGGTCTCGCCGCGGATATTGCCGCGCTGGATGGCGCGGATCGCGTCGACATGGGCGTCGACGAGCGGCCCCGGGTCGACGCGGCACGAATCGAGCTCCTCGATCAGCGCGCACAGCCCTTCGGCGATGGTCGAGGCCAGCGGATAGCCGAAGGTGCCGGCATGGCCGCGGACGTCATGGGTGGCAAGGAACAGCGCCTGGCGCAGATTGTCCTCGCCTGAGGCTTCCGCGAAGGCGGAGCGGGCCGCGTCGAGTCGCTCGACCTCCTCGCGCATCCATTCGGGGAAGTTCTTGGAGAGCTGCTCCATTGCCTGCTCGGCGCGGCGGACCGGGGAGAGGTCCCAGCCCTCGCCCTTGCCGTCGTCGGTGACCGCGCGCGCGCGCAGCGTCGCGGCGGCAGCGGGGGCCGACTCCCCCTTCGGTTCGGCCATCGTGCTCATGGCGCGAGGCTAGGCCGCACCGGGTTAACGAGCGGTTGTGCCGCCCTCGCCGCCGCTATTGCGAGGAGGGTAGCGACGAAGCGAGCAGGGTGACTGGCGCCTGCCCGAGCGGCCCTGGATTGCTTCGCTTCGCTCGCAACGACCGAGGGGTGGCGTTCAATACCCGAACTGCTCGGCGATGATGCGCTCTTCGAGGCCGTGGTCGGGGTCGTGCAGCATGGTCAGGCTGCGCTCGCGGTCGAGCCG
>DASZVN010000049.1:0-49459 GCA_035547055.1 Hyphomicrobiales bacterium
GGCGAGCGCCTCGTCGAAGGTGACTACGCCAAGGGCTATTTCGTGCCGCCGACCGTCTTCGCCGGCGTCGACGACGCGATGAAGATCGCGCGCGAGGAGATCTTCGGCCCGGTGCTGTCGGCGATCCCGTTCGAGAGCGAAGACGAACTCGTCCGCCGCGCCAACGCCACCATGTTCGGTCTCGGCAGCGGGGTGTGGACGCGGGACGTGGGCAAGGCCCACCGCCTCGCCAGGGCGATCCGCGCCGGCAATGTCTGGGTCAACTGCTACGGCCCGATGGATGTCTCGATGCCCTTCGGCGGCTACAAGATGAGCGGCTATGGCCGCGAGTCCGGCCGCGAGTCGCTCGAGGAGTACCTGAACACCAAGGCCGTCTACATCCGCACAGAATGACGATGGCGGCCGCGGCGGACGATCTCCTCGTCGTCGACGATCTCACCCTCGAGTTCGGGGGCATCCGCGCGCTGTCGAACGTCTCGCTCCGAGCCCGGCGTGGCGCCGTGACCGCGATCATCGGCCCGAACGGCGCCGGCAAGACCAGTCTCCTCAACGTCATCTCCGGCTTTTATCGCCCACGCGCCGGCCGCGTCCTCTACGACGGCGTCGACCTCCTCGCCCGCCCCGGCTACGCCCGGGCCGGGCTCGGCATCGCCCGCACCTTCCAGAACATCGCGCTCTTCCGCGGCATGTCGGTGCTGGAGAACGTCAAGCTCGGCGCCCATGCCGAGCTCCGCGCCGGCCTTTTCGCCGCCGCGCTCTATCTCGGCCCGGCCCGGCGCGAGGAGCGGGCGCTGACCGCGCGCATCGACGGCGAGGTGATCGACTTCCTTCGCCTCGCCGCCTTCCGCGACCGCGAGATCGTCGGCCTGCCCTTCGGCGTGCAGAAGCAGGTCGAGCTGGCGCGGAGCCTCGCCGCGGCGCCGAAGCTCCTTCTCCTCGACGAGCCCTTCGCCGGCATGAATGCTACCGAGAAGCAGGCGATGGCCGACGACATCCGCCGCACGGTGGATGCCCGCGGCACCACCGTCGTGATGATCGACCACGACATGAAGACGCTGATGGCGCTGACCGAGCGCGTCGTGGTGCTGAATTTCGGCGAGGTCATCGCCGAGGGCACGCCGGCCGAGGTGCAGGCCGACCCCCGCGTGGTCGAGGCCTATATCGGCGTGCCGGAGGCCGAGGAGGCGCCGGCATGATCTCGACCATCGTCGAGCTTAGCCTCGTGGGTATCGCCTCGGGCTCGATCTACGCGCTCGGCGCGATGGGCTTCGTGCTGATCTACAAGGCGAGCGGCGTCTTCAATTTCGCCATGGGCGAAATGATGATGATCGGCGCCTATTTCCTCTACACTGGGATGGTGATCTTCGGCCTGCCGCTCGCGGCTGCGCTGCCGCTCGCGCTCATCGCCAGCGCCGCGACCGCCGCCGGCATCGAGCGCTTTCTGCTGCGCCCGCTGCTCGGCCAGCCTCACGAAGTCCTCATCAAGGTGCTGTTCGGCACCGGCGCCATGCTCCGCGGCCTCGCCGGGCTGGTATGGGGGCAGGATATCGTGCGCCTCCCCGAGATCCTGCCGCGCAAGCCCGTTTTTCTCGGCCCGTTCCTCATCCCCGGCACGCTGGCCTGGGGGATGCTCGCGATGTTCGTCGTCTTCGGCGGCTTCATGCTCTACTACCGCTTCTCGCGCACCGGCGTCGCCATCCGCGCCACCGCCGAGGACCAGTCGACCGCTGAGGCGATGGGTATCGACATCCGCGGCATCTTCTCCTTCACCTGGATCGTCGCCGGCATCCTTGCCACCGCCGCCGGCATCGTCGGAGCCTCGGTCAACGGCCTCTCGCCCTATCTCGGCAATTTCGCCTTGGAGGTGATCGCGGTCGTCCTCCTCGCCGGGCTGACCTCGATCGGCGGCACCATGGTGGCTGGCATCATCGTCGGCGTGATGCTGACACTGCTCGGCTATTTCCTCGGCGGCGCCTGGCAGCAGTTCATGCCCTATCTGCTGGTGCTGCTGGTCATGCTGGTGCGTCCGCGCGGCCTCTACGGCACCAAGCTAGTGGAGCGGCTGTGATGGCGACCATGGCGGCCGCGACGATGCGTACGGCAGGCCGCGCGACGGTCCTGCGCTGGGCCGCGATCGTCGGCCTCGCGGCGCTCGCGCTGGCGCTGCCCGCGATCGGCAACGGCTACGTCACCTACATGGCCTGCCTGATCCTCATCAACGTCATCGCCACCATCGGGCTCAACGTCACCGTCGGCTATGCCGGGCTGCTCTCGATCGGCCACGCCGCCTTCGTCGGCATGGGCGCCTATGTCTCGGCGCTGCTCCTCATCGCCGGCGCGCCGCTGCCGGTCGCGCTCGTCGCCGCGGCCGTTGCCGCCTTCCTCTTCGGCATCGTCTTCGGCTTGCCGGCGATCCGTATCAAGGGCGTCCACCTCGCGATCTCGACGCTCGCGGCGCAGTTCACCTTCTACTTCGTGGCCCAGCGCTGGACCGCGGTGACCCACGGCGACAACGGCTTGCAGACGCCGCAGGTCTCGCTCTTCGGCTTCTCGTTCGACAGCGACGCCAGGCTCTATTTCCTGATCCTGCCCTTCGCCGTCGCCTCATGCCTCACCGCGGCGAACCTCTTCCGCACCCGGGTCGGCCGTGCCTTCATCGCGCTCCGCGAGCGCGACTACGCCGCCGAGGTGCTCGGCGTGAACGTCGTCTACTACAAGCTCTTGGCTTTCGCGGTCGGCGCCACCTATGCCGGCATCGCGGGCGCGCTGCTCTCGATCTTTCTGCGGCTCGTCAATCCCGACCAGTTCGTCGTCTCGGTCTCGATCTTCTACCTGACGGCGGTCTTGGTCGGCGGGCGCGGTTCGATCCTCGGCTCGATCCTCGGCGCGCTCTTCATGACGCTCCTGCCGGAGTTCATGCGCGTCGTCGCCTCGGGGCTCATCGCCGACACCAGCCGCTATGTCGGCCAGCTCGCGACCTTCCGCGAATTCCTCTTCGGCGCGCTGATCGTGCTCTTCCTGCACCTCGATCCGCGCGGCCTCGTCGGCCTCATCGAGAAATTCGGGGGGCGCATTGAGTTCCGCGGCTGAGCCGCGGACGGAGAAACGCTTCACAAGGGGAGGTTCAAGCCATGACGACGATCACGCGACGCGGCGCGCTGGCGCTGCCGATGGCCCTGGCGCTGGCACCGCGCCTATCCTGGGCGGCAGACGGCGACACCATCAACCTCGCCATGCTGGCGCCACTGACCGGGCCCTACGCCTTCACCGGCCAGCGGGAGATCATCGGCTGGCAGGACGCGGTCGACTACGCCAACGCCCAGGGTGGTGCCCACGGCCGCAAGCTCAAGCTCATCGCCCTCGACTCCGAATACAAGGTCGATGTAGGCGTCGCGCAGTGGAAGAAGGCGATCGCCGAGGGGCCGGTCCATTTCGCCAAGGCGGACTCGATCCCGCTGGCGCGTGCGATGGCGCCGGAGAATGCCGACCGCTACAAGATGCTGCTCGGCACCACCGCCAACGGCTCGCACCTCACGGCCAAGGACGGCTTCTCGTATTTCTTCATCCCGGCGGCGACCTATTCCGGGCTGATGAGCATTGCCTTCGGCCAGATCAAGAAGATGGCCGGCAACGCCAAGCCCAAGGTCGCGCTGGTCCACTCCAACATCGAGTTCGGGCGCGACCCGATCCCGTTCGCCAAGGAGAGGGCGAAGGATCTCGGCTTCGACCTGGTGCTCGAGGACGAGACCGCGATGACCGGCGTCGACGTCACCGCGAGCGCGGTCAAGCTTCGCAATGCCAAGCCGGATTTCATCGTCTTCCACGGCTATGCGGGCAATGTCTGGCCGGACATCCTGCGCCTGTCGCGCGACTACGGCGTGACCGGCCAGGCGATGGGCACGATCTGGTCGGTCGATCCGGACACGGTGAAGGGTATCGGGCCGGCGGCCGACGGCTTCATCGGCATCGTGCCGCATACGCTGCAGATCAAGGGCAGCGACGCACCGGCGATCAAGGCGATCGACGGCTATATGACCAGGCGCGACCCGAAATATCCGGGCTATGCCGGTATCGGCTATATGAGCGGGTGGGCCTTCGTGGTGCTGCTCCGCGAGATCTTCAGCCGTGCGCTCGCCGCCGGCAAGCCGCTCGACGGGCCGAGCCTGATCGAGGTCGCCGCGGGTCTGAAGGACTTCGACACCGGCGGGGTCTTCGGCAAGCCGGTCACGATGGTCGACCAGAATATCCCCTTCGGCACGGTCTATCGCTACGGCGTCACCAGTGCCGGGGTGAAGCTCACGCCGATCGCCGAAGGCGTCCAGGCGAGCTGACCATGGCCGAGCCGATCCTAGCGATCGACGGGCTCGAGGTCGGCTATGCCGGCGGCATCGTCGGCCTCGCTGGCCTCACGCTCGCGGTGCCGGAGGGCGAAGTCGTCGCCCTCCTCGGCGCCAACGGTGCCGGCAAGTCGACGACGCTGAAGGCGGTCTCGGGCCTCCTGCGCTTCGAGGGCGGGCGGATCACGCGGGGTGCGATCCGCTTCCAGGGCGAGGACATCGCCGGGGTGCCCGGCCATCGCCTGGCGCGGCGCGGCCTGCTCCATGTCCGCGAGGGCCGCCGCGTGTTTCCGACCATGACGGTGCAGGAGAACCTCGTCGCCGCCTCCTTCGCCCTCGGCGGGCGGGCGGCCCTCCGCCTGCACCAGCGCTGCGAGGACATCTACGCGCTCTTCCCCCATCTCGACCGCCGCCGCGCGGTGCCGACCGGCTATCTCTCCGGCGGCGAGCAGCAGATGCTGGCGCTCGGCCGCGCTTTGATCGGCGAACCCCGCCTGATGCTGATCGACGAGGCCTCGCTCGGCCTCGCGCCGGTGATCGCGGCAGAGATATTCCGCACCATCACGCGCATCAATCGCGAGCGCGGCATCGGCGTGCTCCTGGTCGAGCAGAACGCGACGCTGGCGTTGCGGCATTCCTCCTATGCCTATGTCCTCGACAGCGGCCGCATCGTGCTCGAAGGCCCGGCGGCGGAGCTGCAGTCGAGCCCGCTCGTGATCGAGCGCTATCTCGGCGGCGCCGCCGCCGAGCCCGCCGCCGTCCATCCCGCCTGACCGGAGCGCCCTGTGTTCGACACCATCATCGTTGGCGGCGGCTCCGCCGGCTGCATGCTCGCCAACCGCCTCTCGGCCCGGAGCGGCCACCGCGTGCTCCTCTGCGAGGCCGGCGAGGACACGCCGCCGGGCCAAGTGCCGGAAGAGATCGCCGACGCCTATTGGGTGCGCGCCTATCTCAATCCGCGCTTCTTGTGGAACGAGCTCAAGGTGACGACCGAGCCGGTGCCGCACAACCGGCCGGGCGAGCGGCCGCCGCTCCGCCGCTACGAGCAGGCCCGCGTGCTGGGCGGTGGCTCCTCGATCAACGGCCAGCTCGCCAATCGCGGCTCGCCCAACGACTACGATGACTGGGAGCGCCGCGGCGCCCGCGGCTGGAACTGGGAAAGCGTGCTGCCTTTTTTCCGCAGGATCGAGCACGACCTCGACTGCGACGGGCCCTATCACGGCCAGAGCGGGCGCATCCCCGTCACCCGCGTCTTTCCGCATCAATGGAGCGGCCATTCGCGCGCGGCGGCGGAGGCCTTCGGCCTCGCCGGCTATGACTACCTGTCCGATCAGAACGGGCCGTTCGACGACGGCTATTTCGCCGTCACCATGTCCAACGCCTATGACCGCCGCGTCTCGGCGGCGATCGCCTATCTCGACGGCGCGACCCGCGCCCGCGACAACCTCACCATCGCGACGAAGACGGCGGTGAGCGAACTCCTGTTCGAAGATGGGCGCTGCGTCGGCGTGAAGGTCGTGGTCGACGGCCGCGAGCGGGAGTTCCGCGCCGGCGGGGTGATCCTCGCGAGCGGAGCGATCCACTCGCCGGCGCATCTCCTTCGCGCGGGCATCGGCCCGGCCGGCGAGCTCCGTTCCCTCGGTATCCCGGTTCGCGCCGACCGGCCCGGCGTCGGCAAGGGGCTGATGGACCATCCGGCGGTGGTGGTCGCGGCCTTCGTCCGGCCCGAGGCGCGGCTCGACCCGCGGATGAAGCGCCACGCCACGCTCGGCCTCCGCTTCTCCTCGCATATGGAGGGGACGCCGCAGGGTGACATGTTCATGGCCGTGCTCAGCAAGTCGACCTGGCACGCGGTCGGGCGGCAGATCGGCTCGTTCCTGATCTTCATCAACAAGCCGTTCTCCGAGGCCGGCGAGGTACGCCTGTCGTCGCCCGACTGGCGCCGCGAGCCCGAGGTCGACTTCAACCTCCTCGCCGACCATCGCGACGTGGAGCGCCTCCTCGACGGCGTGCGCTTTGCCGCCCGTTTGCACGAGGCGCCGCCGCTCCGCGCCGTCGCCGACGCCCCATTCCCCGCCTATTACAGCGATCGGATGCGCCGCTACCTCGCCGTCAATTGGCGGAACCGACTGATGACCGGCGCGCTCGCCGCCGTGCTCGACGGACCGGCGGCGCTCAGGCGGATCGGCATCGAGCGGCTGCTGCTCGAAGGCTTCGACATGGCGGGCGTGCTCGGCGACCCCGAGACGGGAGAAGCCTTCGTCCGCAAGGCCGCGACCGGGGTGTGGCATGCGACCTCGTCCTGCCGCATGGGCGCGGCAGGCGATCCGATGGCGGTGACCGACGAGAGCGGCCGGGTGCGGGGTGTCGCCGGGCTCCGCGTCGTCGACGCCTCGATCATGCCGGTGATCCCCTGTGCTAACACCAATTTTCCGACGCTGATGCTGGCGGAGCGGATCGCCGACATGATCGTCGCGGGGGATGGGGCGTGAGCGTTGCCATGAAGATCGCGCGCGTCGAGGCGATCCATCTCCGCATCCCCTCGGTCTATGGCGGGCCGCCGCCGCCCGGCGAGCGCCAATGGCCGCTGATGAACATGCTCCTCGTCCGCGTCGAGACCGACGCCGGCCTCGTCGGTTGGGGCGAAGCCTTCGGCCATCTCGCCTGCCCGACGACGCGGGCCGCGCTCGATGCGCTGGTCGCGCCGCTCGCCGCCGGGGCCGATCCCCTCGACGCCGGCCTCGGCGGGCGGCTCGCCCGTGCGCTCCACAGCTATTGCGGCGGCCCAGTCGCCTTCGCTTTGGCCGGGCTCGATATCGCGCTTTGGGATCTGCGCGGCCAAGTCGAAGGTGCCCCGCTTTGGCGCCTCCTCGGCGGCCAGCCGGCGGCGAGCGTGCCGGCTTACGCCAGCCTGCTGCGCTATGGCGATGCTGAAACGGCCGCGGACGCCGCCTTTCATGCCATTCGGCGTGGGCACCGGCAGGTGAAGCTCCACGAAGCCGAGACCACGATTTTCGCCGCGGCGCGCGCGGCGGTAGGGCCGGATGTGTCGCTGATGCTCGACGTGAACTGCCGGTGGCCGGCGGCGGAGGGACTCGCCCGTATCGAAGCGTTGAAGCCGTTCGCCCCGGCCTGGGTCGAGGAGCCATGCTGGCCGCCCGACCTGGCAGTTCTTGCGGGTCTCGCACGCGACGGCGGCATTCCGCTCGCCGCCGGCGAGAATGCGGTATCAGAAGATTTCCCCGGGCTGGCCGGCGCGGGAGTCGCCTTTCTCCAGCCGAGCGTCACCAAGATCGGCCTGACTGGGGCCGCCACGATTGCGGCCTTCGCCCTTGAACGGGGCGCGCGGCTCGCGCCGCATTCGGCCTATTTCGGTCCCGGCCTCGCGGCGACTATCCACCTCTGCGCCGCCACTGGCGCGACCTGTGAGTGGTTCGACTGCGTCCTCGAGGCCAATCCCGGCGGTGCAGCACTGAGTCCGAAGGACGGCCGCCTGGCCGTGCCCCAGAGCCTCGGCATCGGCATCGCGATCGATGAAGCCGTGGTCGCCCACTACCGGGTGGCTTGATGCCCGCGCGGTTGACAAAGAGACGATGCCAGTTAGAGTTCCGGATATTGGAACTATTTCCGGAATACGGAAAGTGTCGTGGCCGCGCGCGAGCCTGCCGCTCGGCTGAGATCGAGGGGCGGTGAGCCGGCGCATGCAATCCAGGATCGGCTCAAAGGTCGCGATCGTCGGCATCGGCCGCGCGCTGGCGCAGAAGGGCGACGGTGAGGCGAAAACGCCGCTCCAGCTCGGTGCCGCCGCGGCGAGCGAGGCGATGCGGCAGGCCGGCATCCAGCGCCGCGAGGTCGGCGCGCTGTTCACCGGGCGGACGCCGCAGGCCTACATGGTCCTGCAATACAACCAGTCGCTGATGAACGAGCTGAAGATCGGCCCGACCTTCAACAGCGAGATGACCGCCCACGGTGCCGGCGCGCTCGGCACGATCGAGATGGCGGCGCTCGCGCTCGATGCCGGCGTCATCGACTATGCGCTCTGCGTCACCAACGAGGAGAGCGGGCTGTGGATGGACCAGGTCGGGTCCAACTCGTCGTGGGAGGGCGACCTCCAGTTCGAGGCGCCCTATGGCACGACGACGCCGGCGCTCTACGCCCAGTTTGCTTGCCGCTATATGCACGAATACGGCGTCACGCCCGAGATGTGCGCGCAGGTCTCGGTCGAGAACCGGCGCTGGGCGCTCGACCATCCTCACGCCGCGATGCACCGCAAGGGACCGATCACGGTGGCGGACGTGCTCGCCTCGCGGATGATCGCCTCGCCGCTCCGCCTGCTCGATTGCGCGGTGTGGTATCCCGGCGGCATCGCAACGGCGCTGGTCCTGACCCGTGCCGAGGTTGCCGAGGCGCGGCACGCCGAGGTCACCTACGTTGCCGGGTTCGGCCAGTGCAGCACCCACGAATGGGTCGGCGAGCGGATGGGTGGCTGGGGCTACGCGCCGCTCGACGACGGACCCGACCTCGTCAGCACCGGCGCTGCCGTCGCCGGGCGGCAGGCCTACGAGATGGCCGGCGTCGGACCAAAGGACATCGACCTGGTGCAGACCTCCGCGCCGTTCTCCTTCGCCAACCTGATGATGCTGGAGGAGCTCGGCTTCTGCGGCCGCGGCGAGGGCGGTGCCTTCGCGGCGGCCGGCGGGATAGCCTATGACGGCGGCCTGCCGTTCAACACCCCCGGCGGCTACCTCTCCTTCGGTCAGGTCGCTCAAGGACTCTACAATCTCACCGAGACGATCGACCAGCTCTGGGGCCGCGCCGAAGGGCGCCAGGTCGCCGATCCCAGGATCGGCCTCATCCACGGCCATGGCGGCGTGCTCGCCTGCCATGCCGTGGTGATCATCGCCCGGGAGAAGCTGCAATGACCGACCCCGCTTCGCCCACGACGATCGACTGGTCGCGCGGCGTGCCGCTGATGGCCGGGCCCTATTTCGTCGGCCTCTATCAGCCGTCTCCGGAGACCGCCGGCTTCTGGGACGGCGTCGGCGCGGGCGAGCTGCGCCTCAGGCATTGCCGCGACTGCGGCGGGCTGTGGCACCCCAAGCGCATCGTCTGCACCGACTGCAGCTCGCTCGCTCTCGACTGGCAGGCCTCGTCGGGGAGCGGCCGCGTCTACAGCTTCAGCGAGGTCCACCGCGCGGCAACGCCCGCCTTCGCGGGCTCGGTGCCCTATACGATCGGCCTGGTGCGGCTCGACGAGGGGGTGCACTTGTTCGCGCGGCTGATTCCGGAGCCCGGTCCCGTTGCGATCGATGCCCCGGCGCGGGTCGATTTCCGCACGCTGGAGCTCGGCCAGCTCATGCCTGTCTTTCTCGTGGGTGGTGTATGAATCGGAGCGGTCCTCTCGCCGGCATCCGTGTGCTCGATGCCACCCGCGCGCTCGCCGGGCCGCTTTCCACGATGGTCCTCGGCGACCTAGGTGCCGATGTCATCAAGCTCGAGATGCCGGGCGTCGGCGACGAGACGCGGCAGTGGGGCCCGCCCTTTGCCGCGAACGCCGGGCCGACCTTCATCGGCTATAACCGCAACAAGCGTTCGGTCGCGATCGACCTCCACAGCGCAGAGGGCCGCGCCGCCTGCCTTGCGCTGGCGCGCACGAGCGACGTCTTCGTCGAGAACTTCCGTCCCGGCACGATGGAGCGCTTCCGCCTCGGCTATGAAGCGCTGCGGACGGTCAGGCCGGACATCGTCTATTGCTCGATCTCTGGCTACGGCCAGACCGGACCTATGGCGTCGCGGCCCGCGCTCGATCTCATGGTGCAGGCGGCAAGTGGCCTGATGAGCCTGACCGGCGATCCCGCCGGACGCCCGGTGAAGGCAGCGGCGCCGGTCGCCGACGTAATGGGCGGCTTCTCGGCCATCATTGCGATCATGGGGGCACTGATGGAGCGGCAGCGTAGCGGCGAAGGCCGCTACCTCGACATCTCGATGCTCGAAGGGGTCATCGCCCTGATGGGCCAGGCCGTCGCGGTGCGCGGCATCGGCGGCGAGAGCCCGCCGCGCATGGGCAATGCCCATCCGCTCGCTGCGCCCTACGAGAGCTTCCGCTGCGCCGACCGCGAGATCGTCATCGCCGTGACCAACGACAAGTCGTGGAAGCAGTTCGCGACCGTCGCCGAGTTCGCCCATCTCGGCGCCGACCCACGCTACGCGACTCAGCCGATGCGGAGCGAAAACCGCGCCGCCCTCCTCGCCGAGGTCGAGCGCATCTTCCTGACCAGGCCGGCGTCGGAGTGGCTCGCCCGCTTCGAGGCGGCCGGCATCGCGGCCGAACCGATCAATACGCTCGACGAGATCCTGGCCCACCCGCAACTCGCGGCGCGCGAGGCGCTCGTGACGGTCGAATATCCGCCGGGATCGGGCCGCCGCATCGTCACCGCCGGCATGCCCTGGCGCGCGGTCGCGGCGGAGGGGCCGGTGCGCAGTCCGCCCGACCTCGGCCAGCACACCCGCGAGGTCCTCGATGAGATCCTCGGCGCCGCCGCGATGGAGGCCGTTGCCGATGGCCAGTGACTACACTGTCGCCGACCTCGTCGCCGAGTTCATCGCCGCCTGCGGCGTGCGCACAGCCTTCGGCGTTGCCTCGGTCCACAATCTCGCGATCCTCGACGCCATCGGCCGTCGCAACGCGGTGCGCTTCGTCGCCGCGCGCGGCGAGATGGGCGCGGCTCATATGGCCGACGGCTACGCCCGCGTGACCGGTGGGCTCGGCGTCTTCGTGTCCTCGACCGGGCCGGGTGCTGCCAACGCCGTCGGTGGCCTCGTGGAGGCGCGCATCGCCGGTACGCCGGTTCTCCATATCACGAGCCAGACCTCGTCGCGCTACCTCGACCGCAAGGCCGGCACCGTCCACGACGCCTTCGACCAGCTCGGCATGCTGCACAGCGTGTCGAAGGCGGCCTATCGTGTGCGCTCGCCTGACCAGGCGATCGGCATCCTGATGCGCGCCGCGACCGACGCGCTGACGGTTCCGACGGGGCCGGTTAGCGTCGAGATCCCGAATGATGTCGAGCGCGCGGCGATCCGGCGCCCCGCGATGCTCGACCATCTCGCGATCCGTCCGGCGGTGCCGCAGGGCCCGACCGCGGCCGACCTCGACGAGCTCGCCGCGCGCGTTGCCGCGGCGAAGCGGCCGGTCAGCTATCTCGGCTCCGGCGGCCACGGCGCCGGCGCCGAAATTCGCGCGCTGCTCGACATGGGCTTCGGCATGGTGTCGAGCTGGAAGGGCAGGGGTGTCGTTCCCGACGATCACCCGATGAACCTCTCCGGGCTCCAGGGCAACGGCATCAAGGCGATCCAGGATTTCTACGGCAGCGTCGACCTCATGCTGGTGGTCGGGGCGCGGATGCGCGGCCACGAGCTCGGCGAGTTTGCCGTCAAACTTCCGCCGAACCTCGTGCAGATCGACGCCGACCCGCTCGCGAACGGCCGCACCCAGGTCGCCGCCTATTTCGTCTGCGCCGACGCCAAGGCGACGCTCGCGGCGCTGCTGCCGCGCCTCGCCGGGACGATGGCGGTCGAGCCCGGCTTCCCCGGCGAGTTCCGCGCCCTCAAGCGGGCGGCCTGGGCCGAGTTCCTGGGCTCGCTCGGCATCTACGGCACGTTCATGGAGCAGCTTCGCGCTGCCATGCCGAAGGATGCCGTATTCGCGCGCGACATCACGCAGAGCACCTCGACCTGGGCCAACCGCATCTTCACGCTTCACAGCCCGCACGACGGCGTCTATCCGGTCAGCGCGGGCATCGGCCAGGGCCTCCCGCTCGCGATCGGCGCCGCGGTCGCGGCCCCAGGGCGGAGGACGCTGCTTCTCACCGGCGACGGCGGCTTCATGCTGAATTTCGGTGAGCTGTGGACCGCGCTGCAGGAACGGCTCGACTTGACCGTCGTCGTCATGAACGACGGCGGCTACGGCGTCATCAAGAAGCTGCAGAGCACGCACCACGGCGGGCGACGCTATTTCGCCGACCTCGCCATGCCCGACTTCGCGCAGATCGCGGCGATGTCGAACATGGGCTATTGGCGCTGCGCCCAGGCCGACGCCTTCGGTGCAACCGTGGCCGAAGCGCTGAAGCGGTCCGGGCCGAACCTCGTCGAGGTCGACATGGCCGCGATCGGCGAGTTCGAGGACTACTTCCCCTTCAAGCGCGCGCCGGCAGGGTAAGGGCGACGGCCATGAAGATCGTGCGCACCGGCATCCGCAGTTATCGCCTGCCGCTCCGCCAGCGCATGGTGTCGAGCCGCTTCGCCATGACCCACCGCGAGCTGGTCGTGGTCGAGGTCGAGACCGACGACGGCCTCACTGGCATAGGCTGGTGCACCACGGCGGGCGTCGGCGCCATGGCGGTCCGGGCGCTGATCGAGGCCTATCTTCTCCCCGGCCTGAAGGGCGAGGATCCACGCAACGTCGAGCGCATTCGCCAGCGGCTCTGGATGGAGTGCCATGCCGCCGGCGCGAGCGGCATCACCACCCTTGCGATCTCGGCGATCGACATTGCCCTCTGGGACCTCAAGGCCAAGTACGCCGGCGAGCCGCTCCACCGCCTCCTCGGCGGCGCCCGTCCGGCAGTCGAGGTCTATGCCAGCGCGATCAACCTGCACCTTGGCGAGGAGGAACTGGTCGTCCAGGTGAAGGACCACCTCGCCCAGGGCTATCGGTCGTTCAAGCTCAAGGTCGGCCGGCCCGACATTGCCGAGGACGTTTCACGTTGCCGGGCCGTACGCGGCGTGATCGGCAGCGGCCGCCAGCTCCTCCTCGATGCCAACCAGAAATGGGGCCCAGGCGAGGCGGTGGCACGCTGCCGTGCACTTGCCGAGTTCGCGCCGCTTTTTGTTGAGGAACCGCTGCTCTCCGACGATGTCTCTGGCCACCGCCACGTGCGCCGCGCCGCGGGCGTCGCGGTCGCCATGGGCGAGACGCTCGGCAATCGCTACGACTTCTGGAACTACGTGCGCGATGAGGCGGCCGACTTCCTCCAGCCTGACGTCTGGAAGGTCGGCGGCATCACCGAGTTTCTAAAGATCGCGGCGCTCGGCGCGGCGGCCAATCTCGACATCTCGCCCCACGGCGCCATGGAGATCTCGCAGCACCTCGCGGCGGCGCTGCCGAACGCGCTCCACGTCGAGAACATCTTCGGGCTGAACCTCCACGATTTCGGCGCGACCGCCGCGCCGCTGCCGATCAAGGACGGCCGGATCGTCCTCGACGAGGCGCCGGGGCACGGCGTCGTCTTCGATGGCCCGGCTCTCGAAGGCAACGAAATCATGCCCGGCGAGCCCTTCGCGCGCGAAGCCTTGCAGCACGGCGGGGTGTGAGGCCAAGCACGCCCCTCATGCCCAGCCTCGGGCTGGGCATCCACGAGTTGGGCGCCGCGACGAAGGAAGTCGGATGGCCGGCCCGAAGCCCGGCCATGATGGCAAGCGCGAGGCCGGCAAGCCGGGAAAGGAAGGCGTCAGATGCGTCCGTTCGAGGGCATCCAGGTGGTCGACCTGACCCATGTGCTGGCCGGGCCGTTCGCGACCTACCAGCTCGCGGTCTTCGGCGCCGACGTGATTAAGATCGAGATGCCACACGACCCCGACCAGACGCGGCTCCTCGGCGCCGACCGCGCGCTCAGCGCCGGGCGCATGGGCACCTATTTTCTCGCTCAAGGCGCCAACAAGCGCTCAATGACGGTCGACCTCAAGACCGAGCCCGGCCGCAAAATCCTGAAAAAACTCGTCGCTCGCGCCGACGTCATGGTCGAGAACTACCGCCCTGGTGCCATGGCGGCGCTCGGTCTCGGCCACGAGGACATGGCGAAGCTCAACCCGCGCCTGATCTACGTGTCGATGTCGGCCTTCGGCCAGAACGGGCCGCGCGGCACGCAGACCGCTTACGACCCGGTGATCCAAGCCACGTCCGGCCTGATGGCCGCGACCGGCACGCCGGAGACCAGTCCGCTTCGCATGGGTACCTCGGCGGTCGACTACGCCTCAGGCACGATGGGCGCCTTCGCCATCGCCGCGGCGTTGTTCCAGCGCGAGCGGACCGGGCAGGGCCAGTATGTCGACATGGCGATGCTCGACGTCGCGATGATCCTGATGGGCACCCACGTAACCGGCCATCTCCGCAATGGCTGGCAGCCGAAGCCGACCGGCAACAAGGTCGAGGTCTCAACCAATTGCCTCTACGAGGCGAGCGACGGGCCGATTCTCCTCGCGGCGTCGAACCTCCGCCAGCAGAAGCGCCTGTGGGCCGTGCTCGGCCGCCCGGACATGGCGAAGAGCACCAACGAGGAACGGCGCGCCGACTATGCTCGCGAGGTGGCGACGCTGACCGAGATCATGAAGACACGGACCGCGCAGGAGTGGGAGGACTTCCTCCAGGCCAACCACGTGCCAGCGGCGCGCATCTGGACACTGGCCGAGACGCTCCTGCATCCGCAACTCGCGACGCGCGATGTCCTGCACGGCTTCGCCGGCGCGCCGGGCGTGGCCGGTCCGTTCGCGGTGCCAAAGGCGGCCTTCAAGCTCGCCCACGGCGGCGCCGAAATCGAGAGCCCGCCACCCCGCTTCGGCGAGCACAACGATGTGATTCTGACCGAGCTCGGGTATGGCGCCGACGAGATCGAGGCGCTGCGTGCTGCCGGCGTGATCGGCGTCCAGCCCGACTAACGAGGCGCGATCGCTGATCGTGCGAACTAGCGTCCCTGATCTTGAGATCAAATTCCCTGTTCCGCAATCGTTAAAATATCCACATAAGTGACTGAATTCAAAGGAATCTTGTAAAAATTGATTTCTACTGGAAGGCGCCAAATGCTAAATTTCCCTGTAAATTCCCAGAGAACAGGGAATTCGAGCCGGAGACCAGTTCGACCTGGGCTGAGCCCACCACCATCCACTTCAGGAATTTTGGCCGAACTCTCAGCCCTGGGAGTTCATGGTGATCCGCGCCCCCGACGTGAAACGCGAACTCGCCGAGGCTTATACCGGGCCCAACAACGACTTCATCTTCTGGATGGAGCAGATGCGGGTGCCCGAGCTGCGTCACCCGGCATTCCAGGTTGGCGATGTGTCCGCAGAGGAGCAGCAAAAGCGGGTGCGGGCCGGCGCGAAATGGGCCGAGGCGCCGGTGCTGCTCGCCATACTTGGCGATGGCCGTAGGCAATGGGGTACCGTCCAGGGCGCGCTCTCCTTCGGGCGGCATCAGAGCCACTTCACCGATGCGCTCTCAAATGCGGCGATGCTGATGCATCTGGCCGCGACTTCACTTGGCCTTGCGTCGCAGCATGTCACCATCCACGTGCAGGAGCCCTTTAAGCGCGTCCTTGGCGTGCCCGATCTCCTGATCGTCCACCACATCGTGCCAATCGGTTTCTCGGCCATCGACCGCCGCCCGACCTCGCGCCGGTCGCTGGAGGAGATCACCCACTACGACCGCTACGACGAAAGCAAGTACATGTCGAACAAAGACGTGGTCGAATTTCTATACCAGCTTCGGGGAAAGACGATGCATGCCTATCACAATAAGATCCGCAAAGACTGAAGGCTTGTGCTGCCGTGATCAACGCACATCTTGGTGCAACATGAGGCCGATTTCTCTCAGATCAATCCCCCCAAGAGTTGCCAAACGGACATTCGGTTCATAGACGACAAATTCATCATTCGGGCGATACGGTTCTATCAACATAGATCTCGTGCTCTTCCCATTCTCAACTCTCCGTCTTTCCCAGCCGCACGAGCATGCTGATTGCCTGCAGCAGGGTATTTGGCCGCGTGGAGCGGTTCCTCGATGTCGAGTGCTAAGCTAACGGCGCCATGTGAGGTCCCATGCGACAAGAAGGCTTCGGCCTCCTCGGCGGCAGCGAGGGCGACGCTCGCTTGGCCGCGGACAATAGGGAGCGGCAATGTCACGATCTGGTCAGTGAGAGCCTTAGGCGTGAAGGCCTCCGTGGTTTCCCCACGAAGCACTTATTTTGCTCTCCACAGCCAGCTGGTCGTCGGCAGTTCCGCACCAGCTTATTCTGCGGCGCACCTTGAACGCTCTCCGGCGCTACCGAGGCTGTTCCACAGCAATTGGTCGGCAGTCTCCTCACGTCAGCGCCTGTGCTGCGGCTTCCGCCGCCGGCACGACATCGTAGGAGTAGAGCTTCTGCCGGAAGGCGGCGTGCGCAGCGAGTTCCGCGTCGCGGATGCCGAGATCAGCGACGAACGAATCATAGCGGAGCCCGTTCTCCCGCGCCCCGCGCTGCACTGCTGCGACGCGCTCGCGGCGGAGCTGCTCATAGGCCGGCAGCGCCGCCGGCACGCGGTCGCGCCCGGCCCGGGCCAGGATCATCGCCAACGCCATGCCGTCCTCGATCGCCTGATTGGCGCCTTGGCCGAGATGGGGGAGCATAGGGTGCGCTGCGTCGCCGAGGAGGGTGAGGCGGCCTTCGGTCCAGACCGGTAACGGCTCGCGATCATAGAGCGCCCATCGGAAGGTCGTCTCGACGGTGGACAGGAGCCGCCCGACGCGCGGATCCCATTCGGCGAATTCGGCACGGAGCGCGTCCGGGTCGCCGGGCGCCGACCACGATTCTTTCATCTCCTGATCGGCGGGGACGAAGCCGACGAAGTTCACGAACTGGCCGGCGCGCACCGGGAAGGCCAGGAAATGCTTTGCCTTGCCAAGCCACATCAGCCAGGCGTCGGTCGGCCAGTCGGGCACGCGCGCGCGTGGCACGAGCCCGCGATAGGCAACCGAGCCGTGGAAGACGGGCTCGGACGGCGGCGCGACATGGTAGCGAAGCGCCGAGTGAATGCCGTCGGCGGCGATGACGACGTCCGCCTCGGCCGTTGCGCCGTTGGCGAAATGGATCTGCGCCACCCCACCGCGCTGCTCGAACCCCGTACAGCGATGGCCGGTGCGGACGACACCACTCGGCAGCCGCTCGGCCAGGATCGAGACAAGATCGGCGCGGTGCATGCCGATGGTGGCGTTCCAGCCGGCGTCGTCGGTCACCTGGACGGGCGCGATCGGCATGCCGTCCTCGCGGAAGTAATGCGACCTGGTCCCCACCCGGGCGCCCCATCGGTCGACCGCGGCGCCGAGGCCGAGCCGCTGCAGGTGGCGCACGCTGTTCGGCGTCAGATAGACTCCCGCACCGATTTCGCCGAGCTGGGGTGCTTGTTCATAGACGGCGACCGCGATGCCCTGGGCGGCGAGCGCGTTCGCCGCGAACAGGCCGCCGATCCCGCCACCCACGATCGCGATCTTCATCGGCGCCATCGTCATCCGCGATCTCCTTGAAGCGCGCAAAGCTCGGGGCTTGACACCATGTGCCGCGATCGGATCAAGCGGCTCCAGGCTTCGCTGTGAAAGTGATAGCGGTGGCCCGCGTCGCCGTGCGACGAAAAGGGGCGCCTAGCGTTACGGCACTCGATCCCGGGAAGTAGGCGTTTGCGAAAGCGGCCGCCCGATCGGGGTGGACTGGAGGAGGCGAGATGCGGGTAGCATGGTTCGACGACCATCGGCTGGGGCTGGTCGAAGGTGCGCTGGTCTACGATGTCACCGCGGCGCTCGATCGGCTGCCGCCGCAGACCTATCCCGGTCCCTGGGGCGATCCGCTCATCTCCCATCTCGGCCCGATGCGTGAGGCGATCCTGGCGGCGCGTCTGCACGCGCCCACTTTGGCGATCGACGCTGTGCGTTTCCGCAGTCCGGTCGCGCGACCGTCGAAGATCATCGGGACGCCAGTGAATTATCTCAAGCATGCCGAGGAGGCGGAAAGCAACGCCGAGGTCTTCACCCATCGCTACCAGGGCGGCATCGAGCAGCAGGGACTGTTCCTCAAGGCGGTCAGTGCACTGGTCGGGCCGGGCGATGGTGTCGCCGTGCGCTTTCCCGAGCGCCGCACCGATCATGAGATGGAGCTCGGCGTCGTCATCGGGCGCAAGGCTGCCAACGTTACGCAGGCCGAGGCGCTGAGCTGCGTCGCCGGCTATGCCATCGCGCTCGACATGGTCGTCCGTGGCCCCGAGGACCGCAGCTTCCGCAAGTCGGTCGACAGCTACGCCGTCCTCGGGCCGTGGCTCGTGACCGCCGATGAGGTCGCCGATCCTGGCAATCTCGCTTTCCGCCTCGCCGTGAACGGCGAACTCAGGCAGCAGTCGAACACCCGCTTCATGATCCTCGACATCGCCCGCCAGATCGCGTGGGCCTCGAGCTATTACACACTGTGGCCGGGCGACATCATCATGACCGGCACCTGCGAGGGAGTCGGTCCGGTCTTGCCGGGCGATGTGATGGAGTGCGAGATCGACGGCATCGGCGCGATGAAGATCGCTGTCGGGAGCGCCGCGGGCTGACGTCCGCCTGGGGTCGCTCACCAACGGACCGGCAGGCTGTGCACGCCGAAGAACAGGTTGTCGTATTTGTACGGAATGTCCTCGTCTGCGACTGCAAGAGACAACCCCGGGAAGCGCGCAAACAATTTGCTGAAGACGATCTGCAATTCGGCCCGGGCAAGCGGGTGGCCGATGCATTGATGGATGCCCGAGCCGAAAGAGACGTGTCGCCGTACCCCGGGACGATCGATGTCGAGCCTGTCGGGATCGGCAAACTCGGACTCGTCGCGATTGGCTGCGGCCACGACGACGAGCACGCCTTCACCCGAGCGGATGAGCTGTCCTCCGATCTCGACATCGGCGATCGCGGTGCGGCCAAGGCCATGCTGCGCCACAGTGAGGTAGCGCAACAGCTCTTCGACCGCGGCCGGCACCAGAGACGGGTCCGCCTTGATCCGGCCCAACGCTTCCGGGTGCCGCAGCAGGGTCAGTGTTCCGAGCGCGATCATGTTCGCAGTGGTCTCGTGCCCTGCGAGGAGCATCAATTGCGCCATGCCGCGAAGCTCGGCCTTGGTGAGATGTCCGGCCTGGACCTCGGTGACGATGAGCCGGCTGATGATGTCGTCACCGGGATGGCGCTCGCGCCGGTCGATCTCGCTTTCCCAGAAGGCGTCGAGGGCCGCCATCGCCTGCAGGATGTCGGCGGGCGTCCCGTTCATCGTCATGCGGGTGAGGCTGTGCCTCTGGAAGAACGCGTGTCGGTCTTCCGGCACGTCGAGCAGCTGGCAGATGACGAGCGAGGGCACCAGCAGCGCGAAGTGCTTCACGAAATCGGCCGGCTGCGGCATCTCGGCCAGGCGGTCTAGCGTCCGGTCAACGGTCGCTTCGATGCCGGGCCGCATCTCCTGGATGCGGCGGGAGCTGAAGAACTGCGTCCACATCCGCCGATGCTCGGTGTGCTTAGGCCGGTCCATGCGCAGGAAGCTGGTGTCGGCGCGCCGCGATGCCGCGATCGTGGGAGACAGCGTCGGATAGCCCGGATTCGCGGGGACGGAGCTCAGCCGCGTGTCGTTCAGCGCGGCCTGGGCGTCCTCGTAGCGCGTGAGGAGCCAGACCTTCTGTCCGTTCCAGAGCGTGGCCCGTGAAACCGGGTGCTCGCGACGGAGCAGTACGAATTCCGGGGGTGGCTCAAGCGGACAGCGGCGGTCCCGACGGAACGGATAGGCCGGCTCGTCCAGAGGGAAGGTCACGCTTGCGCCGGATGAACGGGGCTCTTCGGTCAAGGTCGTCGCTCCCTGGCGAACTTCCTTCTCTTGGCGAGATGGGCAGGAGAACCTGTCGGCCCGTCGCGGCCCATTTCGCCGGCAACTCCCCATCTTATTGGAAATTATTGCTTCGTTTCCAATTAATGGCGCGACCGGATCCCTGTCAACAGCGGCTGCGCCGCCGCAGTTTTCGGCCGTGGCCGGCCTCGGCCGGCGGCGTCGCCGCCGCTTGACATTTCCAGGCCGGGCACCCAGTCTCGCCGAGATTGGAAATTAATGCGGGTATTCCAATTTAGTGCTTTGCTTGGAAGCAGGCTGCTGTCCCGCGGAACGAAACGAAGCTCCCGGATTCACGGGCTTCACCGATCGGAGGGAGGAACGATGAAGATCAGTCACGTTCTAGCGGCCGCCACGCTTGCGGTGGCGATCTCCGGCTTCGCGGGTGCGGCCAAGGCCGAGAAGGATGTGGTCGTCGCTGTTCAGGTGCCGCTGTCCGGTCCGATCTCGGTGCCGCGCGGACGGATCGGGGCCGAGGTCGCGCGGGACCAGATCAACAAGCAGGGCCTGCTCGGCGAGGGGCGGACGCTGAAGCTTCTGATCGAGGATAACGGCGGCGACAAGACCCAGGCCATCTCGCTCGCGAACCAGGCGATCGTCGCGGACAAGGTGGTGGCGCTCGTCGCCGGGGCCGGTTCGGCATTGAGCGTTCCGGTCGCGCCCGTCGCCAACACGCTGAAAACGCCGGTGGTTGCAGTCGGCTCCTCGCCGGCGATCGTCGATGCCGGCCCCTGGGGCTTCTGCACCTTCTTCGCGTCGGAGGAGCAGGTCGACGTCACCGCCCAGTTGATTGACAGGCTAAAGGTGCACGCGATCGCCATCATCTACGACCGCAGCAACGATGGCTCGGTGCGGATGAAGGATTCACTCCAGGAGCAGCTCAAGAAGCAAGGCGTGTCGGTCGTCTCGACCGACGGTATCGCGCCGTCCGACACCAATTTCGGGCCGCTCGCGACCCGCATCGCCGGCGAGAAGATCGACGCGATCTATATCGAGGGGGCCGCGGCGGTCGCAGCCAACTTCCTCATCCAGGTGCGCCAAGCAGGGGTGGGGCCGAACGTTCGCTTCCTTGGCGCACCGCAGATGTACTCGCCCGTCCTGACGCAAATCGGCGGCAAGGCGATCGAGGGCCTTTACCTGCCGGCCTCCTACCAGATCGGCTTGGCGACGGATCTCAACAAGGAGTTCGTCAAGGAATTCCGCGCCCGCGGCAACACCGACCCGGACATCGTCGGCGCGGCCTACTACACGGCCGTGATGCTGATCGCGCGCGCGGTTCACGATGCCGGGCCGAATGCCGATCGCCAGAGCGTCCGGGACGCGCTCGACAAGATCAGGAATATGCCGTCGGTGCTCGGCCAGGGCACGTTCTCCTTCGATAAGCGCCGCTTCGGCGTGTTCAAGAATGTGCTTGTGCGGGTAGAAGGCGGCAAGTTCGTCCCCGTGAGCGACTAGCGGCGGCGAAATGCGGTCCGGTGCACCGGACCGCATCCTTTCGAGCGCACGCATCGCGAGGTGAGGCCGATGCTGGTCCAGCAGCTTTTTAACGGCGCCGTGACTGGGGCGAGCTACGCGCTGTTCGCGCTCGGCCTGACACTCATCTTCGGGATGCATCGCATCCTCAACTTCGCCCACGGCGCGGTCTTCATGTGGGGCGCGCTGATTGGCCTCTATGCCGTCCTCTATGCCGGGCTCAGCCTGCCGCTCGCCTTCCTGTGCGGCATCCTCGGCGGGGCGTTCGTCAGCGTGATGCTCGATCTCCTGGTGTTCCGGCCGCTGCGCCGCCGCCACGGCGACGAGCTTTCGACGATCGTCGCAAGCATCGGCGCGAGCCTCGTTCTACTGAACGGCGCGCAGCAACTCACCGGCGCCGACACCCTGCGCTATCCCTTCGGTGTCTTTCCGCTCGCGTTCTACCAGCTCGGGGGCGTGAAGGTCTCGTCGGAGCAGATCGTGATCTTGCTGACGGTCGCGGTGCTGCTCATCGCCCTCGTGATCTATCTCTACCGCACGCCGCTCGGCATCGAGGTGCGGGCGGTATCCGTCGACGAGAAGACCTCGACGCTCCTCGGCGTCAGGCCTGGCCGAGTCTATTTCCAGACCTTTGCTCTCACCGGCGCGCTGGCGGGCGCGGCCGGCGTGATCCTCGGCATCACCTTCAATTCCGTCAGCTACACGATGGGCGAAGGCATCATGCTGCAGGGCTTCGTCGTCATCATCCTGGGCGGGCTCGGCAGCATTCCGGGAACGGTGATCGCGAGCCTCATCATCGGCGTCGTCCAATCGCTGACCGTCGCCTATGTCTCGACAGAGCTGTCGGACGCTATCCTCTTCGGCATTCTCTTCGTCATCCTGATGGTGCGGCCGAACGGCTTCTTCTCCGGCCTGCACGTCGAACATAGGGTCGCCTGAATAATGGCGACGTTTATCGACACCTACCGTTCGCTGTTCGATCTGATCTGCGTCTACGGCATCCTCTCCCTCGCGCAATATGTCAGCTTTCGCGGCGGGGTGTTGTCGCTGGCGACCCCGGGTTTTGCGCTGATCGGCGCCTATGCCGGGGCGATCTTGCTCATGAAGACCGGTGTCGGCCCCTTCGTCGGCGCCATCGGCGCCACGGCGGCTGGGGCTGTGGCGGGCCTGATCCTGGCGCTGCCGCTGGCACGCCTGCGCGGCGTGTTTCCCGCCATCGCCACCATCGGCTTCATGCAGATCCTGGTGTCGCTCGCGCTCTACGCCGAGCCGATCACCGGCGGCGCGCTCGGCTTCAACGGCATCCCGAAAGTGGCGACCACGCCCTATCTCGTCGCCGCGGTCGCGCTCGTCGTGGCCTGCCTTGCCGTCGTCAACCGCACGGGCATCGGTCGTGCCTTCGACGCCATCCGGCAGGACGTCACCGTGGCTCAGGCCCTCGGTATTTCGGTCGCGCACTATAGCCGCGTCAACTTCGCGCTGAGCGGCGCCATCGCCGGCCTCGGTGGCTGCCTCCTCGCCTACAACACCTATAGCGTCATGCCCGACGAGTTCGGCTTTCCCATGCTCGTGCTGGTGACGGCGACCGTCATCCTCGGGGGCCGCTCGACGATCGCCGGCGCCCTGGTCGGAACGGTGGTGCTGCTGGTGCTGCCGGAGGTGGCACGGCCGCTGCGGGACGAGCGCCTCTTGGTGCAGGGCGCCCTTCTAGTCCTGGTCATCACCTACATGCCGCTCGGCATCGTCGATTCGCTGATGGAGCGCCGCTCGCTCACGGTGGCGGCGCGCGAGAGCCGCGACGGCGCCGACAAGGCATCGGCATGACGGCACTCCGCCTCGAGCATCTGGGTAAGCGCTTCGGCGGCGTCGAAGCGGTGGCCGATCTCTGCCTGTCGGCCGCGAGCGGAAGGATCACCGGCCTGATCGGCCCGAACGGCGCAGGCAAGACGACGGTCGTGAATATCGTAACCGGTATTCTGGCTCCGAGCTCGGGCCGCGTGCTGATGGGCGAGCGCGACATCACCGGCCTGAAGCCGCACAAGATCGCCTGCGCCGGGGCAGCGCGGACGTTCCAGAACGTCAGGCTGCTGCGCGACGCGACCGTGCTCGACAACGTTATCGTCGGCTTCCATCGCCACATGGAAACCTCGCTCTTCGCCAATTTCGTCGGACTGCCGTCGGTGTGGCGCGAGCGCGCCGACTTTATCCGGCGCGCCCACGCCATTCTCGAGCGCTTCGGCCTGTCGGATCTCGCGAAGACCCGCGCCGGCGCGCTGTCCTACGGCCACCAGCGGCGCGTCGAGATCATGCGGGCGCTGGCGATGGCGCCGGAATTCCTGCTGCTCGACGAGCCGGTCGCGGGCATGAACGACGTCGAGGCCGAGCGGCTCGGCGCCATCGTCCGCGAACTCGCCGACGGCGGCATCGGCATTCTCCTGATCGAGCACAACATGCGCTTTGTCATGGGGCTCTGCGACACGATCTACGTGCTCGATTCCGGCCGGCTGATTGCTTCCGGCTCGCCGGAGGAGATCGGCAGTAACCCGGCGGTCATTGCCGCCTATCTCGGCGAGTGAGCGATGATCAGGGTCGAGGGCCTCACCGCGGGCTATGGCGGCATCGTCGCCATCGACCGGCTGAGCCTGTCCATCGCGCCCGGCCAGATGGTCGCCGTGATCGGCGCGAACGGCGCCGGGAAGACCACGCTGGTGAACACCATCGCCGGGCTCGTGCCGGCGATGGCAGGTGCAGTCAAGCTCGACGACGTGGCGCTCACCAACCTGCCAGCCTCCGAGGTCGCGCGCCGGGGCGTGCTGCTTGTCCCCGAGGGCCGGCGCATTCTCGGCCCGCTCACGGTGGAGGAGAACCTGCGGCTCGGCCATCTCGCCGCGCGGTCGCGCGGCGGGTCCCGCGTCGCCGACATGGAGCGGGTCTTCGCGCTATTCCCGCTGCTGCGGGAGCGCCGCCAGCAGGCGGCCGGTCGGTTGAGCGGCGGGCAGCAGCAGATGCTGGCGATCGGCCGCGCGCTGATGGGGCGCCCGCAGGTGCTGCTGCTCGATGAGCCAAGCCTCGGCCTCGCGCCCGTCGTCGTCGCCCAGGTGTTCGCAGCGCTGCACACGCTTCACCAGGACGGCCTGTCGATCCTGCTGATCGAGCAGAACGCCCGGCGTGCCCTGGAACTGGCCGAATACGCCTACGTCATGGAGCGCGGGCGCTTCGTCCGTCATGGCCCCAGCGCCGAGCTGCGGCAGGACGAGACGATCGTCTCCTACTATCTCGGCATCGAGCGGACCGCGGTACCGGGCCTTGCACGGCAGGAGGGGACGCACGCGCGTTAGGCCTACGTTTTGCGCTGCCGGCTTCGTCCACTGTGCGGGCACACCATCGAGTGGAAAGGACCCAGGCCATGACCGACGCATCGATCAGCACGGCGACCGACGCCGCAGGCTGCCCATACGCCGCGCATCCATCCTTCCCGTTCAAGCGGGACCGCAGCCGGCCGCTGGATCCACCGGCCGAATACGGCGATTTCCGGCATCAGCGCCCGGTCTCGCAGGTGACGCTGTGGGACGGCAGCCGGGTGTGGCTCGTCACGCGGCACGAGGATGCCCACGCCGTGCTCGGCGACAAGCGCTTCAGCTCGGTGCCGTCGAACCCAGGCTACCCGCTGATCTCGCCGGCGGTCGCCCAGACCAAGCGCGGCGATCCCAGCTTTCTGCGCATGGATCCGCCGAAGCACACCGACCATCGCCGGATGTGGACGCCGTTCTTCGCCGCCCGCAACATCCAGAAGATGCGCCCGACGGTGCAGGAGATCGTCGATCGCGCGATCGACGCGATGCTGGCGAAGGGGCCGCCGGCCGACCTCGTCGGCGATCTTGCGCTGGTGGTGCCGTCCTCGGTCATCTGCCTGCTGCTCGATGTGCCCTACAGCGATCACGAGTTCTTCCAGGCCAACAGCCTGACGCGTCTCTCGATCACCAGCACGCCGGAGCAGGTCACCGAGGCCTTTCGCGAGATCGACGCATTCTGGCTGCGCATGATCGAGGAACGCGAGAACTCGCCGGGTGACGATCTCATCAGCCAGCTCATCGTCAACGAGGTGGCGACGGGCCGGCTGACCAAGCGCGAGCTCGTTTCGATGGCCCAGCTCATGCTGCTCGCCGGCCACGAGACCACCGCCAACATGATCGCGCTCGGCACGCTGACCCTGCTGAGGCATCCCGACCAGCTCGAGGCGATGAAGGCCGATCCGTCGCTTACCCCGGGGACGGTCGACGAGCTTCTGCGCTATCTGTCGATCCCGCAGAATGGGCTCGGCAGGGCCGCGACCGAGGACGTCGAGATCGGCGGCCAGCTCATCCGCAAGGGCGAGGGCGTCCTCGTGCTGATCGCGGCCGCCAATCGTGACGAGTCGGTATTTCCCGATCCCGACCGCTTCGACATTCGCCGCGCCGCACGACAGCACATGACGTTCGGCGCCGGCATCCATCTCTGCATCGGCAATCCGCTCGCCCGCATGGAGCTGCAGATCGTCTTCGACACGCTGTTCCGACGAATGCCGACGCTGCACGTCGCCATCCCGCCGGAAGATGTCCGCTACAAGTTCGATTCGCTTTTCTATGGACTCTATTCGCTGCCGGTCAGCTGGTAGCGCTGTTCAGGATCGAGGAAGAAAGGCCGCCGAGATGCGCATCGTTGTCGACGTCGAGCGCTGCATGGGCCATGGGCAGTGCGAGATCGTCGCGCCCAGGCTGTTCAAGCTCGACGATCAAGGTGTGGTCGTGATTCTCCACGAGCACCCCGACGAAAGCCTCCGCAAGGAGGCGGAGCTCGCCGCCGCCCGCTGCCCGGAGGGGATCATCAAGATCGAGGACGACTGAGACCGGGGCTGTCGGGGCGGCCCCGGTCCGTTGCGCGTCAGACAGGGCAGGCCTTACCGCTCGTCGTCCCAGCATGAGGCGAGCTCGTCCCGGGACGCGAAGGCCGCGCTTCGGCCGACCGACGGCGGCGTGCGCGAGAAGCGCGGAACCGGCGCCGCCTGCGCCACCCCATCGATCTCGACGACGCTCGATCGCGCCGTGAAATGGGGGTGGCGGAGCGATTCTTCGATCGACAGCACCGGTGCGACGCAGCAATCGCTGGCTTCGAAGATGGCGACCCATTCGTCCCGTGTCCTGGTGCGGAAGACGGCTTGCGCCTTCTCCTTCAGGACGGGCCAGGCGGCAGGGTCGCGCTGGCGGTCGAAGTCGGGGTCGCTGAGGCCGGCGAGGCGGCGCAGGCTGGCATAGAATTGCGGCTCGCCGGCACCGATGGCGAGATGCTTTCCGTCGGCGCATTCGTAGGTCGTATAGAAATGGGCGGCGCCGTCGAGCTGGTTGGCGCCGCGGCGATCGTTCCATGTGCCCGCGGCGAGCATCGAATGGAACAGCGTCATCAGCGACAGCACGTTGTCGCCGATGGCGCAGTCGATGACCTGGCCGCGCCCGGAGCGGCGGCTTTCCAGCAGGGCGGCAAGGACGCCGATCACGAGGAAGGTTGAGCCGCCACCATAATCGCCGATGAGGTTGAGCGGAACGGCCGGCGGGCCGTCCGGCTGGCCGATGGCCCCGAGCGCGCCGGAAAGGGCGATGTAGTCGATGTCGTGCCCGGCGGCGGGGGCCAGCGGGCCGGTTTGGCCCCAGCCCGTCATCCGGCCGTAGACGAGGGCGGGATTGGATGCGAGCAGGGCGTCCGGCCCGAGGCCGAGCCTTTCCATCACGCCGGGGCGGAAGCCTTCGAGCAGGATTTCTGCACGCTCCGCCAGCCGGCGGGCGCAGGCGAGGTCGTTGCCGTCCTTGAGATCGAGCGCGAAGGAGCGCCGGCCGCGCAGTAGGATGTCCCTTTCCCTGCGGGGCGCGCCGGGCCGGTCGAGGCGGACGACGTCCGCGCCCATGTCGGACAGCAGCATGGCCGCATAGGGCACCGGCCCGAGGCCGGCGAATTCCAGCACCCGCACGCCGCTGAGCGGGCCGCCGCGATCGGCTTTTTCTGTAGCCATGGGTCCTACCAGCCGGTCGCCCGGGCGAGGATGGCGTCGGCATCGGCGGGAGCCGCGTTGCCGCGCCAGGCGACGTGCTGGTCCGGGCGTACCAGCGCGAGATCGCATTCGTAGAGGTCGCGTACGGCGGCAAGGTCGAGGCAGACCGTCGTCAGCGGGATGTGCCGCGCCGCTGCGGCGGCCTCGAAGGCGTCGTCGTCGATGCCCGGACGCAGGCAGAGCAGCGTGAAGCCCGGGCCGAAGCGGTCGAATAGCGAGCCGCCGGGCAGGAACGCGTGGGGCGCGCGGCCGCCCGGCACCGCAGTCGGCCGGTAGATCTCCGGATCGTCCTCGATATGCTGGCCGCTCCCGAAGACGATCGGCGAATCGTCGTAGCGCGCGCCGAGCTGGATCCCGAGCGAGCCGAACTGGTCGCCGAAGCCGGACAGCATCGCCGCCGCGCGGGCGCGGTCCGCGGCGCCGGCGGCGGAGTCCTCGCCGATATGCGGCCCGACCGGCACCTCGCCGTTGGTCAGCGACATCCGCTTTGCCGCCGCAGTGTTGCGTAGCGCGATCGGGCGGCGTTCCAGTTCGTAGCTCGCCAGCAGCGCCGGTCCGCCCCAGCCCTGGACGACGGCCGCGAGTTTCCAGCCGAGATTGGCGACATCGTCAACGCCGGTGTTCATCCCGAAGCCGCCGGTCGGCGTGAACAGGTGCACCGCGTCGCCCGCGAGCAGCACCCGGCCGGCGCCGTAGCTGTTGGCGACGAGCGCCTGTCCCGCCGTCCATGGCGTGTGGGCGAGGAACTCCGCCTCGACCGGCGCGCCGGCCGCCTTGCGGAAATGCTCGGCGATCAGCGGGACGTCGGGCGCGCCGTCGTCCTTTCGCAGCTTCGAGTTCATCAGGAAATGGCCGCGGCCGTCGAGCGTGACCAGGGTGGCCCGCACCGCCGGGTTGACCACCCAATAGTGCCAGGCCTTCTTCCGGATGAAGCGCTCGTAGAGCTGCGGCGCCCGGATATGGGTGGAGATCGTGGCGCCGCTGGCATAGGCCCGCTCGGTCGGCCGCTTGCCGACATAGCCGACGCCGAGCCGGCGCCGGACCATGCCGCCGCCGCCGTCGCATCCGACCAGATAGCGGCAGCGTACCGACGCCTCCCGGCCGGCCGCATCGACGATGCGGACGGTGACGCCGTCGCCCTGCTCGACGAAATCGGTGCACTCCCATCCCCAGCGGTCGTCGATCGCCGCCATCGTGCCGATGTGTTCGCGCAGGAAGGCTTCGACATACATCTGGTTGCAACGCAGGAGCGGCTCGGGGACCTGGTCGGTGACGCCGGCGCGGGCGACGGCGGCGCGCTTCTCGTTCTCCGACGGCATCGGCAGGCGCGTGATCTCGATGCCGTTGAGCGCCGTGAAATAGGCGATGTCGGTCGGGTGGTCGGGCGGCAGGCCGAGATCGCGGATGCGGTGTGACAGGCCGAGCCGCCGGTAATGCTCCATGGTGCGAGCGTTCTGGGTGCTGCCGCGGGGATGGCGACGCGTCGTCGGCTCGCGCTCGACGATCATCGAGCCGACGCCGAGCGCCGCGAGGTCGAGCGCGAGGTTCATCCCCACCGGCCCTCCGCCGACGATCAGAACGGCCACCGATTCCATGACATTTCCCGGCCGGCTGGCCCCTGGTCTTCCACAGCAAGCGGCGGCCAGCATAAAGGCATCCCGCTCCGCGCACGCAAGGCGATGCGCCGATCCGGTGCACAGTGCGCACCGGCGTCGGAAGCGGTTTGACAAGGCCCGGAGCGGCCGCAGACTGAAACGATGACAATCCACAGCCGGATCGTGCCCGGCGACCGCCGAGGGGAGGGGAGGTGAAGAAGGCCAAGGCTGCTATCGTCGGCGTTGGCTGCTCGGCCATCGAGCGCCATTCCGACCGCAGCATCGTGGCATTCGCCCTGGATGCCGCCCTGGCCGCGCTCGCCGACGCCGGGCTGACGCGGGACGACGTCGACGGCTATGTCGGTGCGCCCAAGGCGACGCATGCCGCGGCGCTGCATGTCGACGGCGCCGACGAGGTGTCGATGCGCCTGATGAGCGAGCGCCTCGGCCTGCGGGGCCTGCGCTTCGCGATCGACCTCAGCAGCGCCTTTCCGACCGAGATGGTGGCGACGGCGACCCACGCCCTCGCGAGCGGTGCCTGCGATTGCCTGCTCGGCGTCAGGGCGCTGCACAACGTGGCCGGCCTCCGCTACGGCCAGGTCTCCAAGAATGTCGCCGCGGGGGAAGAGCAGTTCACGGCACCGTTCGGCTACAACACCGGCGGGGCGCGCTTCGCGACCCTGCTCCAGCGCTATTTCCACGAGGCCGGCGCGTCGCGCGACGACCTCTACGAGCTCGTCTCGCTAATGCGGCGCAATGCGCGCCGCAATCCGGACGCGGTCTGGCACGGCCGCGGCATCACGCGCGAGGAATATCTCGACGCACCGATGATCTCGGAGCCGCTCTGCCGGCTCGACTGCGACATGCCCGTTTCGGGAGCCGTCGCCTTCGTCATGACGCGGCCCGAGCGCGCGGACGGCCTCCGCGCCCCGCCTGTCTATGTCGCCGGCGCGGCGACGTGGCAGACGGCCGACGCCATCTTCGAGAATGCCGGCCGGAGCCGTGAGGACATCGACCTTTGCCAGCTCTACGACGGTTTCTCGTTCCTGCCCTATGTCTGGCTCGAACGCCTCGGCTGGTGCGAGCCGCGCACAGCCTGGAAGCTGTTTCGCGACGGCACCTGCGAGATCGGCGGCCGGCTTCCGGTCAACACGTTTGGCGGCGCCCTGGGCGAGGGCCGCCTGCACGGCGCCGGCCACCTCCGCGAGGCGGTGCTGCAGCTCGGCGGGCGGGCGGGCGAGCGCCAGGTCGCGAACGCCGAGAACTGCCTGGTGCAGGTCGGACCGTTCGACTTCTCGTCACTCCTCGTCCTCAGCAACAGCCCCGACTAGCGCGGGACGGGCGAACGCTTTCAAGGGAACGCATGAAGGTGACCTTGGCTGAATATCTCGCTGTTCCCTACGTCCTCCAGGCGGAGTCGGTTCCGCTGGAAGCGGGCGGGTGGACGTGCCGCCTGTCCTTTCCGGAGCTGCCGGGCTGTGTCGCCGAGGCGTCGACCGTCGAGGATGCCATGACGATGGTGGAGCGCCGCCGCGTCCTCGCCATTCTCGATGCGCTGGCGGCCGGCCACCCGCCGATGGCTCCGCGCCCGCCGCTGGCGGCCTGCGATCCGCAGCGGATGGCCGAGGATATCGGGCTTGGAGGCGTCCTCGACGGGCTCCTCGACCAGGACGAGGCCGGGCTCGCGGAGGCGCTGAGGCTGGCGCCGGGGCGTCTCTCCGCCGCCCATGAGAAATGCAAAGTCGCGATGAGGTAGCGAGATGTTGTCGCAAGATCAGAACGAGCTGCTGGTCCGGGTCGGCCCTGGCACCGCCATGGGAAACTTCCTTCGGCTCTACTGGATGCCGTTCCTGCTGTCGGGCGACCTCGTCGCCGACGGAACGCCTAAGCGGGTCCGGCTGATGGGCGAGGACCTGGTCGCTTTCCGCGACAGCGAGGGCAGGGTCGGGCTGGTCGACCATGCCTGCGCTCACCGCCGCGCGCCGATGATGTTCGCGCGCAACGAGGAGTGCGGCTTGCGTTGCGTCTATCACGGCTGGAAGTTCGACGTGACCGGCCAGTGCGTCGACATGCCGGCGGAGCCGCTCGAGAGCCGCTTCAAGGACCGCGTCCAGATCAAGGCCTATCCGTGCCGTGAGCGGAACGGTGTGCTGTGGACCTATATGGGGCCGGAGAAGGAGAGCCTGCCGCCGCTCCCCAATGTCGAGTGGAACCTCGTCTCGGCCGAGCAGGTGCACGTCTCGCTGCGGGTCCAGGAGTGCAACTGGCTGCAGGCGCTGGAAGGCGACATCGACTCCGCCCATGCCGCTTTCCTCCACGGCCGCGTCGATGCCAACGGGCGGATGGCGCGCATCCTGGCGACGCGTGACCTCAGGCCGACCTTCGACGTCATGCGCCAGGATTTCGGGGTGAGCATCGCTGCCCGCCGCGTCCTCGACAACGAGATCTATTATCGCGTCAACCAGTTCATGCTGCCCAACTATACCCTGACGCCGCCGCAGCGGGACTTTCCGGAGTTGACCGGCCACGCCTGGGTGCCGATGGACGATGAGCACACCTTAGTGGTGATGTTCAGCTACCACCCCAACGCGCCGCTCTATGAGAAGACCCGCCGGCTGTTCGAGGAGGGCTACAAGGGGCGCGAGACCGGCCACCCGAGCCGGCACAGCTATCGCGACGACAACCCGACAGCGCCTTATGCCGGCTTGTGGAGCAAGTTCGGCCGCGACAACGACTATCTGTTCGACGAGGAAAGCCAGCGCACGACGTGGTTTTCGGGCTTGCCCGGCCTCTGGGTCCAGGACGCTGCATGCCAGGAGGCGCTCGGGCCGATCTGCGACCGCACACAGGAAAAGCTCGGGGTCAGCGACACCGGCATCGTCGTCACGCGGCGCGCGCTGACGGACGCGGTCCGCGCCCACCGCGACGGCGGCACGGTGCCCGCGAGCGTCAACAACCCCGACCTTTTCATGGTGAGGGCGGTGTCGCTCCACCTGAACCCGGAGGAGTCGTGCTGGGAGGCGGGACGCCTGCACATGACGGCCCGCCTCGGCGAAGGCTTCGGGTACCAGCCATGAAGGCGATCGTCGGTTCCCCGGGGAAGGGCGGTGCCGGGCCGCGGCTGGCGCTGTCCGGCGTCAGGGTACTGGAGCTAAGCGGCGGCGCCGGCGCGGTCGGCGGGCGCATCCTGGCCGATCTCGGCGCCGAAGTGATCAAGGTCGAGCCGCCGGGCGGCGAGGAGGCGCGGTGGGCGGAGCCCGCGGCCGACCTCCCGAACGGGGAGAGGACCAGCCTGTTCTGGCTCGCGTACAACGTCGGCAAGCGGAGCCTCTGCCTCGACCTCGATTCGGCGGAAGGGCGCCGGCTGTGGCCCGCGGTCGCGCGGACGGCCGACATCGTCATCACCGACTACCAGCGTTTCAGCATCGCCGAAAACGACCGGCTTGCGGCGGTGGCACGCGCGGCCAATCCGGCGCTGATCTGGACCGAGATCTGGCCGTTCGGCCGGGGCCAGCCCTACGAGAACTATCCCGCCGGGGACCTCGTGGTGCAGGCGCTCGGTGGCCATCTCTGCCTGAACGGCGACCTCGATCGGCCGCCGGTCGGCATTGGCCTGCCGGTGGCGATCCTGAACGGCGGCTCAGAGGCGGCATCGGCGGCGCTGATGGCCTATTACCATCGGCTGCACGGCGGGCCGGGCCAGCGCGTCGACATCTCGATGCAGGAATGCATCACCTGGACGCTGCTCAACACGGTGATGATCTGGCAGATCCTTGGCATCAACGAGATCCGCGGCGGCGCCGTCCGCAAGGAGCGCACGAACAACTTCTATACCCGGCTGGTCTGGGAATGCGCCGACGGCTTCATCACGATCGCGCCGGTCGGGGGCGGCTTCGGCATCGTGCGCGAGCGCTCCTATGCCGCGCTGGTGGCGTGGATGGCCGAGGACGGTATTACCGACGAGCTGCTGACATCCCGCGACTGGAATGGAAAGGATGCCAGCAAGATCAGCCAGGAGGACTATGACCGCGTCGCCGAGATCATCGCCGGCTTCATCCGCACCAAGACCAAGAAGGCGCTGATGGAGCGGGCGGTGCGCGACCAGATCCTGCTCGCGCCGATCAACGGCGTGCGCGACGTGCTGGAGAACGACCATCTGCGTGAGCGCGGCCTCTATGCGCCCGTCCGCGACGACGAGCGCGGCACGGCGCTCGATTATCCGGTGACTTGGGCCAATCTCAGCGCGACCCCGCTGCGCCACCCCGCGCCGGCGCCGCAGCCGGGCGAATTCGACGCGGTCATCCGGGCGGAGCTCGACCGGGCGGCCGTCGCGGCCGAAGGCGGTGTGACATGAGCGGGCAGGGGATTTTCGCGGGCCTCAAGGTCCTCGATTTCAGTTGGGCGGCAGCCGGGCCGATCATCACCAAGCAGCTCTCCGACAACGGCGCCACGGTCGTGAAAGTGGAGTCGACGCACCATCCCGACAGCGTGCGCCTCGGCGGGCCGTTCAAGGACGGCAAGCCGGGCATCAACCGCAGTGGCTTCTTCGCCGACTTCAACAGCTCCAAGCTAGGAATCTCGGTCGACCTCAACCATCCGCGGGCGGCGGAGGTCATCCTGCCGATGGCGCGATGGGCCGACATTGCCGCCGACAGCTTCCGGCCGGGCGTGCTGGCCAAATGGGGCTTCGGCTATGACGACCTTTGCAAGGTCAATCCCGGTATCATCATGCTCAGCTCCTCGCTCTACGGCGCTTCGGGGCCGTGGAGCCGCCACGCCGGCTTCGGCGCCCAGGGGCAGGCGATTGCAGGCTTCCACGGCATGACCGGATGGCCCGATCGGCCGCCCGCGGTGCCCAAGGGCGCTTATACGGACTCGGTGTCCCCGCGCTACGGCGCGGCCGCGCTGGTGGCGGCGCTGATTCATCGGGACCGCACGGGCGAGGGGCAGTATATCGAGATCGCGCAGGTCGATGCCGGCGTGACGTTCCTGACGCCCGAGATGCTGGGGCTGCAGCTCACCGGCATCGAGACCGAGCGCAGGGGCAACGCCGATCCGCGGGCGCTGCTGCACGGCGTCTTCCCGTGTCGCGGCGAGGACCGTTGGATCGCGATCGAGGCCTGGACCGACGCCCAGTGGCGGGCGTGCCTGGAGCTTCTGGAACGGACCGGCACCGGCGAGGCGATCCTCCATGCGCCGCCGGACCAGCGGCGCCGCGAGCGCGAGCCGGTGGAGCAGGCGATCGGCCGCCTCACCGCCGTGTGGGACCCCTTCGAGCTGATGGCGGCACTGCGGGCGGCAGGCGTTCCCGCCGGCGTGCCACTGCGAGGCTCCGACATGCTGGCCGACCCGACCTTGCGCCAGCGCGGGCACTTCTGGAACCTGTCACATCCCGAAATGGGCGATCTCGATTATAGTGGGCCAGCCTATCGCTTCGAGGCAACGCCGTCCCGCCTGACCAAGGCGGCGCCGTGTCTCGGCGAAGACACCGACGATGTCCTGTCCGACATTCTCGGCATGCGTCAGGACGAGATCGAGGGACTGCGGACAGCAGGCGTCCTGACCTGACGTTGCTCCCGCGCCGCTATCGGCTGCCGCGCGGGCAGGGGCCGACCGGCGTCAGTCGATGCCGGCCAGAATTCCTGCCAAGGCGTGGTTCTCGATCAGCTCGATCAAGCGCCCGGCCGTCGTCCGATAGTGCTCGTCCAGCGCGGCCGCCGCCGCGGCCGGATCGCGCGCCAGCACCGCTTCCAGGATGCGCTGGTGCTCCGACGCCGGGTCGCGCAGCGCTCCCATCGGCGTCGCGTGCTGCATGATCACGACGGCCCGATGCCGTTCGGCCTGATCGAAGAGGAGCCCGGCCAGCGCGAGCTGCCAGCGCGATCCGCAGGCCGCGATGAGCGCCATGTGGAAATCGCGGTGGTACCTGGCCCAGAGCTCGGCCTCCGGCCCCGGGCCGCTGGGTACGCCGACACGCGACAGGAGATGGTAGCTGGCGACGACGCGCGATTCCCAAGCGATATCGCCGGCTGCGATCGCCCGTGCCAGCGCCTCGCATTCGAGGACCAGCCTCGTCTCCATGGTGTCGCGCACGTCCTCCACCGTGAGCGGCGCAACGCGGAAGCCGCGCTGCTCGCTCGCCGTCACCAGCCGCTCGCTCGCCAGGCGCGACAGCGCCTCGCGTAGCGGGCTGATGCCGATCGAATAGGTGCGGCGAAGGTCGTCGGAACGAAGTTGCGCGCCGGGCGCAAGACGGCCCCACACGATGTCGGTCCGTAGTTGGCGATAGATCTTCTCCGCCAGCGTCCGTGGCGTTCCGCCCTCTAGGGCGGTCGGATCGTCCAGCTCTTCCTGCGAATCCTTCATGACTCTGACTTTCGCCCTGGGGCGCCGGTCGCGGAAACTCCGCGGCTGAGCCTTGTCCGCGAGGAACTCGTCGCTTGACAAGGCCAATTTGTCAGACCGATATTGGAAAGAGAAGGAAAATTTCCAATAGAAGGGGATATCCAAGCCGTTCCGCCCCGGCGGATCGGCTGTGGCATCCTCCATCGGAAGGGAGGCGGTGATGCTGGCGCGCGTGACGAAGCTCGGATTCCTCGGCCTGGGCGCAGTCAAGTATGACGAGATGCTGAACCACTATCGCAGCATCGTCGGGCTGCCGGTCTTCCGCGAGGAGCCGCAGGAGACCCTGCTGTCCTGCGGCGTCGATGCCAGGGCGGTGAGCCTCAGGCGCAGCGACAAGCCTGGCATCCGCTACCTCGGTTTCGTCATCGAGGGCGAGGGCGACCTTTCCGACATCGCCGCCGACGCCCGCAAGGCCGGCTATTCCGCGAGCCTGAAGTCCGACGCCTTCGACGGCATCCCCTCCGCCGTCGAGGTCAACGATCCCGACGGCTACACGATCTACCTCTACCGGCAGGGACCCGCGGCGACGACGCCCTATGGGAACTCAGGCGTCCGCCCGAACAAGCTCGGGCATGTCGCGCTCCTGGTCGGCGACGCGCAGAAGGCGGCGAAATACTACACCGACATCCTCGGCTTCCGCTGGTCCGACTGGCTCGGCGACTTCTTCGTCTTCATGCGCTGCAACACCGACCACCACACCATGAATTTCCTGCGCTCCGAGAAGAGCGGCATGTTCCATGTCGCGTTCGAGCTGCTGGACATGTCGCATCTCGGACGGAGCTGCGACGTGCTCGCCCAACACCGCCAGCGCATCATCTGGGGGCCGGGCCGGCACGGCATGGGCCACAACCTATTCGTCTATCACCGCGATCCGGACGGCAACATCATCGAATTCTTTGCCGAGCTCGACCGCATGTCCGACGAGAATCTGGGCTATTTCGACTCGCGCCCTTATCACGCCGACCTGCCTCAGCGGCCCAAGATCTGGTCGCCGGAGGATCCGATGGCGGCGAATTCCTGGGGCGCGCCGACGCCCGAGGAGATGCGCTGAGCACCGTCGGCCGAGCAGCGGAAGGCGCCTGAGATGCGCGCCGTGCTGGTACGCGACCTGGGCGCGCCCGAGGTCCTGCGGGTCGAGACCGTCCCGGAGCCGCAGATGCGGCCGGGCGAGGTGACGATCAAGGTGGATGCCTGCGGCATCTGCTTCCACGATGTCGTCGCCCGCAACGGCACGATGCGGCGCGGCGTCAAGTTGCCCTATATCCCCGGGCACGAAGTAGCGGGGACGGTGGTCGATCGCAGCCCCGAGGTCACGCAGTTCAAGATCGGGGACCGCGTCGCGACGACGCTCCGCCGCTACATCTGCGGTCATTGCCGCTTCTGCCGGAGCGGCCGCGAAGCCTCGTGCGAGGAGCGCGAATCGTTCGGCGACGCCGGGCTGAACGGCGGCTGCGCTGAGTTCGTCTGTGTCGGCGAGGACAATGTCGGGCTCGTGCCGGATGAAGTTTCGCTCGATCACGCCGCGATCGCCGCCTGCGCGATCGGGACCCAGCTCAACGCCGTCCGCGACGTCGCACGGATCGCGCTCGGCGAGCGGGTGCTGGTTCTCGGTGCCGGCGGCGGTCTCGGCATCCACGGCATCCAGCTCGCCAAGCTGGCGGGCGGCGAGGTCCTCGCCGTCACGAGCACGGCCGCGAAAATCGACGTGATCCGGGCCGCCGGCGCCGACCGCGTCGTCTTGATCGAGCGTGGCGAGGACTTCTCGGCCAAGGTGAGAGCGGCGACCGGCGGCGCGGGCGTCGACGTCGTGATCGACAATGTCGGCACGCCGGTGTTCCGCGCCGTCCGCCGCAGCCTGGCGCCGTGCGCGCGATGGGTTTTCGCCGGCCAGGTCACCGGGGACTTTGCCGAGTTCAGTCCGGCCCAGCTCTTTTTCAACGGGACGACCCTGATGAGCGCAAAGAGCGGCTCGCGCGAGCAGCTCCGCGACGTGCTGGGCCTGCTGCAGCGGGGCGCCGTCAGGGCGGTCGTCCCCCAGAGCTTTCCCTTGGAAGAGATCGCGCGCGCCCACGCAATGGTCGAAGCCGGCGCGACGACCGGCCGGGTGGTCGTGAGGCCGGGCGGCTGAAGGAGGAACAGGCCATGCACGCAGGAGCGAGCGTGGGGTTGCGTCCGGTTCCGCTGGCGACGATGGAGACGCGCCCGTTCTGGGAGGCGCTGCGCCGCCACGAGCTTCAGCTTCCACGCTGCGTCCGCTGCGGCCGCCTGTACTATCCGCCCCCGCCGCGCTGTCCAGAGTGCCTCGACAGCGAGCTCGTCTGGACGATGCTGAGCGGCCGCGGGCGCCTCGCGAGCTGGACCACCATCCACACCAACCTGAGCGACGGCATTCCGCCACCCTTTGTCATCGGCGAGGTGGAGCCGGAGGAGCAACCCGGGCTTGTCCTGGTCGCCCTGGTGGTCGGCACGCCTTCCGCGGAACTGAGGCACGGGATGGAGGTCGAGATCGGCTTCAGCACCCAGCCGGCGCCGGACGGCCAGGAGCCGGCCGTCTACCCCGAATTCCGGGTGCGCGATGGAGCGAGGCCATGAGCGAAAAATTTTCGTCGCCCCGCTATCGGCAGGTGAAAGGTCTGCTGCGCGGGCTCGAGGTCCTGGAGGCGCTGAGCGGCCAGCGCGATGGCAGGGCGTCTGCCGGCAGCCTCAGCACGGCGACCGGGATCCATCGCACGACCGTTAAGCGCCTGCTCGAGACGATGAGAGCGGCCGGTTTCGTCCGCTACCTCGAGGACAGCAACGAATATTGCCTGGCGCTGCGGGTTTGCAGTCTGAGCGAAGGGTTCCATGACGACATGTGGCTGCTCGAACTGGCGCGGCCGCTGATCGATGCCTTCACACGCAAGGTGATGTGGCCGAGCGACTTCATGACGCTCGACGGCGAAGAGCTGGTCGTCCGCTATACGACCCATCCGATGACGCCGTGGTCGTTCAACGCCAAGGTGCTGGGCACGCGGATTCCACTGCTCCAGTCGGCCGGCGGCCGGGCCTATCTGGCGTTCTGCGACCCGACCGAGCGGCAGCGCCTGCTGGCAATGCTTGCCCATTGCGATGATTTCGAAGGCGTGCGGGCAAGGGACAGCGCCTATGTCGGGCGTCTCTTGGAGCGCTGCCGGCGGCAGGGCTTCGCCCTCTCGGCCGGCGAAGAGGGCGACCGCTGGCAGAGCGACGTCCTCGGAACCAATCGCTGTGGGGCGCTCGCGGTGCCACTACGGCGGCGCGGCATGTGCGTAGCGAGCCTGAACCTCGTCTATCTCCGCCGGGCCGTGCCGACGAAGCAGGCCGTCGAGCGCTATGCGCCCGAACTGGTTCATCTCGGCCACGAGATCGAGGCGAGGCTCGCCCGTGCCGAGGGCGGCGGAGCCGGGCCGGATCGCGTGGCGGCCTGAACTTGGTGATGCAGCGCGAGGTGGGAGGGAAGACATGGACGGCAAGGGACGCCTGACAGGGAAGGTCGCGCTGGTGACCGGGGCGGCGCAGGGCATCGGCGCCGCCTATGCCCGCGCCCTTGCGGGGGAGGGCGCGTTCATCGCGCTTTGCGACCTGAAGGATCCGCACCTGGTCGCGGACGAGATCGCCGCTGCCGGCGGCGTGGCCATGGCGCGGGCGCTCGACGTGACCGACGGCGCCGCCGTCCGGCGTTTCGTCGGCGATATCGAGCGCGAGCGCGGCCCGGTCGACATCCTCGTCAACAACGCCGCGATCTTCGGCGGCATCGAGCGCAAAAAGTTCGTCGACATCGACGCCGCCGAATGGGACCGCGTGATGACGGTGAACACGCGCAGCGTCCTCGAATGCGCGAAGGCGGTCGTTCCCGGCATGAGCCGCCGCAAGTCCGGCAAGATCATCAACATCGCGTCGGCGACCGTCCATGCCGGCGCGCCGCTGTTCCTCCATTACGTCGCCTCGAAAGGCGCGGTGATCGCGATGACCCGGGCGATGGCCCGCGAGCTCGGCGACGACGGTATCGCCGTCAACTGCCTGGCGCCGGGCCTGACGATGAGCGAGGCGGTGCTGCGGGACATGGACGATGCGACGATCGCCGCGAGCGCAGGCCGGCGCTGCTTCAAGCGCCGGCAGCAGCCCGAGGATCTGCTCGGCCCGCTGATCTTTCTGTCGTCATCCGAGAGCGATTTCGTCACCGGCCAGACCTTCCTGGTCGATGGCGGCCAGATGATGCAGTGAGGGCGGAACAGGCGGAGGCGGACAATGGCGACGGTCGGCGTCATCGGGCTCGGCAAGATCGGCACGCCGATCGCGCGGAACCTCATCGCCAGCGGCCATCGCGTCGTCGGCTTCCGCCGCAGCGCGATGGACGAATTCGCCGGCTTCGGCGGCATCCCCATGGGGTCGGCGGCTGAGGTCGGCGCCGCGGCCGATATCGTGCTGTCCTGCGTCGCCTCGGCGGAGTCCGTCGACGACGTCGTCGCCGGCGACCGCGGCCTGCTGCGCACGGCGCGACCGGGACAGATCATCGTTGAGCTCGGCTCGCACCCGGTCCGGGAGAAGCAGGGGTACGTCGCCCCGCTCGCCGCGAAGGGAGCGACCTATCTCGACGGCGAGGTCAGCGGCACGCCCGGCATGGTGGCGGCCCGAACGGCAGTGATCTTCATGGCCGGCGAGCGCGACGCCGCGACGGCGGCCGAGCCGGTCCTGAAGGGCATTACCGACAGCGTCGTCTATTTTGGCCCCTTCGGGGCGGCGAGCCGGGTCAAGCTCATCAACAACCTGCTCGTGACCATCAACATTGCCTCGACCGCGGAGGCGATGGCGCTTGGCCTGAGGGCCGGCGTCGATGTCGATACGCTGGTGAAGGCGATCGCCTCCGGCAGCGGGGCTTCGACCCAGTTCGCGATCCGGGCGCCCTGGATGGCCGAGCGGCGCTTCATGCCGCCCCAGGGGACGGCACGCGGCCTCTCGGGCTATTTCCCGATGATCGACGATTTCCTCGCCGACGTGGATGGTGCCGCGCCGCTATTTTCCCGCGCGGTCGAGATCTTCGAGCGCGCCATCGCCCGCGGATTCGGCGATCAGGACGCCGCGGTCTTGGTCGATGCGCTCGGCGAGTGGCCGCGCGGCGGCGCTGGCCGCCGGCCCCCTGCCGACGGGCGTGCGAACTAGAGCGTGATGGCTTCTCTACGAGTCGCCATCTTACTCTAGGTCCTTGTTTGAGCATGATCTTTTCCGAAAACCGCTGCACATTTTTCGGGATCATGCTCTAGGTGTTGCGCGGGTCGGGTGCGCGGCCGAGGAGCTCGAGCTGTTCGGCCATGCGATAGAGCGCCTCGCGCGTCGTGTTGATCTCCTCCGGCGTCAGCCGCGCCAGGAGGTGGCGGCCATAGGCCTCGGCGATCGGAATCAGCGTCACCGTCAGGTCCCGGCCGGTCGAGGTCAGCGCAATCACCAGCTCGCGCTTGTCGCGCCGCGAGCGGCGGCGCGAGATCAGCCGCTTGCGCTGGAGGGTGGTCGTCAGGCGCGACAGGGTCGAGGCGTCAATCGCGGTCAGCGAGGCGAGATCAACGAGGCTGAGTTCGCCCCGGTCGGCAAGGACCGCCAGGACGCGCCACATCGGGACAGTGATGCCGTGCTCGGCCACGTCGCGCGCGAAGAGCTGGCTGATCGTCAGCCCAACCTTGTTGATCAGGAACGGGATGAAGCTCTCAAGGTCGAACGGTGCCGCCGGGGGGGCGCCCGCCTGCTCCAGCCGGGTGGGCGACACGGCGCGTACCGGCCGCTGCGCGGGCGCCCGCCGCCGCGCCGTTGGGCTTGTCAACCTTTCCAACTTTCGACTCTCCGATCGGCTTGCTCGGCCAGCGCAGCAAATATCGGATGAGTCGCGCCAGCGCCATGGACAGGCGCCGGCGCCGGCCGCTCCATCCCGCAGCCTCAGTCCGCCAGCCCCGGCGCCACCTCGGCGACGAAGCGGGCCATCTCGTCCTTGACCTGCCCGTGCGGCTTCAGCCCGACGTTGAAGTACAGGATCACCTCGTCGAAGCCGGCCTCGCGCACCTTGCCGAGCGTCGATGCGATATGGTCCGACTTTCCGAGCAACACCGAGTTCTCCGTCAGGTCTTGCGGCTGCACCTTCTTCAGCCGGTCGACCATGTCGATGGAATAGCGGTAGCTCGGCGGCGCCGTCGCCGGATCGCTGGGAAGCGCGCTGATGACGCATTCGCGATAATAGCGGATCTGCCGCTCGCGCGCCGCTTGCTCCTCGATTTGGTTGTCGGCGAAATGAAGAAAATAGCTGCAGATCAAACGGCCGGGGGTCTGGCCGTGGCGGCTGCACGCCTCGTGATAGAGCTCGGCGACCTGCTTGAGCCCGCCGAAGCTCAGCGCAGCGGCGAATGGCGCCACCACCAGCCCGCAGCCCAGTCGGCCGGCGAGCTCGATCGAGGGCTTCGAGAACGACGCGACATAGGACGGGATAGGTCGCTGCACCGGCTTCGGCGTGATCGCGATGTCATTGAAGGAATAATGCTTGCCGGCATGCGAGATCGGCTCGTCGGCCGCCCAGAGGGCGCGGACGATTTCCATTCCCTCGGTGAAGATCGCCTGATTGTTGGCGAAATCGCCGCCGAGCGGCCCGTATTCGCGCTGGTCGTAGCCGCGGCCGGCGGCGAAGTCGACGCGCCCGCCGCTCAGGAGATCAAGCGTCGCCCACTGCTCGGCGACCCGGATGGGATTGTGCAGCGGCAGCACGGTGACCGCCGGCGCCAGCCGGACATTCTTGGTCCGGGCCGCGACATTCGCCAGCACGATGTCGGGGCAGGACAGGACGCCAAGCGTGCTGAAATGATGCTCGCCGATCCACACCGAATGCAGCCCCAGCTCGTCGGCATAGATCGCCTCGTCGAGGATGTCGGAGACGAACTGGTTCGCGCCCCGTGCGCTGTTCTCGTAGTGATTGTCGCTGAGCGTGAAATAGCCGAACTTCATCGCGCATCCCCCCCTGTGTCGTTTGCCGCCGGCGTCCACCTGTGCGGCATCGGCGTAGCGAAGCCTCCGTATTGCACTGATTTCATGCAAATGCAATGATTGCAAATGCAGAGGTCTCGCCGCGGTGCGATGCCGCCGGGCAGGGGAGTGAAGCGATGGCCGCGAACGACGAAATCCAGGAGCGCCGCCGGCGCTACTACGACCGGATTGGCGCTCAGAACATGGCGCCGCTCTGGGAGCGCTATCACGGCCTCCTGACGAGGGAGCCGAAGATCGCGGCGCAGCCGCATCTGTGGCGCTATGACGAGGCGCGCGCCAACCTGATCGAGGCCGCGGATCTGATCTCCGCCAAGGAAGCCGAGCGCCGCGTCCTGATGCTGGAGAACCCGGCCTTCGTCGGCCAGTGCAAGGCGCTGGAGACGCTGTTCACCGGCCTGCAGCTCATCATGCCGGGCGAGGTGGCGCCGGCGCACCGGCACACGCCGAATGCGCTGCGCGTCGTGCTCGAGGGGGAGGGAGCCTATACGTCGGTGAACGGCGAGAAGACCTATATGGAATACGGCGACTACATCACCACGCCGAACTGGAGCTGGCACGACCACGGCCACGAGGGCACGGCGCCGGTGATCTGGCAGGACATCCTCGACCTGCCGCTGGTGCATTCGCTGGGGCCGGTCTTTCATGAGGGTTATCCGGAGGAGCGCTTCCCGGCGGGTCCGCCAGCCGGCGACAGCCTGCTGCGCTTCGGCAGCAACCTCCTGCCTGTCGGCTACGAGAGCGCGCGGCTCAACTCGCCGATCTTCGCCTATCCCTACGCGCGAACACGCGAGACGATGGAAACGCTGGCGAAGACGACCGCGCCCGATCCCTACTGCGGCCTCAAGATGGAATTCATCGACCCGACCAGTGGCGGCGCCTCGATGGCGACTATTTCGGCCTTCATGCAGCGCCTCCCCAAGGGATTCGGCACCGAGCGCTACCGGTCGACCGAGGCATCGGTCTTCACCTGCCTGGAAGGCGGGGGCCGTGTCGAAATCGGCGATGGCGAGCGGAAGCGCAGCTTCTCCTTCTCCAAGCGGGACATCTTTGTCGTGCCGTGCTGGGACGCTTATCGGATCGAGGCGGCGGACGACACCTATCTGTTCGTCGGCTCCGATCGCGTGGTCCAGCAGAAGCTCGGCCTATTCCGAGAGCGCCGCGGCAACGCGTGAGACGAAGGAACGATCCGAACCGCGCCTCCCCATGCGCGGTTTGAGGAAATTGACACGGATATTGGAAATTTATACCGTTGGGCGTCGCTGGACGACGGGGGCGAGGCTACGCGGGCAACGGAACAGGCAAATGCCTGTTCGGCGGCTCCCGCTCCCGGAGAGCGGCGGCAACTCTCACATGAGCCGCGCGGCGGAGCGCCGAAGAAGGATCGCCTTGTTCGGCAGGCGGACGTCTCCCGCAGACGGATCGCCGTGCGCCGCTGCTCGCAACGGATGGGGATCGCATGGCTGTAGGATGGTCTCTTGCGAGCGCGGAGGTCGGTGGCCGCAGCGTCGCCGCGGCGATTTGCGCCGACGGGCGGGTCGTTTCCATCGACGTCCTGCCGCCGGCCTTGCGCCCGCTCGATGTCGTGTCCCGATGGGGCGAATACGCTGCGGCCTTGCAGGGTTGGAGCCCCGATGACGCGCCGGCCCTCTCGGGCTTCCGGCTACGGGCTCCGTTGCAGTTTCCGCCGAAGGTGATCTGCGCCGGCGCGAACTACCGCGACCACCGGCGCGAGATGAACACGGGCGACAGCGCACCGGAGCCGTTCTTCTTCCTGAAGCCGCCGACGACGACGGTCATCGGCCCGGACGAGGACGTGCTCATCCGCGACGTCGGGGACAAGGTAGATTGGGAGGCAGAGATCGCGGTGGTCATCGGGCGGGGAGGTCGGTTCATTCCGGCTGCCAAGGCCCTGGATCATGTCGCGGGCTACACGCTCCTGAACGACATCTCGGCCCGCGCGGTCCATCAACGTGCCAAGCCGCTTGCACCCGCCTTTGCCTATGACTGGCTCGCTTCGAAAGGGCAGGACACGTTCTGTCCGCTTGGGCCGGGCATCACGCCGCGCTGGCTGCTGCCAGACTGCGGTCGGATTTCGTTCCAGCTCACGGTGAACGGCGTCGTCCGGCAGGCGTCTTCGACCGCGGAATTGATCACCGACATTCCCGGGCTGATCGCCGCGGCGAGCGAGTTGATGGCGCTCGAGCCGGGCGACGTGATCGCCACTGGCACGCCCGGCGGGGTGGGCGCCGCGACTGGCGACTTCTTGAAGAATGGCGACGTCATGACGATCAGCGCGCCGGGCATCGGGAGCTTGACCAATCGGGTCCGGCTGTCGGGCCGTACCGGCGGCTTCGAGGCGGCGGTGGCCACCGCGCGGAGCTGAATTGCGGGCCGGCCTATTTCCGCTTCGGCGTGCGGCGCGGGGCCTTGCCGCTCAGCGGGCGCGTGACGCGGCCCTTCTTAGCGGTGCCGCGTTGCGCGGCCGAGGTCTCGACGAGGCCGATCTTTTCGCGGTCGATCCCGAGCGAGTTGCGTTCGATGACTTCGATCAGCAGGTTCGCCGTACTGCGGTAGTGGCGGCCCAACAGCTTCACCGCCGAAGCGGCGTCGCGCGCCAGCGTGGCGTCGGCGATCTCCTTGTGCTCCTTCAGCGCGTCTCGCGCGACGTTTGCCATCTTCACGATGCGCATCGTCACCGCCCGATGCCGCTCGGCCTGATCGAACAACAGGCTCGCGAACTCGAACAGCCAACGCGAGCGGGATGCCGCGATCAGCGCGAGGTGGAACTCGCGATGATGCCGGGCCCAGGTCTCCGCCGCCGTTCCGGCACGATCGGGGATCGGCAGGCGTGAGAGGGCATGGAGATTGGCGATGATGCTCTTTTCCCAGGAGATGTCGCCGGCGGCGATCGAGCGCCTCAGCGCCTCGCTTTCGAGGACGATCCTCGTCTCCAGCGTATCGCGGACATCGTCGACGGTGAGCGGCGCGACGCGGAAGCCGCGCTGTCCAATCGCGGTAACCAGCCGCTCCGCCGTCAGGCGGGACAGCGCCTCCCGCAGCGGGCTGATGCCGATGGAATATGTTTCGCGCAGTTGGTCCGATCGCAAGGCTGCCCCGGGCGGAAGCTGCCCCCACAAGATGTCGCTGCGAAGGCGTCGATAGACTGCTTCAGCGAGGGTGCGGGGTTCGTCTTCCGTTTCTTCCGACGATTGGCTCTGCGCCGCCGAAAGTCGGTACATCTTGACCCCTGCAATTTGGAAATGCCGCCCGAAACGTCACATCTTATCCGGCCCGGGCATGGCTTGTCCATAAATTTCCAAATATTGACATGGGCTTCGCACGGAAGATTGACGTTTCGGAATTATATCATTAATTTCCAAAATATGCTTCGACGAGGCAGTCGCAAGGGATGACCGCTGCGGAGACGCGGCATCGTGAATGTCTCAAGGCGGGGTAATCCACCGCGCGGCGATGCCGGACAGGTCGAACAGAGGGAGGGAGTCATTCTTTCAAGCAGCGACACGGCCCCTATCGTCATCGTCGGGGGCGGCCCGGTTGGCATGATGCTGGCGCTCAATCTCGACGCGCTCGGCGTCCGTAGCATCCTGCTGAACACTGAGCTGCGGCCGCGCTGGCATCCCAAAGGAAGCTCGCATAATTCGAGGACGATGGAGCATTTCCGCCGCCTTGGGCTGGCTGGGCGGATCCGGGCGCTGGGACTGCCGCGCGACTATCCGACCGACGTCGGCTATTTCACCCGCTGGAGCGCGTGGGAGCTCGCGCGGCTGCGGATGCCCTCGGAGCGCGAGAAGGCGGCGACGGTGGCGGCTGCGGCGCCGACCGATCAGGTGGTCGAGCCGATCCTCCGTTGCAACCAGATGTATGTCGAAGCGGCGGTGTTCGAGCATCTGCGGACGCGGCGCTGCGTGGACATCCGCTTCGGCTGGCGGTGCGACGACTGGCACGAGACCGCCGACGGGGTCGAGGTCGAAGTGGTCGAGGTGGAGACCGGCCAGCGGCGGACACTTGCCTGCGCCTATCTCGCCGGCTGCGACGGCGGGCAGAGCGCCATCCGCCGCAAGCTTGACATCCATTACGGCGGCGACAGCGTGGAGCGACAGGCCTATCTCGGCGGAGCGATGGTGGCGAGCCACGTGCGCGCGCCCGAGCTGATCCCGAGCATCCCGCACGCGCAATGCTGGCAGTACTGGACGGTCAACGCCCATATCCGTAGCAACATCCTCACGCTGAACGGGGTCGACGAGTTCCTGTTCATGACGCAGTTGCGAGACAGCGACGACGAGCCGGACGAAGCGCTGATCCGCCAGCGGCTGGCGGACAGCCTCGGCAAGGAGATCGGGTTCGACTTCGTTGGCCATTGGACGTGGACGCCGGGCCAAGCGCTGGTAGCGGACCGCTTCAGCGCAGGCCGGGTGCACCTGTGCGGGGACGCCGTCCATCTGTTCACCCCGACCGGCGGCTTCGGCCTCAATACCGGCATCGACGATGCCGCCAATCTCGGATGGAAGCTCGCCGCGATGGTCCAGGGCTGGGGCGGCCCGGAGCTTCTCGACAGCTACGAGCGTGAGCGGCGACCGATCGCGTTCCGCAACACCGGAATGGCCAAGAATCTGACGCGCAACGTCGGCAAGGTGCCGGTCAGCCCTGCGCTCGAGGAGGACACGCCGGTGGGGGCGGCGGCACGGGCCGAGACCGGGAAGGCGCTGGCGACCTTCGGAGAGGAATATGCCTCCATCGGCATCCAGCTCGGCGTGCGCTACGATGGTTCTCCGCTGACCGTCGGCGACGGCTGTGTGCCGCCGCCGGACGATCCGTTCCGCTATGTGCCGAGCGCCTGCCCCGGAGGGCGTGCTCCGCATCTCTGGCTGCGCGACCGGACGTCGCTATTCGACCATCTCGGCCCGGGGTTCACGCTGCTCTGCTTCGACGCGGCCGATGCGGAGGCGGCGGCGATGCGCGCGGCGGCCGAACGGCGCGGCATGCCGCTGAAGGTTGTCGTGGTCGACCACCCCGAGGGGAGGGGTCTCTACGAGCGCCGGCTGGCGCTAGTCCGGCCCGACCAGCACGTCGCCTGGCGCGGCGACGCCTTGCCCGACGATTGCAGCCGCCTGCTGGCCAGGGTGACCGGAGGATAGGACGATGCCGCCGACCGTGCTCTCCAGACCATCGGACGGCGGCGGCGCGGAAAGGGAGGTCCTTCCGATGTTCCTCAAGAACCAATGGTATGTCGCCGCGTGGAGTACCGAGATCGGGCGCACGCCCCTGGCGCGCCGGATCGCCGGCGTGCCGGTCGTGCTGTTTCGCGACGGGTCCGGGCGAGCGGCGGCCTTGGAGGACCGCTGTCCTCACCGGCTGGCTCCGCTTTCGCTCGGCAAGCTGGTCGACGACGGATTGCAGTGCGGCTATCACGGCGCGACCTTCGACGCGTCAGGGAGATGCGTTCGTGTCCCCGGCAATCCGCTGCCGAAGAACGGTGACGCGCACGCCTTTCCCCTCATCGAAAAATGGGGCTGGGCCTGGATCTGGCTGGGCGAACCCGACCGTGCCGACGAGCGCAGCCTTCCCGGTTTTCACTGGCAGTCGGAGCCGGGTTGGGCTCCGATCGGCGGCACGCTGCATTTCAAGGCGCACTACCAGTTGTTGATCGATAATCTTCTCGATCTGTCGCACGAGGCCTTCCTACACCTCGCCACGATCGGCAACGGCGCCGTCGCCGAGGTGCCGGCGGAAACCACCGCCCGCGGCAACAAGGTGTGGGTGAAGCGTTTCATGACAGACTGCGCGCCTCCGCCGCTCTTCGTCAGGGCGCGCGGCTTCACCGGCAACATCGATCGCCTGCAAGACATCGAGTTCACGCCGCCCTGCTATGTCAACATCACGGTCCGGGCGACGCCGACCGGAACGACTGGTTCCTCGGGGGCGCTGCAATGGCAGGTGCTCAATGCGCTGGTTCCTGAGACCGAGGGCACCACCCATTATTTCTGGGGCATGCCGCGCCAGTTCTTGGTGGACGATCGCGAGGTGGACGCCATGCTGAAAGACGCCATCGTCCGCACGTTCAACGAGGACAAAGACATGCTCGAAGCGCAGCAGGTCGTCCTGGACGAGTGTTCGCTGAACGACCGCACGTTGTTGACGCTGGCGGACGCCGGCCCGACGCGCGCACGCGGCGTCGTCAGCCGCCTGATTCGTGAGGAACGGGGCGTCGGGGCCGACACGGATTTGCACGCGCTATCCCGTTGAGGCGCAGGCGTCGACGTAGCTTTCCGTTATGCTCGTGCTGTGCCGGCGATCCAAAAACGGACGTCGCTCCTGCCGCACCGCGAACGCGTGGATGTCTGCCGGAGGCCAGCATGATGGGAGGTGCTACCGCCTTTCGCCGAGCGGGACGAAGGGCCGGTTTTCCGGGCCGGTATAGACGCGGTGGGGCGGATGATGCGGTTGTCGGCGCGCTGCTCCATGACGTGGGCGGCCCAGCCGGCGGTGCGGGCGATGACGAAGAGCGGCGTGAACATCGCGGTCGGCACGCCCATCTGGTGGTAGCTGACGGCGCTGTACCAGTCGAGGTTCGCGAACATCTTCTTGGCGTCGCCCATCACGTCCTCGATGCGCTCGGCGACGGCATAGAGCCTGGTGTCGCCGGCCTCCTCCGAGAGCTGGCGGGCGAGGCGCTTGATGATCGCGTTCCGCGGATCGGCGATGGTGTAGACCGGGTGGCCGAAGCCGATGACGACTTCCTTCGCGGCGAGGCGGCGGCGGATGTCCTCCTCGGCCTCGTCGGGCGTCGCGTAGCGGCCCTGGACCTCGAAGGCGAACTCGTTGGCGCCG
>DASZVN010000050.1:0-7740 GCA_035547055.1 Hyphomicrobiales bacterium
CTAGGCGCTCAGCCGCCCTCGCCGGGATCGCGGGCGACGTCGTCGGTGCCGCCGTAGTGGGCGATCAGGAGGTCGAGGCATTCGCCGAGGATGCGGTAGCGCTCGGCGCCGACCACGCCCGCGACCTCGCGCTGCTTGACCATCGCCCGGCTCAGCACGCCCTCGACCATCGCCCGCCCCTCTGGTGTCAGCGCGAAGATGGCGCTGCGGCGGTCGTTCTGGTCCGGGCTCTTGGCGACGAGGCCGTGCTCGACCAGCTCGACCATGCTCTTGCTGACCTGCGAGCCCAGCATGTGCATGGCGCGGGCGATGCCGAGCACGCGGCCCTCGCCATGGCTGTGGAGGTGGCCGAGGATGCGGAGCGCCGTCAGCGGCAGGCCGAAGCCGGTCAGGAAGCGCCGCTCGCCGCTGCGGTCCATGATGCGGCTGAGCACGCTGACCTTGTAGCTGATGAAGTCCTCGTTGCGGAGCTGGCCGGGATCGAGCGGCGCGCCAGCCGGTGTCCCCTCCCGAGCGACAGGAGTGCCCTCGGCCCGTTCGATGGTCTCGTCGGTGTCGCTCACGCCGCGGGCTCCTGTCCCGGATCATGCTAGGCGCTTTCGCTGCTCCGCGCCAACTCGATCAATGATGAAACAAAATTCTTGAGTGGCTCCAAACAGCCGGCTATCGTCGGGCCATCCGGTATTGCAGTGGGGCGGGCATGCTCGGGGCCGATCTGATGGCGAGGGCGGTCGAGCGCCAGGGCGTCCGCACCGTGTTCGGGCTGCCCGGCCATCTCGAATCCTTCTTCGGCGCGCTGGAGCGGCGCGGCATCCGTCTCATTCACATGCGCCACGAGAGCCCTGTGGTGCTGGCCGCCCACGGCTATGCCGAGACGCGGCGAAGCCTCGGCGTCGCCTGCGTCACCTCCGGGCCCGGCCTCGCCAACGCCGTCGGCGGCATCGCGTCGGCCTACGACGCGGGGATGCCGGTCCTGGTGTTCGCCGGGCGCAACCCGATCCGCATGCTCGACGCGCGGCCGCAGCAGGAGCTCGACCACACCCGCCTGGTACGCTCGATCGTGAAATGGGCCCAGGTGGTGCACGACCCCTCGCGCCTCGGCGAATATGTCGAGGCCGCCGCGCGGATTGCGCTGTCCGGCCAGCCCGGCCCGGTGCTGCTCGAAATTCCCCGCGACGTCGCCAATGCCGAGGCCGACGACGCGATCGCCGAGGCCTCGCTCGGCCCGATCCTCCGCGCCGGCCAGCCCGGCCCGGCGCCCGCCGACGTCGAGCGGGCGGCGAAGCTCCTGGCAAGCGCCGAGCGGCCGCTGATCGTCGCCGGCGCCGGCGCCTACTGGGCGCGGGCCGGGGCGGCGCTGGAAAAGCTCGGGCGCGCGCTCGGCGCGCCGATCCTGCTGCAGGGGCCGAGCCGCGGCCTGCTGCCGGAGGACATGGCGACGGTGTTCCCGTGGCCGGTCGGCAGCCTCGCCGCGCGGCAGGCCGACGTGGTGGTGCTGGCCGGCTGCCGCATGGCCGGCTTCATCGGCTTCGCCGCGCCGCCGGTGTTCTCGGCCGACGCCGCCTTCGTCCAGATCGACGCCGAGGCCGGCGAGATCGGGCGGAACCGGGCCGTCGCGGCGCCGCTGGCCGGCGATGTCGCGCTCGCCGCCGAGGCCATCGCCGGCGCGCTTGCAAAACGCAAGGCAAAATCGCGAGATCCGTCCTGGGCGGCCGAGGCGCTGAAGCCGCGGCTGGCCAAGATCGAGCAGGCCGGGCGCGGCGAGGATGGCCAGGTCCATCCTCTCCGCATGGCGCGCGAGCTGGCCCAGCGCATGCCGGAGAACGCGCTTTTCGTCGGCGACGGCGCCAACGCCAACAACTGGTACAAGGCGATCGTCCGCTGCCAGGTCTCGCCCGGCTTCATCGACCACGAGCCGTTCGGCGCCATGGGCGTCGGCCTGCCCCACGCCATCGGCGCTGCCGCCGCGTTCCAGGAGGACGGCGAGGACCGCCCGGTCTTCCTCGGCACCGGGGACGGCGCGCTCGGCCAGTATCTCGGCGAGCTCGCGACCGCCTCGCTCCACAAGCTGCCGATCTTCGTCATGGTCGCGAACGACGGCGCCTGGGGCTCGAGCCGCAACATCACGCTGCGCCTGTTCAACGGCACCTACGGCGTCGACCTCGCGCAGAGCCACTACGACCGCGTCGCCGAGGGCCTCGACTGCCACGGCGAGCTCGCCGCGACGCCGGCCGAGGTCGGCCCCGCCTTCGACCGTGCGCTGAAGGCGGTGAAGGCCGGCAAGCCGGCCCTGGTCAACGTCTTGGTCGACGTCGAAACCGGCGGCGAGCGCCGCGACCCCTTGCTGCAGATGATCACGTTCAACCCGATGCGCTTCGGCGGCGCATGAGGGTCGTTCGGAGGACGAGCGATGCTGACACAGGAACAGAATGACGCCCTGACGCGGACCGGCCCGGGCACGCCCGGCGGCGAGCTGCTGCGCCGCTACTGGCAGCCGATCGCGCTGTCGGACGAATTGCCGGTCGGCGGCGATCCGATCCCGATCGACATTCTCGGCGAGGAGCTGGTGCTGTTCCGCGACGACCAGAACCGCGTCGGCCTGCTCGACCGCCATTGCTGCCACCGCGGCACCGACCTCAGCTACGGCCGGGTCGAGAACGGCGGGCTGCGCTGCCTCTATCACGGCTGGCTCTACGACGTGAACGGCTGCTGCCTCGAGCAGCCGCTCGAGCCCAAGGAGCTGAACTTCAAGGACAAGGTGCGCCAGCCGTCCTACCCGGTGGTCGAGCGCGCCGGCGCCTTCTTCGCCTATATGGGGCCGCTGCCGGCGCCGGAGTTTCCGGACTTCGACTTCTTCACCTTCCCGGCCGGCAACCTGCACTCCCACAAGGTCTTCCTCGACTGCAACTACATGCAGGCCAACGAGGGCAATTACGACCCGGCCCATGTCGGCCAGCTCCACCGGGCGTTCGATCCGAACCGCAAGCCGGGGCTGAACTTCGGCTCGCTCAAGACGCTCGGCGTCTCGACCGAGGGGGCGGTGATCGAGCCCTACGAGACGCCGAAGCTCAAGGTCGAGAACACCAAGTTCGGCCTGCGCATCTTCCAGATCCGCTCGGGCGGGCCCGGACGCACCTATCTCCGCGTCACCGCCTACGGCATGCCGAACTGGTCGGTCATCGCCGGGCCGCAGGGCGGCGACGGCCATATCGGCATCTGGCACGTGCCGATCGACGACTACAGCCACTGGCGCTGGCACTTCTCGGTGCGCCGCGACGCCCCGCTCGATCACACCAGCCGGATGGCGCAGAACCGCTCGACCGACGAATATGTCGACCGCTTCCACCATGCTCGCACGGCGAAGAACCGCTACAGGCAGGACCGCTCGAAGTTCGCCGAGAACTTCACTGGCATGGGCCGCAACTTCAACGTCCACGACGCCTTCGCGACCGAGAGCCAGGGCGCCATCCAGGACCGCACCAAGGAGCACCTCGCGACCTCGGACCTCGCGGTCGCGGCGGCGCGGCGGATGATGCTGCGCGGCATCGAGGACATCAAAGCCGGCAAGGACCCGGTCGGGGTGGTGCGCGACAAGGCCGCGAACGACTTCCACGACCTCCGCTCGTTCGATGCCCTGATCGCCGAGAACGCCGACCTCGGCGAGGTGGTGCGCCAGGTGGTCGAGCCGCCGGCGCAGGCGGCGGAATAGCCGGGGCGCGGCACATGGCCGGCGCGGCGGCGGGGCCGGACGACACGGCGGTGCGCGTGGCGCTGTGGCGGGCGATGCACGTCGCCGTCGACGCGCCGCCGCACGTGCTCGCCGACGAGGTCGGCCTGAGGCTGGCCGCGCCGCCCGACGGCTGGCGCGACCGGCCCGACATGCACCCGGAGGTGACGCGGCTGTTCCGCGCCTCGATGGTGGCGCGCGCCCGCTTCATCGAGGATCTGGTGGAGGGCGAGGCCGCGCGCGGCGTCGGGCAGTACGTCGTCCTCGGCGCCGGGCTCGACACCTTCGTCCAGCGCCGGCCCGAGCTTGCCGCCCGCGTCACCGTCTACGAGGTCGACCAGCCCGGGCATGTCGCCTGGAAACGGCAGCGCCTGTCCGAGCTGGGCTACGGCGTCTCGAAGGGGCTCCGCCTGGTGCCGGTGGATTTCGCCGCCGGCGGGTCGTGGCGCGAGGGCATCGCCGCCGCGGGCTTCGACGCCGGCCGTCCGGCGGTCGTCGCCGCGGCCGGGCTCAGCATGTACCTGACGCGCGAGGCCAACCTCGCCATGCTGCGCCAGGTCGCCGGCCTGGCGGCGGGCTCGACGCTGGCGATGACCTTCCTCCTCCCGATCGAATTGGCCGCGCCCGAGATACGGCCGGGCCTGGAATTCTCGGCCAGGGGCGCGGCGGCGAACGGCACGCCGTTTCTGAGCTATTTCTCGCCGGACGAGGCGATCGCGCTCGCCCGCGAGGCCGGGTTCCGCGAGGCCCGCCACGTCGGCGCGGCCGACCTCAACGCCCGCTATTTCGCCGGCCGCCGCGACGGCCTCCATGTCGCGAGCGGCGAGGAGTTCCTGGTCGCGACGACGTGAGGGACGATTCAGCCGTGGCCCTTGTCATCCCGGCCGGAGCGAAGCGGAGAGCCGGGATCCGGTTTCGAGTGCCTGCGGCCGGATTCCGGATCGCCGCGTTGCGGCGTCCAGGACAGGCGGAGCAAGGATGACAACGAGGGGGTATCTCAGATGAACGATGCCGAGCGGCGCATGATCGAGTGGGAATGCGCGCACAACACCATCCGCTTCTACAACCGGCTCGACGCGGTGAAGGGCGCCGAGGCGGCCGCGGTCTTCGCCGAGGACGGCGTCTGGTATCGCGAGGGCGACGCCGGCGGTTTCGTCGGCCGCGAGGAGATCGCGGGCCACGTCAACAAGCTGCCCGACCGCGGCAACCCGAACGTGCCGCGCGAGGACAGGATGGTCTATCACCTCGTCACCAACGTCGAGGTGACGGTGATCGACGACGACACCGCCGAGGTGACGGCGCTGACCTCGGTCATCCCCGGCGCGCGCGGCAAGGACGGCGAGCCCGGCACGACCAAGGGCATCGTCGCCGTGTTCCCGACCACCGAGGTGCACAAGCGCACGCCCGAGGGCTGGCGCATCGCGAGCAAGCGGACGCTCCGCGCGCTCCGCGTGGTGTAGCGGCCGCGGGCTCGTCCGGCCGGGCGAAAGCGCCGTAGACTGCGGCCGACCGTTCCAACGGGAGGCCGCACGATGTGCCGCAGCATCAGGACGCTGTTCAATTTCGACCCGCCGGCGAGCGAGGAGGAGATCCGCGCCTCGGCCCTGCAATTCGTCCGCAAGCTCTCCGGCTACCACACGCCGTCCCACGCCAACGAAGCGGCGTTCGACCGGGCGGTCGAGGAGGTCGCCGACGCCGCGCGGCGCCTCCTGGAGTCGCTCTCCACCACGGCGCCGGCACGCGACCGCGCGACCGAGGCCGAGAAGGCGCGCGAGCGCGCCCGGATGCGCTTCGCCTGAAGGCGGCGACGGCCATGGACATCGACCTCGCCCGCCACGTCGTTCGCGCCACCTTCGCGAGCTGCCATCAAGTCGGCGACCTGCTTCCGCTCCTGAAGGGCCACCTTCCGCCTGACTGTGGCGGCGACATGCGAGAAACGCCGGGACGTTTCGGCGAGTGACCGTAGGGTGCGCATGCCAAGCATGCGCACCCTCGGCACACGACGGTACTCAAGACTAATTTTGAGTAACATAAGGAATATATCTAGATATTGACCTCAACACTAATATAAAGAATTTCCTTTGCAGAGAGGAAAAATAATGTCTAGTCAAAAGAGATACGTTTGATGGGACATCATTTGTTAGAACATTGCCCCACTCGTCTGGTCTATATCTCATAATGTTAGAAAATATATATGATATCAAGAAATTTACCGCAATTTCTGGTAGAATTACTGGGAAAAATGGATTATCGATAAACCAAAAATTACCATAGGTGTCTGAATATATGCACGATCGTAGTCTGTGGATGTCGCCCGCCGGCACAATGACAACAGTTTTCCCAAACCTCTCGCTCGATTCAAATCCAGGAAACGATTCGTCTATGCTCGATGGACGAGGACGGATTTCACCATTGCCGATTCTAAATTCCCACTTCAAACTGCGTGGATCGTTAGCGCTCACTATCTCAAGTGGGAAACATCTGCTACTTAGGCCAGTTGTCAACTTATAGTATGCAGCCATCTCAGGGACGATACTCAATAACGTTCCTAGAGAGACACTAAATCTATTTTCATAATATGATAAAATCGATTCCGTACAATCTAGGTGCATTTCAAGATTGATGCCCTTGACGAGTTGAGTAGGAAAGGACGTTACCAGATCACTAAACGTCCCACGAGCTACATCGCCACCAAATTGAGCTTGAACTACATCGGGCAGATAGCCAAGCCCATGGGATCCTGGAAGATTTCCTTTGTTAAATCTCAAAGGATTATTCAATACAATAATACCATATGCATATGCGGTCATTGCATAAAAGAAATTCAAGGGTTTGACCATCAAGGAGCCATTTCGACCAGCAAGATATAGTTCGCGCCCCTGCGAAAAGCAATTCTTTAGGCGAAGCGCCTCCTCGGCATTTATCCCTGAATTTGCAGATTTCCCGACAGTCTTTTTCCTCAATCTATATAATTCGCGAATATCGGGCACGTTTTCCAAGCTCTCGGCCAGTTCTATTACAGAATCGTCAAAATCAATTCCTTCTATGGGCAGGAGCCTCAGATCGTCCTGAGATCTAAGTCTGGCTTGCACCTCGGATGAAATGAGATAGAAATTCCGTGCAGGCTGCAGGATATCTGACTTAAGATTTGGCAATCCTGCCTTTGTCTTAAAATCTTCAATGTCAGTGTACTGCATGCGTTCTGCAACCCCAAGCGCCTTCCATTTTGCAACTAACGCGTCCTGTTGCTCACGAAGAGCGGCGAAGTCAGTAGATACGTCAAACAACGGCTGATTGGAGGCCTTAATCGAATGGACATCATCCTTTACAATTTCTTCTAGCATCCCCGCCCGCCTTCTCTCTTATGTCACCCCACGCTTTCAGGGACCCAAGGGATCTGGAGGCCAGACTAAAGCGCCCGGTTGCTCGCCTTCACCGCTGCCTCATCCACATACACCTCGCCGCCCATTTCCCTGAACCGCTCGCTCATCTCCGCCATGCCGTCGGCGATAGTGCCGGCGATGGTGAGCCCGGCACGGGCGCTCGCCCCACCCGCCGGCTCGTTCAGCGTCGCGGCGTAGTCGCGAACGTCCTGCGTAATCTTCATCGAGCAGAACTTCGGGCCGCACATCGAGCAGAAATGGGCGACCTTGTGGGCCTCCTTGGGCAGGGTTTCGTCGTGGAAGTTCACCGCGGTCTCGGGGTCGAGCGAGAGGTTGAACTGGTCCTCCCAGCGGAACTCGAAGCGCGCCTTCGACAGGGCGTCGTCGCGAAGCTGGGCGGCCGGGTGGCCCTTGGCGAGGTCGGCGGCGTGGGCGGCGATCTTGTAGGTGACGACGCCGACCTTGACGTCGTCGCGGTCGGGCAGGCCGAGGTGCTCCTTCGGCGTGACGTAGCAGAGCATGGCGCAGCCGAACCAGCCGATCATCGCCGCGCCGATGCCCGACGTGATGTGGTCGTAGCCCGGCGCGATGTCGGTCGTGAGCGGGCCCAGCGTGTAGAACGGCGCCTCG